>JAGKWZ010000011.1 GCA_021151605.1 Verrucomicrobiaceae bacterium
AAGAAAGCCAACCAACTCACCGCTGACGAGAAAAAGATGCTCGCCACCAAGCAGTCACGCGTCCCTACCAAGATCAGCCTCAGCGAATGGCACACCCTCGTCGTCCAAACCAGCGGCGACGAGCTCAGCGTCAGCATTGATGGTAAACCCACCGGCAGCTTCAAGTCCCCCGGCATCACCCATGACACGAAGTCTCTCATCAGCCTTACCACGAATGCCGTGGACGTGGAATATGATGACTTCAGCATCAAAGGCGTCGCGAAGCCCTGATCAGCGCGCTGGCCATGTCTCCGGCAGGGGAACGACCTTCCTCTGCCGCTTCTCAAAGCGGACTGTTGTCGTGTAGCCGACACTGCGAACTAGCGTTAGCGCCTTGTCAAAATCCACGCCGACGTCAGTGGGCAGATGTGCATCGGAGTTGATGACGATGGGCACCCTGGCGGCAAAGGCCATCTCCAGCATCTCGCGCGCCGGATAGATCTCGCGCACATCTTTGCGCAAACCGGCGGTGCTGACTTCCAGCACGCCCTGAGTGTCCACCAGAGCTTGGATGACCGGCTCGTAGTAACGGCGCAGATCACCTTCGGGGCGGAGGCCGAAGCGTTTCGCCAAGTCGGGATGGGCGTAGAAATCAAACATCCGCGTGCGGATCATCTGCTCGTAGAGCTTCCAGTACATGCCCCACATGTGCTCGATGTCGCTCGCCGACTTCCAGCGCGAGACATGCTTCGGGTCATCCACCGCGATGCCATCGTGAATGTAATGCACGCTGCCGATGAGGTAATCCCAGTCCGCCATGCCAGTCGTTTGCTCGATCCAGCCTTCCCGGCCTTCCAGGTAGTCACACTCCAGCGCGAGCCGGATCGGAAACTCCGGTAATGCTTCCCGGGCCTCCTGCACCAGTTCAAAATAGCGTGGCAGGTCTGAGAGCAGCATCCGCCAGTCATCATACTTCTCCGGCATCGGATTGTGGTCGGAGAGGCCGATCTCTGCCAGACCGATGGCCTGCGCGTGACGTGCGTAATCGACTGGATTCCCCTCGGCATGAAGGCAAAGCGGCGTGTGCGTGTGGTAGTCCGTGAGCATGGCGTTCCGTGCGTCACTTTTCCCAAGTCGCAAGCACTTCCATGCAGCACTCCCGAGCTAGCCGGTTTGGAAAAGGTGACGGAGCCCGGCTAGCTTCAGGCAGGGGTTCTCTTGGTAGAGCAGACTGGTTTAAACCGCTGACAAGACGCTGATGAGGAAGGCTCGGCTTAGGAACTTTCAAGAGATCAAAATGAGGGCAGGCATTCCGTGCCCTCATGCAGAGAAGGCTCAGGGCCCCACGGGGGGCTTTGTCATCTCAAAGATGCCTGACCGTAGGGGATTGGTGGCGATGTTCGTGAGGCTCGTTGGAGGACCGGCGGCGGGCAGGTCTGGGAGGGTGAAGAAACCTGCTGCGCGGTCCTGGCTGGGGATCACGAGGCCATACCAGGTGCCGGTGCGGGTCACAGTTTTGCCGGAGAGGATTGGATTTGAATCGGTGACTTTGAAGGTGCCGCTCACCAGCCCGGTCGCGGCGTCGATCTTCACGGACAGGGAGTAGGTGTTCGGCAGCACGTAGACGGGGGCGTTTTTGTCCGTGACGGTCAGCGGCAGGTTCAGGGCGCTGCTCAGTGTGGCGTCAGAGAAGTTCATCACAGCGTTCTGCGCGGTGGCCGCCAGACCCAAAAAGCGCTGACCCAGGGTCGGGACTGGCTTTAGATATTTGCTGCCGGTGACATCCAGCCCGACGAGGGAAAATCCAGAGGTGTAGGCCCTGCCACCAGCGGCCAGGTTTTTATTCCAGGAGCAGATTCCGCCGACAGCCGTGCCCGTGATGACTGGCGTCCCGAGTAGGGAACCGCGGTTGCTGTAGATGGGGATGAAAAGCGGCATCTCGCCCAAGGGACCGAAGATGCTGCTGCCAGTGGTGGTGGTACCATCCGCCATGCGCCCGGTGATGCTCACGAGGCCTGTGTCTGCCACTTTAAAGGTGGCGTAGCTGTGCCCGTGCGGTGCTGCGGGATCGGAGAGCCAGGAGGACTGCGGCGTGAAGAGGGCATTGAAATCCCCGATGGAGGGTGGCGGGCTGGTCTTGCTCCAGATATTGCGGTAGCCGTCTAGAGATCCACCGCCGGTGCTGCTGCTGACGCTGCCATTGAAGGAATTGTTATCGAAGGTGGCGCTGATCTGCAGTTTCGGGTTCAGCCCCGATTTGACCTCCTGAAGGTAGAAGCTGACCTCGTCCGAGGTCGTCGATGCATTTACGACGGTGTTGATGAGGTATGTCCCCGCTCCGACAACGACTGTGCCCGTGATGGCCCCGGTGCTGGCGATGGTGAAGCGCCCTTTCCCCCCGAGCTCGCGAGGCTCTACATAACGCGAAACCAAGCCCTCAAAGGTGCCCACGACTCCTGGAGCGAGCGCGTTCACCGCGATGTTAAAGGTCATCGACTGGCCTTTGCCATACTTATTGGTACCAAAGATCGTGACCGGCAGGGCACCTGCGGCGGTGGGCCGTCCGGTGATGCGCTGCTGTGTCGGGACATACTTCAGTCCAGCCGGCAGCTTCGATACCGTGATACTCGTCGGGGAGTTTTCGGTGCTGATGTAAATGTCCACGGGTTCGCTCACTCGGTAAGTCTTGTCCGTTTCCTGATTGATGACTGGCTTCAGGCCGATCTGGAGCTGCCCCACCTCGAGTTCCAGGGTATCAGCGCCGGCGGTGACGCGGCAGGTGTAGTCCCCGTCCGCCTCACCTTTCAGGTCTATGATGGTGAGCTTGCTGCTATCCGCGCCGGTGACGGTGCCCAGCGCACTGGTCAGAGGCTGTCCATTCAGACGCCACTGGTAAGTCGCGGCGGGATTTGGGGGCGTGAGTGTCACGGTGGAGGTCACGCTTCCACCTTCGGCCACGATCTTGCTCATGCTGATGGCACTCACCACAGTGATCAATTTGCCCGGGCTCGTGGTCTTTGATCCCGGATTACTCACCTCGAAGCTCCAGGTGCCTGCGTCAGCCGTCGTTATCTTTTGAAGGGTGAAGCTATCGTAGTAGGAGGAAGCGCCTCGGTTCACGCCATTGCGTTTCCATTGATAGGTGTAGGGCCAGGAGCCTGAATCCACGGTCGCATCCAGCCGGAAGTAGTCCCCGAGTGGCACGAGTGCGCCGTCATCTGCCACAGGGGGCAGAGTCACCACCACGTCCTCATGCGCTGTGGTGGTAAAGGTCCTGTCTGGCCCGTTCACCACGCCTGTTTTGGACCCCGTAGCCCGGCAGCGGTAATGGTAGAGCGTGTTGGGTTGCAGACCTGTGATGGTGAAACTGGTCTGAAGATACGTGTCCGGCTCGACAAACTCAGACTGGCTCTTCTTCCCATAGGTCGTCGTTGGACCGAATTCGATCACCCAGGTGGCGCTTTCACCGATCGCTGTCACGCGTGCGCCCACGCGGGCGGAGTATGCCTCAATCTGGCTGGCACTGTCGGTGAAATTGATCATCACCGAGGCCATCGCAGACGAGGTGAAGCAGGCAAGACAAGCCAAAAGAATGCGGCGTAAGAACGGGAGAGTTTTCATAAGGGCGATCACTGGACGCAGCGCGTCCGCCCTTGATTAACACTTTCTCCGCCAGATGTGACACTCTTCCTGACTTATAGTGTGCATGCATGAGTCACACAAAAATAGCCCGTCAGCTGAGGAGGAGCACAGCGATCACTCCCGCCTTGGATTCTCGATGAGGTAAGCCGCCAATGCCCGGCCTAGGCCAGCGCCGACCTTGCTGTAGCCTTCCACGGACATGAGCGGACTGTTCCAGCCGGTTTCGAGCGTGATGGAGATGGTGGAGTCGCCGGTGTTTGCTCGCACCCAGCCGCTGCACGTCTGTCGAAATGGGCTCCGGTGCCCTAACCTGGGCACCGGAGAGTTGATTTGAAAATGGTGCAGCGGGCGGGAGTTGAACCCACATCTAAGCGGTCTGTTGGGCATGGAGGTTGATTCAGCAGCACTGAGCAATGGGTGAGTCTTGAGCGATAGTCTGATTCGTTACGGTCCTGAGAGCTGAAGTCCGTGCAAATGATGCACGGCTGCCATACCAGCGGCGACCCCGACGTGAGTGTCGGGGGCAGGATTTGAACCTGCGGTACATCCCTCGGAGCGAAGCCTTAGCCTGATCGTTAGTCTGCACTCATGTGCGTGCTCTTGCGAGCACACGTCGAGGCTAAACAGGCCGCGTGATGAAGTCGAACATTTTTTGGCCGCGTTTGATCTGCTGCACTTCCAGAGAGTTGGCCTCCTCTCGGGCGCATTTCACAGCCTCAATCAGTTGCCGCACCCGCTGCAGCCAGACGTTCTTGAGTTGCTGTGGCATAGCTCCGCTGAATTTGACAGTCGTCCATTCGCCCACCTTCACGTCTTCTGTGTAGGTTTCGACCTGGGCGGGATGCTCTTTGGTAGCCTCATATTTGAGGTGATTGCGCAGCATTTTTTTTGTCCTGCTACTCATGGACGCCGCACTGCGGTAGCAGGCCGTAGCTTCGTCCCAGGTCCAGGTTTCAGCGGGATCAAGGACTGGCACATGCGACAGGAATGTCTGCATATCTGTGAGTTGTTTCTCCAAGAAGAGCAGATGCGTCACAGGCACATTGGGAATCAACACCGTGCCGTCCACTTTGACGTCTGCGCGAGCGATGCAGTTTCCCTCATCCATGGTCGCCGTTGTGTCGATCAAATCAGCCATGATGCTCGCAAACTCGGTAGTGGCCTCCTTCGCGCTGTATTGGATGTTCTTATTCTCCGGCGGCTGCGTTTCACCTTCCTCATCCGTAGGCTTGTAAACTCGGCTAATGCCATCAAAGAGCGCTGGCTTCTGCAGCTTCTTATAGATGTCAGTCTTCTCCTTTTCTAGACGGCTCTTCTTGCCCTGAACGACTGCGACGATTTGATTGAGTTTTGGGTTGGCCATGGCGGTTCGATGTTGAAGACTTTTGGAAGCTTGTCGAGTCACGCCGTCTCGTTTTTACGTCCGCCTCGGATTTTCGCTGAGGTAAGCCGCCAATGCTCGGCCCAGGCCAGCGCCGACCTTGCCGTAGCCTTCCACGGACATGAGCGGACTGTTCCAGCCGGTTTCGAGCGTGATGGAGATGGTGGAGTCGTCGGTGTTTGCTCGCACCCAGCCGCTGCTCATGCGTCCACGCTCTTCATCGGTCGTCACATAGGTGGCGAAGCGATACTTCGGCTGCACGGGCATGGGCTCCGTGATGTTCGCGGCGGCGAGTTCGATCCAGCGCTGGTAGTTCCGCTGCTGGATGCCCGTCATGCGCTCAAAGGCAAAGGGGCCGAAGAAGAAGATCGGATCATTGGCACCGGGATTGTGGAGGTCGATGTAGGCATCCAGCCCGTGCTTCGCGTGAATCTCACGGATCCTTTTCTGCGCTGCCGCCACCTCGGGATAGATCGGTTTGGCGGCCCAGTCGCGGTTGTGATCACGCGGCACGGCCTCTTTGCCACCGGCGCCGAGAGCGGCGTTGTCCACGTCCATGATCGGGATGTAATGCAGGCAGGTCTTCGCACGCAGCGCCTTCGCTTCATCGCTGGCAAACCAAGTGATGAACCCACGCCCCACCTGACTTCCGCCCGCCTCCCAGGCATGTTGGCGAGAGCCGACCCAAACCTGATGCGGTGCATTTTCATCGCCGATGCGGATGCCATTCACCGGGCGACCATCACGCGTCTTCGCCAGCTCGAAGCACTTCGATTCCGGCAGCTTCGCCGCGATGTCGGCGAGCAGTTTCTCGGCATCGCTTGGCACAAAGGGCGGCCCCCAGGCGAGTGAGATCGACCCGGCCTCCGCCTTGATCGTGTAGCTCATCACCTTGTCCGCACTCTGCGTGCCTTTGGCGGATGGTTTCCACGTCATGCCATCGGCACTGATCCACGCCTGCTTCGGCTGGCACCAAGCGGCGGCGAGCACGGTTGTGTCTCGAAAAGGCTTCGTCTGCGCCTGCACTTCCAGCGTGAATTCCTCATCCGCCGTCAGCCCTTCGAGCTTCAAGAACCACCAGCACGGCCAGCCGCGTCCCTCGTGCAGTTTGGGCATGATGCGCAGCACCTTCGTGGCTTGGTCGAGCTTAACGACCTCGGCATTGCCGCCCTCGAAGTCGGTCAGCACACGCAGTTCAGCATGGGCAGTGAGTGTGATCAGGAAGGCGAGTGATAGCAGGCGCATGATGAAGCTGAACGTGACGCACTGAAGCGATTGTTCACCGACTCAGTCTCAGCTCAAATCAAACGCCGCTGAAGCCACGCGCTGGCCGTTGATTTGCAACTCCACCTTGTGATTGCCAGGGTAGTGCTTCCGCGTGGTGAAGTCGCGGATCACCTGAGTTTTCGACAGTTCGAGCTTCTCGCCGCTTTGCAGCTCGGTCTCAGTCCATTTGAAGACCTTCGCAGCACTGCCGCCGCTAGCTTTCACATAATGAATCAAGTAGTCGATCACGAGGCGCTGCGGATTCCTTGCAGTCGAAATCACCGTGGCGGAAAGCCCCAGCCGCTGGCCCAAAGAAAGGCTTGTTGGTGACAAGGTCAGCATCGCCTCCACGTCCGCACCTTCCGCGAAACCAAACAACTGCAAGGCCCGTGGATGACCACGCTTGATGAGCGTTCGGCAGGCATGTTTGGCGATCCAGGACTGCCGATCATCGCGAAGATCCCAGCCTTCCAGCCGCTCCACCACCCATTCGGGATGATCTTTCGTGATGTCATTCAGATGGTTCGCGACTGACTTCCGCACATAGAGCGCTTCATCGCCTTTCAAGGCTTCCAAAATCGGCGCCGCAGGACTCGGATCAGCCACCAGTGAAGGCAGTCTCATGCCCCACGGCAGCCGGGGCCGCGAGCCCTCGCTGGCCAGGCGCCGCACATGCTCGCAGTCGTCCTCGGCCCAGCGGCGCATCGTTTTCAGCGCTCGCTTTTGATCCGCCATGATGAAAGGCCGCACGGCAAACTCTGCCGAGCCATGTTTGGTGAACTCACGCAGCGATTCGAGCGAAAATCAAAGTCGTGCAGGCCAAAGCTCGCGACGAAGTCCGAAAGAAAGATCGCCACAAAGCCATGCTCGATCTTCGGAGCCAGGCTGTACAGCACCTCGACCTTTTCACGGAACGATCCCGGCAGCGCTGTATCCACGGCGACCGCACATTGGTGAAGCCTCTGCATCAACGTGCGTTCCTCCAGACCTTCGAGTACACTCTGGAGAAACACCTTTTTGCGAAACGGCTTGGAGAGCGCCGAGAGTTCACGAGCCAGCGATTGATAGCGCTTTTCGTCAAACCAGTCTTTGAGCTGGGCGGGGGGAGATTCGGCTGGCATGGCTGTTTGAATGCGATGCCATGCGGCATTTCCGGCGCTCGATCAACTTCAGCAGCATCTTTTTGTCGGCTGGCCTGAAGATCGAGGGAACATCCAGCGTGAAGCTCTCCGACATGAAGCCACTGACTTTCGCCCTCTCCCTTTTCGCCTGTAGCTGCCTCGCCGACACGAACTGGCCTCAATTTCGTGGCGAAGGGGGTCTCGGCATCGGCACGGGAAAGCCGCCGGTGGAGTTTTCGGCGGAGAAAAACATGAAGTGGCAGGTCGAAGTGCCGCATGGACATTCATCGCCTTGCCTCTGGGGTGACAAGATCGCGCTCACCGGCCTCCATGAAGGCAAACTGGTCACGTTTTGCCTCAACAAGACCGATGGACGCGAGCTGTGGCGTGTGGCGGCTCCGGCGGAGAAGATCGAAGGGGCGCACCGCATTGGCAGCCCGGCCACGCCGACTTGCTGCACGGATGGCGAGCGCTTGATCGCCTACTTCGGCAGCTATGGCGTGCTGGCGTATGATTGGAACGGCAAGGAGCTGTGGAAGAGGCCGCTACCTGCGCCAGTCGTCGAGTTTGGCACCAGCGCCTCGCCGATCCTCGCGGATGGAAAGGTGATCATCGTCGCGGATCAGGATGTGGGCAGTTACATGATCGCTCTCGATGTGAAAACGGGCGCGGAAGTGTGGCGGGTGGATCGCAGTGAATTCCGGCGCGGCTTTTCGACGCCGTTGGTGTGGCGGCATGATGGCGTGGAGGAACTCGTCGTGTGTGGATCGCTTTGGACACGCAGTTATGATCTCAAAGATGGCAAACAGCGCTGGTCCGTGCGCGGCATGGCGCGGGTGTCGAATGCCAGCCCCGTGGCGGCGGATGGCGTGCTGCTCGTCTCAAGCTGGAACGTCGGCGGTGATGAAGATGACCGCGTGCTCATGGAGCCGCATGAGAGCTTTGCCGCCGCGAATGATGCCGACAAAGACGGCCTCCTCACGCTGGAGGAGTTTCCGAAGAGCAAAATCAAAGACCGCTTCTCGCAGATCGACGCCGACAAGGACGGCAAGGTGACGAAGGCCGAGTATGAAACCATGCGCGGCATGTTTGCCGATGCCGTGAACCAGCTCTTCGCCATCAAACCCGGCGGCAGTGGTGACATCACGGACACGCATGTCGTCTGGCAGCAAAACAAGCACCTGCCGTATGTGTCATCGCCCATTGCCACGAATGGCCGCGTGTTCACCATGAAGAGCGGCGGACTCGCCAGCGCCTACGATGCCAAAAGCGGCAGCCCCCTTTACCAAGCCGAACGCGTCGATGCCTCCGGCGACTACTATGCGTCCGCCGTCAGCGCCGATGGCCGCCTCTATGTCACGTCACAACGCGGCACCGTCGTCGTGCTGGATGCCACGAGCGACACGCTGAAGGTCCTGGCACGAAACGACCTCAAGGCCTCCGTCTTTGCCTCACCGGCCATCGTGGATGGCGTGATCTATGTGCGCACGGACAAGCACGTGATGGCGTTCGGGGAAGCTCAGTAGCACCTTTGCTTTTGTCATAACGCAGTCACCCAGAGCCGCATCGCTTGCCACATCGCCCCAGCGGCCTAGTTTGTCAGAGATGCTTCTGCTTCGCCCCATCGTTCATAGCTTCCTCCTGCTCGCCAGCACCGTTTCCTCGGTGCGTGCCGTCGATTTGGAGGAAGTGCCAGAGTACCGTGCTGTGCGTCAGGCCCTGCTGGATGGGCTGCCCGCTGTGGCAGCCATGAAGGCCACCCGCCTCATGGAGGCTGCCGAGCCTCAATCGACCGAGCGGCAAACCCTGGCATCCCTGGCGGTGGAAGCCTGGGTGCGCGCTCGGGATGGCCGAGCTGCACTGGTAATCCTCCAAAAGGAAAAGGTGCCGAATGCCGATTTCTGGGTCGCTCAGGCTCATGTGCAGGCGGGTGAACTCGACCTCGCAGAAAAGCTGCTGACCAGCCGCATGCGAGAAAACAAGGCGACGAGTCAGGAGCGGTTCCTGTTGGCTCAGGTGAGTCTGGCCACAGGAAATCTTACCCAGGCACGCGAGATCCTCGAGCCGTTGCGGAAAAATGAAGACAAGATCATCTCCACTCGTGCCAGCCGTATGTGGGATGAGGTGGAGCTACGTGCCGGGCGCGTGCAGCAGGCGCTGGCAGATCTCTTGCTCCCTGACCAGCCACTGGATGACAAAGCCCGACTGCTACTTGCCCAGGGGCTCGTTGAGGCTGGCAAACAGGCCGAGGCACAGGCACAGCTCCGCGAACTGGTGAGTGGCACTCGGGGAGGGGAGCGGGTGCATCATGCGGCCTCTATCCTGCTCGCAGACTCCTTTTTCCGCCAAAATAACCTCACCCAGGCGATCGATGTGCTCGTGCAGTTCCTCGACAACACGGCGGAAAGCGACCTGTGGTCCAGTGCCTTTGATCTCCTGGCTCAGTGTCTGATGAAGCAGAGTCAGGTCTCCCCGCCTGATGCCACACTGCGCTGGCTGGCCGAGGGTAATGCCGCCCAGCGTGCCGCCCTGACGGCACCTGCCACGACTTCCATGTTTCAAGGTCATGCCATGCTGCTGCTGGCGCGCTGGCTGACCTCACGAGACAGAAACTTCGAGGCGCTCGGGCTCCTCGAGGCGCAGCTCCAGGTCCACGTCGGCCATCCTCAGACGGAAGAGGCCATGCAGCTCGCGCTGGAGACATACAGTGCAGGGAAGGCAGATGCCAGAGTGGCTGCGCTGACTGAAATGTGGCGTCACCGTTTCGGTGCCAAGGGGTCGTCCGTGATCGAGTTCATCACCGCTGGCACGGCTTTCACGCGCGGTGATTTCCCGCGTGCGGCTGAACTTTTTCAAACCGCTGCCAACCTCGCCACCACGCTGGCTGAGCGTCGTTCAGCGCTTTACAATGCCGGCGTCGCTGCACTGCGCGCGGGTGAGCTGGCCCTGTATCACTCTCTCCTTTCCCAGCTTCAAGTGGTGAGTGCCGATGCCTCTGCGCAACTGCAGCTTGATCGTGCACTCGAACTGGCGGCAAAGGCGAAGCCCGAAGCGGAACCAGAACTGCGTCAATTCATCCAGCAGAACCCTCAGCATCCGCGACTTTTCGAGGCTCAAATCACCCTGGCTGAATTGTTGCTGCTGCGCGTGCCCACCGATTTTGCCGAGGTGGATCGGGCCATCCAGACGGCGGAGAGCACTCCCGGCATCATAGACAAGCAGCGTGAGCGTGTGCTGCTGACACGCCTGTGGAGGTTGGACAGGCAGGGCCGACTGAAGGAACTCACCGAGATCGGCACCACTTTCCTCAAAGCCTGGCCTGCTGCCAGCCAGGCGGCCCTCGTGAGAATGAAGGTGGCTGATGCCTACTTCCGCCTGGAGAACTTCGCTGCGGCTCGCACCGAATTTGAACTTGTCGCCAAAGACACCACTGCATCCCCCTATGCCGACACGGCACTCTATTTTGCAGGCATGTCGTCTCTTTCCATGATGAGCGATGAAGGGCGCGAAACGGCGATCAGCCTCTGGCAGGAACTCGCCGAACGAGGCGGCCCGCTCAGCATCCCCGCCCGCCAGCAGCAGGCCATGGCCAAAAGACGAGCGGGTCAAGAAGCCGAGGCGCTGACTTTGCTCGACTCGCTGCTCGCCGAGGAAAACCTTTCCAAGGAACTGCGGCGCTCGCTCACTTGCGAAAAGGTCGAAATCTTGATGGTGCTTGGCAAATCAGACGCCTCAGCCCTCACCGCCGCCATCTCCCTGCTGGAGGAGTTTCTCCGTGGGAATGATCTACCTTTCCAATGGCGGGCGCGTGGCGGCTATACACTCGCCGTGGCGCTGCACTCCGCCGGACGCGATACCGAAGCGCTGGAGGCCAGCTACGATGTCGTCCAGGCCACTGGCTACACCGGCCCCGCTGACCCAGCCGAGTTCCGCTGGTTTTACCGCGCCGGATTCTTTGGCATCGACCTTCTGGAGCAAGGCAAGCAGTGGGAACCCGCCGCCCGTCTCGCCGAAAAGCTGGCCACCACGTCCGGCGAACGAGCCCCCGAAGCCAAGGAGCGGGCCACCAAAATTCGCCTCGAGCACTTCCTCTGGGATGGGAAATAGATGGCCTGGAAGGATTCCATCATCAGCTAGATAGAAGCATTGACATCACCGGGGCTGTTTTTACACTCCGAGTGTCTAATTTAGCCAATCAACAGCAAACGGAACAGTGGAGGTCATCAGAGAATGAGGAACGACGACTTTGAAGAGCAGCCAAGGCGCGGCAAACCGCCGCTCCATTCTGAAAAGATCATAACAGACCGGAAGATTTTCTTTCTGGATCTGAAGGAGAACGAGCGCGGCCGTGTGATCAAAATCACCGAGGATGTGCGTGGGCGCCGGGACACCATCATGCTGCCCGTGGAGGCGGCGGATGAGTTTCTGGATGCTCTGCAGCGCATCCTCGAACTCGAGCGCGATCTTCCAGAACTGGCTCAGGCCGAGTAGCGGCTTGGCTTCGACTCAGCGGCTTGAGCCGGTGGATTCGGATTGCCAATCCAGCGCTGTGGGATCAATTGCGGCCATGTCCGCCAAACCTGATCCCGCCACGCTTCCTTGCAGTCCTCTCGATGAGACCGCTGGTCTGAAATACTTCCCACGCATGATCGGCAAAATCCGCCTGCAAGCCGAAGGGAAGCTGTGGGAGGATCTACATGCCAATCTCGGCAAAGGCAGCGATGGAGCGCTGGTGGACTTCCTGCACGTCAACTATGACGAACTTAAGGCCCGCGTGCTCGAAGGCGGTTCTGACGAGGACATCCTGCAATGGTGTCAGGAACGCAATAGGCCGCTAAACGACAACGAAAAGCTGATCTGGAATCACTACGTCAAGACGCTCGGCTGGAATGACCACATCACCGCTATCTTGGCGAAGCGTAAGGCCGATGGCGGTCTCGGAGATCGTGAGGACATCCAGACCATCGCGCATTACATCGACGTGGATGAGGGAAGGCTGCCGTAAAGGTCTGAGGTGACGTGGGAGTCTGCAAATCACTCCCACTGGCTGCCTTTGCTGCCCACATAGGCCATGCTCAGGCCGATGATGATGTGCGCCAGCAGGACAAATCCCGCCAGCTCTGGTGTGACGAGGCTGGTCTCGGTCACTTTCTTCACGGCATCGTAAAAGGCGGTGTCGCTCATGCTGCGCAGGCTGCCAGACCATGCCCAAAAAGCGGCGATGAAGGGATTCACCGCGCCCTCGATCCAGTCTGGCAGACTGAGCACAGCGCCAGAGAGTGGGAGCTGGAAGCCGACGAGATAGATGCTGAGGATCGTGGCCTTTTCTGGTGTGCGGCACATGGCGCTGATGCCCAGGCAGACGCTGGTCATGGCGGCGGAGACGAGCACGAGCAGGCCGAGCTGGGTGATCAGATCTCCAGGGAGCCCTCCAGTGATCATGTCCACAAAGATGCCCATCCAGATACTCTGCGCCAAAACGAAGACGCCGAGGAATAGCACCTTGCTGATCACATAGGCCATCGTGCTGAGGCCGCCGAGTTTCTCGCGCTCCAGGATGGGCCTTTCCCCGGCGATCTCTCGGGCGGCGTTGTTGCTGGCCATTAGGGTGACGAGCACGACCTGCAGCATGATGAGCCCGCTGACGAGCCCGCCTGCATTCAGCTGATCCACGAGGTAGTCTGACTTTTGCTGGATCTCATACAGTATGTCGCTGTCCTGACGCTGACTGAGCTGCTTGAGTGGTTTGATGCCATCGAGGGCGAAGATGACGACGAGCAGCGGGAAGCCAAAAAGCATGGCCAGGTGCAGCCAGACCTGCCCGGAATCACGGCGGAAGATCGTCCAGCGTCGTTGAAGCAGGGTGAAGACCTGACTCATCAGGCTGGGGAGTTCCTCGGGAGCCACGACTTCGTGCTCGTGATCGTCTTCCTTTGGCTGAGGCGGCGCGTTTTCGAGCAGCATCTTTTCATAATGCTCGCGCTTCTTCTGCCAGGACTCATGCCAGCCCTGGGCCTCACGCTGAGTCAGGCGGAGATAGACCTCCTCGGGATGCTCGACCGTGAAATAGTGGGTGAGCATCTTCGGCGGGCCATGATAGACGAGGCGGCCCTGATACATGACGAGCACGCTGTCAAAGGCCTCCAAGCTGGCGAGACTGTGAGTCACATTGATGACGAGTCGGCGTGGGTTCTCGCGGGAGAGAATGCGCAGGAGGTCGGTGATCTCGCGCTCAGACTTCGGGTCGAGACCGCTGGTGACTTCATCACAGAGCAGCAGGCAGGGATTCGTGACAAGCTCCAGCGCCAGGCCGAGTCGGCGTTTTTGCCCCCCAGACAGCACTTTGATCCGCCGATCTGCCAAGTCGGTGAGGCCCGTGATTTCCAGGATCTTGTCCAGCTTCGGCTCGAAGTCGTCCGTGCCAGGGAGCTGCGTGCGCAGTGACATGCTGTTGGCGATGCATTCTTCCACGGTCAGCAGATCGTGAGCCACGCTGAACTGCGGCACGTAGCCGAGTTCACCGGGATGCAGGTCCTCCTCTTCTTTGAGATCGCGGCTCTCCCAGCACAGCTCGCCATCCGTTTGCTCAGTGATCCCGGCGATGACCTTCAGGAGCGTGGTTTTGCCGCAGCCAGAGGGGCCCACGATGGCCATGAGGTGCCCCTGGGGGACGCTGAAGGCCACCTCGCGGAGGAGGTGCAGGCTTTCGTGTTCCGAGCCCGGTGGGGCATCGATTTCAAGACCAACGTTGCGTGCTTCGAGCATGAGCGATCATAGGCCAGAACCACGCGTGGGTGGCAAGAAAGATCGTCACGGCTCTGCCATTGGTGCAGAGGGGCGGCCTAGCACCTAGCGCAGGCAGATCATGACGATCTACGTTTTCCCAGCCGGTAGGCCGTGCCGCAGTACATGCAGCGGAAGCCGAAAGTCGTAAGCAGCGAGAGCACCGCCGAAGCCCGGTGAGACAGCGGCCAGAGACGGAATGCCTCGGCGTGCTTGTGACAGCGGCGCTGGCGCATCACCGCACCATGGCAGAGTGGGCAGGTGAGCGATTCTCCAATGATAAAAACGACACCACGGGTGATCACGACGAGTGCCAGGCCTCCGAGCGCCAGCCAGCCCCACTCCGGCAGATGAGTGATCACCATGCCCGCAGCCCCGGCCACGAATGCAAGGAAGCCAAAAAAGGCTAAAAGCAGCAGCAGGGCGACGACCAGCAGCTTCAATGAGTGGGGAAAGTGCCGCACCCGCCGCTCGCGAGATACCTCACGAGGGCGTGGTTCAGCAGGGCGGAAGCCGGGGTCTTTCATGAGCGAAATCGGGATCTGCTCTGAATTAGCGAGGTGCAGCTGCTTCGGAAAGAATAAAAAGTCAGAGTGATCGAGAAGTCCTTTTTATCCTTTCCGTCCCCGGCGACCTTCGCTAGCTCTAGGGACTCAGACTTCACTCCCATGTCCACCGCGCTGCTCCCACTCACCGACTTTCCGGACCGGCTCTCGCCCATGGTCGTGAAGGAACTCCGCCAGGGCCTGCGCACGCGTGCCTTTGCCAGCACCCTGCTGCTGCTGCACGGGCTGCTCATCATCACCACCCTCATCACCGGCTCCGCAAGCAATGCCGATGACACCCGCTGGATGTTTGACGGCCTCTCCACGCTCGTGCTGTGTTTCATCATGCCCTTCCGTGTCTCGAATGCGCTGGCTGAGGAGGTGAAGCTGAACACGCTGGACATGCTCATGCTCACCCGTCTGTCCTGCGGGCGCATCGTTTTTGGCAAATGGGCCAGCGTGGCGCTTCAGGCGGGCCTCATGACCCTCAGCCTCATGCCCTACGTCGTCGCGCGCTACGTCTTCGGCGGACTGGAGCTCACCACCGAGCTGCTCATGCTCGGGGCGAAGTGGCTCGCTGGCATCGTCATTACTGCCGCGCTCGTGGCACTTTCCACCATCCGGCAGAGCTGGCTGCGCATGGTGCTTATCATTGTGCCGCTTTTCTTCGGCGGCTTTGGGCTCTTTGGCTGGTTTTTTGCCGTGTCCATGAGCCGGAGCTTTGGTGGTGGCGTCAGCGCCGGGCCGGCGACCCTCGAGATCGCAGCGATTCTCGGCAGCATCGCCTTATCGGCCTGGGCCATCTTTGCCTTCCTCAGTCTGGCCGCCTCACGCATTTCACCGCCGAGTGAACCTCTCGCCTGGCTGAAGCGCAGCGTCCACGTCGTGGCGTTCTTCATCCCCGTCATCGCTTACTGGATCACCGGAGAACAGGCCCTGCTCGCCACCTGCTTCCCCATTCTCGCCTTGCTCACCGTGGATTCGCTCACGGAGACGCTGAACGACGTGCCTTCCGCCTATGCTCCGTTTTATCGTCGCGGCATTTTTGGTCGCTGTCTGGTGAACGTGCTGGCACCTGGCTGGGCTTCGGGATTCTGGCTCTCGCTGGCCATGGGCGCTGCGATTGCCGCCTTGATGGCGACCACGGGTGGCAGTGATGAGCTGCCCTACTTCGTGCTCGCCGCGTGTTCCGTGTGGATGATCAGTTGCCTCATCCAGTTGCTGCCCACACGACATTCGAACGATCTCCTGCCCATCTTCCTCGGCCTCTTTGCTCTCGTTTACCTCATCACCGCCATGTTCTCCGGGCTCGGCGTCATCGTGGCAAAAAGCGCTGGCGAGCAGCCCTGGTTCCTCACCATCCTGCCGCCGGCGGCGATCATCGGGGCGCAAAGCATCTCTTCCGGCGCACAGCGTGACGAGTTCCTGCGCACCGCCATGCTTTGCGCCACCGCCTGGCCGCTGCTCCACCTCGTGCTCAGCCTGCGCGCCTGGAAAAGCTTGCGCCCCGTCCGTGAAGAAGCCCGCCAGCTCGCCACCGGCCCCGCATGACCTCCAGCCTGCCAGCCCTGCGTGATTTCAGCGACCGCCTCAGCCCGATGGTGGTCAAAGAGATGCGCCAGGGCCTCAGGACACGCTTTTTCACAGCGGCGCTGATCTTGTTTCACTTGGCGCTCGTGATCATTATGCTCACGCTGTTGCTGGAGGATACCACAACCCAGGCCACTGAGAACTTCTGGCGTGTTTTGATAGCGGTATTGGGGATTATTTTGCCGTTGCAGGGATTCAACTCTTTGACCCAGGAGTTACGCGAAGGAACTCTCGACATGCTGCGGCTCACGGGGATTTCGACACTCCGAATGGTTTGGGGAAAGTGGCTCACGCTCTTCAGCCAGATCTTGCTACTGACTTCTTCTCTACTGCCCTACATGATCGCGCGCTACCGACTGGGAGGAGTGGAGCTTGTCGGGGAGCTGATTGCTCTCTTCATTGTGGTCGTGGTTTCGGCCCTGAGCACGGCATCAATGGTTGCCTTCTCATGGCAGGAGTCCATCTGGATGCGGCTTATCACTGGAACAGCCACGCTGCTCGCCGGATTGGCAGTCACCAAGTATGCTTTCGAAATCGTCACTGATGAATACACACGGCAGAGACTCATATCCTTATTCCTGTCCTTTTCGATCATGGAGTGGGTGTTTTTTATCATCTTCCTGACCGGAGTCCTGCCTGGATGCATTGCTTATTTGCTGTGTATCGGCGCGGGGCGGTGTGGCAGCACTGGCCAGAATCTCATCCGCCGGAAGCGTCAGTTGTTGCTCGTCCTGGTCATTTCTCAAATGGTGCCCTATCTGCTGCTTTCTTCCATTAATAGCGATGCTGGATTCGCACTGCTACTGGTCGCGTTGGCTCTCGTCCTGCTGGCTGGAGTCGATCTCGCCACGGAGGAGATGCCCACGAGCTGGCCAGAGCTGGGGATCGCCAAAGCTGGGAAAAAACACCGAAAAAACTGGCATCGGCTTTTATATCCGGGCTGGGCCTCTGGTGTGTTTTTTTACATCCTGCTCTGCCTGATCTTTCTGGCTCCTTTGGCCCTGCAGGCGACATCGTATGGAATTCGCCTTACTTACTATTCAAACGATGAGTTCTTCGGGCCTTGGTGCTGCCTACTTGAGGCTAGCTTTATATCGGTCTGCCTGTCTCGTTATGCTAAAGTGCGCTTCACCGCCTGGTGGTGCATTCATCTTGGACTTCACGCGATTGGCGCAGCTCTTTATTTTAGTGCTACCTCTTTGGGGCTGCCTGAACTCGCTTTGATTGGCTTTCTCACACCCGTGACCGCTGTGTACGCGGTCGAGGCTTTCCCCGGTTCCATGAGCTGGTTGCCCGCCATATCTGCCTTTTGGGGATTGGTCTGGGTAGTGGTTGCTCTGGGGCAGGCGTGGCTGGAGGGTCGCCGGTATGTGTCACTCGAGAAAAGTCGCGAGGACGATCTCGGCATTGAGAACCATCTGCCCTCCGCAGACTTTCCAATCCCCGCATGACCTCCAGCCTGCCAGCCCTGCGTGATTTCAGCGACCGCCTCAGCCCGATGGTGGTCAAAGAGATGCGCCAGGGCCTGAGGACGCGCTTCTTCACAGCGGCGCTGATCTTGTTTCATGTCGTGCTTGGCTGCCTGATGCTGGCTTATCTGACAGAACTGAATGCTGACAATGCCAATGAGATTTTTTGGGGAGTGACGATCCTCACCCTGCTCGGCGTGTTGCCTGCCCAGGCCTTCAATGCCCTGAATGGCGAGACTCGTGATGGCACGCTAGACATGCTGCGTCTCACTGGCACCACATCCTTCCGTATCGTCTGGGGAAAGTGGTTCACCATCTACAGTCAGATCCTGCTCGTGGCAGGCTCGCTGATGCCCTACCTCATCGCGCGTTACTTCATGGGAAATGCGGAGATCGTGCCGGAGATGATCGGTCTCTTGTTGCTGGTTGCTGCCGCAGCCATCTTCGCCGCTGGGGTCGTGGCTTTTTCATCCCAGGCATCCTTGTGGGTGCGGCTGTTGAGCAATGGTGCCCTCGGGGTGGCTGCCTTCCTGGTTGGCATCTTTGTTTTTTTCCTCTGCGACGGTTCCGAGGGCCAACAGATGCTCACTGCATGGATGAAGCTCGACAGCTGGGAGCAGGGCCTGTTCGTGCTCAGCGTTCCCGCATTCTCCGCCTATGGTGTTTACCTTTTCATATCGCTGGGAGCTTCCCGGCTCGCGGATGCGGCGGAGGAGCACAGTTCGCAAAAAAGGCTGGTGACCCTGGTCGTTATGACGCTGCTCTGCGGTATCGGGATCGCTCTCAGCCTGAAAAATGGCGTTCAAGGCGGCATGTGGTGTTTGATGCCGATGTGGATCATCTGCCTGATCTTCGGCATGGATGTGACCACGGAAGCCATGCCGGTGTATCCTAGTGTCATTCAGAGCGTCTGGGATCGCTTCCCCAGGCAGACAGGCAGCCGACACTGGTTTTACCCAGGCTGGGTTAGCGGGGTGATCGTCTGGATCGTCCTCGCCCTGGAAACGATGGCGGTCTGTGTCGTGATGACCCTTTCGACGAGCTACGATGACAGCGAAATGAACGCGGTCTTTTTCACCCTGCTGACAGCTATGCTAGTGCCCGTCTGCGTGCATGGAGAACAGGAGCAGCGCTTTGGCCGCTGGTGGGTGGTGCAGACCCTTTCCATCCTGGCTGCGGTGCTGACGGGAGTGGCGGGCTCTGTCACTGGAGGCGCATTGAGTGTCATCGGGTTCCTGACGCCGCTGACGGGTCTGACTGCGGCAGCCCACGTGCGGGACTCAAACAACTCAGGACTCTGGACTGCGGCCTTTGTCTCAGGTATTTGGCTGCTGGCAGCCATTGTTAAAGCCTTGTCGGCAATTTCTGCCTATGACGCCCTCGAAACCGAGGCCCAGCGACTCACCCAAACAGCTCCTTCTGATGCGTGACTCTCCCGATGAACTTCGCTCCATCCAGGCTCGTGCCAGGGGCTGGGCGCGTGTGCTGAAGCTACCTTTCCGGCAGCAGCGCTGGCGTGGGCAGACGGGTGAGTTTGCAGGCACTGGCACGGGCAGCAGCCTGGATTTCCAGGATCATCGCTCCTACATGCCGGGGGATGATCCGCGCCAGATCAACTGGCAGGCCTATGCACGCACCGGCAGCTACACGATGAAGCTTTACCGGGAGGAAGTCCGCCCGCTGGTGGATCTGATCCTCGATGCCAGTGAGTCGATGTTTGCCTATCCTGCCAAGGAACAGCGCACGCTCGAACTGCTCGCCTACATCGTCGAAGCCGCGCTGCAAACCGGGGCTACCGTGCGTGCCTTTGCCGTGCGGGGGGCCGTGCATGTGCCGCTGGAGGTGGATGCACTGGTCACTGGCCGCTGGGTCAGTGAGCTGGGTAAACTATCCGCCACAGGCGATGCCGCAGCGCTCGCACGCCTGCCTTTGCGCTCTGGGGCCATGCGCGTCTTCATCAGTGATCTCCTCTTCCCCGCCGAACCGGAGCCCATGCTCGCTCCCCTGGCTTCGCGGAATGGACGAGGTCTTGTCTTCGCTCCTTTCGCCTCTGCTGAGGCCGCGCCCGACTGGCAGGGAAACTACGAATTTATCGATGCCGAGACCCAGCAACCCCACGAGCACCGCGTGGAGTCGGATGTCATGCAGCGCTACCTGCGCGCCTATAAGCGCCACTTTGACCTGTGGAAAAATGCCGCCGCCAAGCATGGCATCGCGCTCGCTCGGGTGAGTGCGGAGGCGGAGTTCCTCACGGCCCTGCGCACCGAGGGCATCGCTGCAAATGCGGTGGAGGCGGCATGAGCGGCTTGTCCTTTGTTGTGCCACGTTTGTCCCGCCTGCCAAAGGTCGCCAGATTCCATCGTTGAAGCCTGCGTGCGTCCCATCCCGCTCATCCTGACTGTTGCCGCCCTCGCTCTGCCCATCGTTGCCGATGAAGCCGGGCCGTTGCTCTTTAAAAACGTCTGCGCCCAATGCCATGGCGAGAAAGGTGAAGGCAAGCTCGAGGTGAAATCGCCCTCCATCGCCAATGAGCCCGTGTGGTATGTGACCACGCAACTGAGCAACTTTCACGATGGCAAGCGCGGCTCTGACACCGCCGTGGATCCACAAGGAGCCATGATGGCCGCCATCGCGAAATCCCTGAAGCCCGAGCAGATCAAAGCCGTGGCCCAGTATGTGGAGAGCCTGCCTCTCGTGCCGCCGAAGGAGCGCGAGATCGCCGGTGCCGATGTGCAGCGCGGGCAGGAGCTTTTTTATGAGCGCTGCATGGAGTGCCACCGCTACAACGCCAGCGGAGAGATGGCTTTTGGTAGCCCACCGCTCGTCGGCAGGCAGGGCTGGTATCTTCTGGATCAGCTGACGAAGTTCAAAAAACTCCACCGCGGTGCCGCCAAAGGCGATGAAAAGGGTGCCAAGATGGTCCAGATGGCCACGCTCTTCATCGAAGACGAGCAGGCCATGAAGAACGTCGTCGGCTACATCCTCACCCTGAATCCTGCCCCTGTGCAGGCTGGCGACGACCTCTTCGGTGCACCCGCCCCAGCGGCGGGCAAATAGCGGCCACAAAGAGGCTACATCATGCCTCCCGCCACGCGTATGAGCCAATCTACCGCCACGCGGGGAATCTAGGGTTGAACTGGCCCACCCCCTGCGCTTCTCTCCGGCCTCAATTTTTCCCCCAAAACACCCATGAACTACGACCTCATCGTCATCGGCGGCGGCCCTGCGGGCTATGTCGCAGCCATCCGCGGCGCTCAACTCGGCAAAAAAGTGGCCTGCGTCGAAAACGACCGCGCCGGTGGCACCTGCCTGAACTGGGGTTGCATCCCGACCAAGGCCCTGCTGAAAAACGCCGAGCTGTATCACACCCTCACGCATCGCGCCGAGGAGTTCGGGCTCAAGATCGGCAGCATAGAGTATGACTGGTCCAAGGTCATCGGCCGCAGCCGTGGTGTGTCCGACAAGCTGAACAAGGGCATCGAGTTCCTCTTCAAAAAGAACAAGGTCGATTACCTCAAAGGCACCGCCAGCATCCCCGCCGCAGGCAAGGTGGAAGTCACCGCCGCTGACGGCGGCAAAGCCACGTACGATGCCGCCAACATCCTGATCGCCACCGGCGCGAAGAGCCGTCCGATGCCCGGTTTCCCCTTCAATGGCACCACCGTCATCGGCAGCAAGGAAGCCATGACCAACACCACGCAGCCGAAGAGCATCGTCGTCATCGGCGCGGGGGCCATCGGCATCGAGTTCGCCTACTTCTTCAACGCCTACGGCACCAAAGTGACCGTCGTCGAGATGCAGCCAAACATCCTCCCGGTCGAAGACACCGAGGTCAGCCAGACTCTGGAAAAGAGCCTCACCAAGGCCGGCATCCGCATCCTGACCAACACCAAGATCACCAGCACCTCCGAAGACGGCAAGAGCGTCAAAATCACCGTCGAAGGCGCTGCCAATGAAACCATCGAGGCCGACGTCGCCCTCGTCGCCATCGGCGTCTCCCCCGTGCTGCCCGGCGGCATCGAGCTGAAGCTCAGCGACCGCGGCTGGCTGGACACCAACGACCGCTACGAAACCAGCGTCAAAGGCATCTACGGCGCCGGCGACATCATCGGGCCACCCTGGCTCGCCCACGTCGCCAGCTACGAGGCCGTCCAGGCTGTCGAAGGCATGTTCACCAAGCACAAGCCCAAGAAAGTCGGCGTCTTCCCCGGCTGCACCTACTGCCATCCGCAGGTCGCCAGCATCGGGCTCACCGAGCGCGCCGCGAAGGAGAAGGGCCTCAAATACAAGATCGGCAAATTCCCCTACCAGGCTAGCGGCAAAGCCCTGGCAGCCGGCGAGCCCGAAGGCTTCGTCAAAATCATCTACGGCGAGCCGCACGGTGAAATCATCGGTGCCCACATGATCGGAGCTGAAAGCACCGAGATGATCGCCGAGATCGGCCTCGCCATGAACCTCGAAGCCACCTGGGACGAAATCGAAGCCACCATCCACGCCCATCCGACCCTGTCCGAGATGGTCAAGGAAGCGACGGAAGTGGCCAAGGGGCATCCGATACACGTGTGACCACCTGACTAAACCATCCCGCATATGCACTTCACGAGCCGCTACGACAATGCAGTCGCTCTGAAGGTTCTCGAGGCCATGTTCGCGGGATGGGTTTGTTTATTCTCCCCATCCTTTCGCCGCAAAAAATTTCAAGAATGGCGGAAGATGGGTGGGGGCAGAGCGGTCGCTTTTGGAGTGTTCATGTACTTTTGTGGATCTCTTCTTACGCTGGCATTGCTTTCACTCTGGGTTTGGAAAACCTGGGGTGAATGATCGATTGAACCTCTGAATCATGCTATGCTCGCCGCCTACAACCGCTCCCAGATTCTTAAAGCTGTCTTCCTCGCTTTGGCGGGCGTGATTTGTTACCTGATCGCCTGGGTGTTCTTCAAATTTGGGCTGATGATGATCTTCAGTGGTTTCCGTCTGCCGATGGTCTGGGTTCCTTGGCTGACGGTTGGGGCTTTGTTGGTGATCACTGGGTCAGGCTACCGTCAATGGCAGCAGGGGGGTGGCTTCAAGACTTATGTTGAGTCCTCTCTGTTTCATGATCTCGGGGAGGACAGTGGCAGTGCTGTCTGGGCGGATCATTATGCCCGTCAGGTCACCGGCCCTGCCTACATCGTGAGTCAGGTTTGTCTTGGAGGTCCTCTGTTTCTGCTGAAAGCCAGGAAACATTTCCAGCAGAGGCTGGGTGCTGAGCCTGGGCTGGAGGAGCGTCTGAAGAAAGTGCTGGCGCTCCTGCGAGCGGCCAACAAGTGGCAGTCCATCGACGAGTATCCGCCGCATCGCCGGGAAATCCTAATGCTCGCCCAGATGAAGCAGATCGACTTCAGCGCCCACAAGGGAACGCCACGGGTCAAAGCCTGACTGCCCACCCATGGAGTTTGATTTCAGCCTTCGCCGTTCGCTGCTTCTCGCCGTGCTGGTGGGTGCCTTTGCCCTTTGGGGAGGCTTTTCCGCGCCTGAAGTGAGCGAGTATCATCACTCCCGACATGTCTATCGTGCTTGGTTCATGTGCATGGCGCTCTTCGTCGGAGGCGCGGTCTCTGTTTCAATCATCGAGCATACCATCGGGCTCATGGACCCAACGAACCTTCGGCCTGCCTATGTTTTCATCGGAGTGATCTTGATGGTGGCCGGGGTTTTGTGGCTGCGCGCATTGAAGGACGGCGTTAATCCAAAGACGGTTGGACACTCACTGAACTCCAACGGAGTTCCGTCAGGGCAATCAGGCTTGGAGATCTCCGGGTGACGGAACCGCGCCGCAGGCGACGGAGCGCGGACTTCCAAGTCCGCAGCGTCTCGAGCGGAGATGTCGGGTGGAGATGCCGATCGAAGCGTGTTCGAACCCAGGTCTTCGGGTTGATGGCGTGATGGCACAATTTACGGACGCTAGCTGTTGGCTACCTGCTGCGGAGTTGGAACTCCGCGATCCTTGGGGCTTGTCAGATGGATCTGACATGTGGGAAGATCGGTGGATGAATGATGAGCCGAGGTTTTCCCAGAGAAGCGGCCCGCCACTGCGCCCCAAGCTGAGGGTGACGGTTTAGAATCAACGCCTGGTTTCCAACAACCCGACTCGGGAAGAGCAGATGATGTCAGGCAGGAGTGCCCGCATCACTTTTACTGCTCCTCGACCGAGAGGCGGAAGAAGCGGCGCTGGCCGTCGAGCGGGACGACAAATTGACGTGTCGGGTTTGATGGAGCAGCGGGGCTGCCGTCGTTGCCGGGAACGTTCCAGAGACTCCAGCTCGTGAAGTCGGTCGTGGTTTGCACCTGGACGCGGCGGCCTTGGAGATTTGGGAACTGGACGGCGACATTACCGGAGGAGACGGAGATGCCTGGGCGAAGAATGGAGGCGGCATCATCAGGATCGGTAAGCGCCATGAACTCGTCTTGATTGCTCACGCCATCGCCATCGGCGTCGTTTGTTGGAGCACCCGCAGGGCTGGTGGAACTACCAAACTGCGCGAGACGCCATTCGGCATACGTTTGGCGGCTGGCCATGCTGTTGATCCAGTCCATCACGACCTGTGTGCCTTCGGGATCGATGACGGCGGTGGCGAGCGGGGGCATGCGGGTGTAGCCGCCGCTGGCGCTGAGGCGGTTCCAGATGACGGATTTGTCGTTGAAGCCTCGCACGAGGGCTTTGTGGTCGCCTGCTTGCACATTGCCGACGTGGGCGTCGATCATGCTGCTTTGGGTCAAACTCAGTTCGGGGCGCATGTCGAAGGCTCCAATGCCGGTGCCACCGGCTTGATGGCAATACGAGCAATTCACGGCGAGCCAGCTCCGGGCACGCGTTTCGAGCGTGGCACTGGTGTCGGTGGGCGTGTGATACTTCGGCAGGGTGTGGAATCTGGTCGGCGCATTGCTGAAGTAGCCCGCGTTGGCCATGAGTTCGAGGAAGTTGCCAGTTTGGCCACCGAGCGTGCCGGTGCGGTTGAGTTGTCGCGTTTCAAAGCTGAGGCCATGACCGCCCTGCGGTGTGTGGCAGGCGAGACACTCGCTGCGGCTCGGGATGCGCCAGTGCTGCACGGTGTTGTTGCCGTTGATGACGACATTCATGTCGAAATCCTCGCCACCATCGGCCACGAGGAAGGCTTCGGTGCCCGTTTCATTCCAGCGATAGCTGACGCCATAGCTTCCAGTGGCGTTGATCATGAGCAGACGTGTCTCCAGGCGCTTCCGAGTCGCCGGATTGCCACGCGTCATCTCGTAGTCGAAGTGTTTGATGAACAACGCACCCTGCGGCAGCGACCAGTTGCCATCCTGCACAAAGCCAAAGGTGTCCGAGCCGTTCGGCAGCATGAACCAGCGGCTCTTGATGGCATAATCGCTCCAAAACGGCAGATTGATGTCGTAGCGCTCAATGCCGGGGTTGAAGCTCAAATCGCTCAAATCGGCAAAAAGGCCGGTGTCGCTCAATTTGGCCGGGAAAGTCGTATCAACGGTCTGCGACACCAAACGGCGCACTTTGCCCTCGCCGTAGTCGAGCATCAAAATGTCGCCATTCGCCGGATCGGGATCGAGCATGAAGGCGACGACGCCCGCTTCGCCCGTGATGCGCTCGACGGTGGGCGGATTCGCACCGTTGCGCTGCAAGGACCAGATGTGACCGCTAACGAAGTCGCCAAAGATATACTTCCCGGCCAGCGCCGGATACTTGGAGCCGCGATACACGAAGCCACCCGTGACACTTCGGCCTTCGAGAGCACCGCCGCCGTGGAAGTAGGTCCAAAGAGGCGCGACAGGTGCAAAACCACCGGGCGGATTCGTGCGCGTGCCGTTCGCGGTGCCTTCGAGATAGCTCCAGCCGAAGTTCCCGCCCGGTGTGACCACATCGACCTCCTCCCACGAATCCAAACCGACATCCGCCGCCCACATCTCGCCGTTTTGCGTGTCCCAGGAGAACTGCCACGGATTGCGGAAGCCGATGGCGAAGATCTCCGTGCGCAGCGTGCCGGTCAAAGCGAGGCCGTTGAAGCTCGTGGCACCGATGAAGGGATTGCTCGCAGGCACTTTGTAGAAAGCGTTCGCGCCATTCATGACGATGCCGCTGTGCGGATTCGGCTCCACGTTGGCAGGCAGGCGATCCACGTCGATGCGGAAGATGCCGCCCCAGAAGCTCTTGTCGATGAACTGCGCGAAGTTGTTGCTGTCGTTGAGGCCGCCGGCATCGCCCGCAGACCAGTAGAGATAGCCATCGGGGCCGAAACGGCAGGTGTCGATGTTGTGAATGCTCGACGGATTCGGGATCGAGATGAAGGGCTGCTCGCTGGCCACATCACCGAGGTCGAGATTGCCATTCACCGCCGTGAAGCGCGAAACGCGGGCGAAGTCAGCATTCGAATCACGAAGATTGTAAGTGACGAAGAACTGGCGGTTCGTGGCGAACTGTGGATGCAACGCGATGCCTTTGAGGCCCATTTCATTGCCATCGTCATAGACAGGCAGCGTCATGAAGAGCGTGCGGTTTGGCGTGGCGCTGTGGATGTTGTCGATGAGCCAGATCTGGCCATTGCGCTGGCCGACGAGCACCTTGTTCGGATTGCCGGGCACATGCGTCATGCAGCTCGGTGCGGTGAAGTTGATGCCAGGAGATGAATCGACCACCGCAAGGCCCGTCGTCGGCGGCAGCAGCGGCACGGTGCTCGTCGTGTTCGCGATGCGCAGCGAGGAGGTGAAGGTGTAAGTCACCGTCACGGGCGCAGATTCGCCATTCGTGCCGACGAGCTTGTAAGTGAGCGAATCGCTCGGCGGTGTGCCGGTGGTGTGCTCGTAAAAGATGCGCCCGCTGCTGTCCACGCTCGCATTGCCACTGCTTGGAGGCGTCACGATGACCACGCTGCCGACACCGGCATCGTTTTGGCGCACATCGAGCAGCGCTTTCTTGTTGTGACGCATCGTGATGGCATCCGGGAAGGCCGTGGGAGTGCCGAGAGCGCTTTGAAGCGAACGCCAGCTCGTGGTGACGGCGAGGTTGTCCCACTGCGTGTCGCCATCGGCGCTGGAGGCGAGGCGCACGGCGGTGATCCAGTTCGTGCCGGTGTAGCTGCGTTCAGCAGCAATCGTGTTGGCACTTTCCGGCTGCGTGAGATCGGGATTCAGCCAAAGCACGGCTTTGTTCGCCACAAAGTCGAGCTTGGCGACGATAGTGTAGTTCGTGCCCGCGACGGGCACGATGCCGGAGTAGGTGTGACCGCTGGCGAGATCATGAATCGCGAACTCTCGCACGCCGCTGGTCGGATTCGTGGCAAAGGGCACACCAAAAAGGAAGCGCTCCGTGCCGAAATCATAGAGGCTCATGCCGCCCCAGCTCACGCCCGCGTCACGCTGCATCTCATAGCGCACATAGACGGCCTTCGCGGCGGAGGTGTCGGCGTCGTTGATCGCGCCATCGGCCTCCACGCCATTGAAAGTGCGCATCGCGCCCGCATTCCACGTGCGCAGGGTGTTGTTGATGATGTAGGGCGAATTGAACTCATGACTCCAAGCACTGGGTTCATTCGAATCGACCGGCCCAAAGGTGTTTTGGAAATCCCAGCCCGTTCCGCCTTGCTGCAAAGCGATGGGGCCGCCGCTGTAGGTGAACGTATCGGTGCCGATGACAATGTCGTTGCCGCTTAAGGCCGCAGGAGCCGGATACGTCGGTGTGACGACCGCATTCCAACTCGTGCCGACGATCAATTTGTCCCAATACGTCGGCGAATCGCCACCGGAGCCGAAGCGGAGAGCGCTGTGAGCATTCGTGAACGCGATGGTGGCATTCGGAGAGCCCGGCTCGCCGCCCGTGAGGCTCGGATTCACATACAGCGAGGCAAAACCGGTCGTGTAATCCACTTTGGCGATGATTTGATACTTCGTGCCCGCCACCGGAGCGATGCCCGTGTAGTTCCACTGATTCGCACCGAGATTGTGGATGCCGAGTTCGCGACGGCTGCTGCTTGGATTTTGTGCAAAGGGCACACCGAACATGAGACGCTCGTTGTTGCCATCGTAGAGGCTCAAACCGCTCCAGGACACGTTGTCCGCGCTGCGCTGCATTTCGAAGCGGTAATAAACGACCTTGTAGTTGGAGGTGGCGCTGAAGGTGCCATCGGCCTCTGGCGTCTCGAATTCGCGTTTCGCGCTGCTGTTCCAGGTCGTGAGTCGTTTTGAGAAGATGTAGGGCCAGCCTTCGACGTTGTCCCAATTGCTCGGTGTCTGCGTGCGGCCGATGAAGGCGTTGTTCGTGGTGCTGTTGTCGAAGTCCCAGCCGAATCCGCTGCTGTGCCCGACCACGTTGCCATTGTCATAATCGAAATCCTCGCGGGCAATGATCACATCCGCGCCGCTCACGGGCGTGCTGATCGGATACGCCGCCTGGATCGCTCCCCAACTCGTGCCGACGGCGAGATCGTCCCAAGTCGTCGCACCACTGCCACCGCTGCCGAGACGCACCGCCGTGTTCCAGTTGTCGCTCTGCCAAGGACGCGTGGCGTTCGGTGCGCCTTCCGGCTGCGAGAGATCGGGATTCACCCAGAGGCTCAGCTTGTCATTCTGGTAGTCGATCTTCGCCACGATCGTGAATTCCGTCGTTCCATTGTCCACCGTCGGCACACCGGAGTAGGTCACGCCGTTTTGGCCGATGATGAACTCCCGCACGCCGCTGCCCGGATTTACCGCGTCCTGCACGCCGAAGAAGATGCGCTCCTCATTGAAATCAAACATGCTCACCCCGCCCCACGTCGCCCCGGCAGCGCGGGTCATCTTCACGCGGTAATATACCTGCTTGTAGCGGATGCCGCCCGTCTCGCTCACCGCGCCATCGCCTTCGTTCGGAAAGCCAAACTCGCGTTTTGCAGCCGAATCCATCGTCGTGAGCCTGTTCGTGGCAATCGTGGCCGTGCCAAACACATTGTCCCAAGTGGACATCCCTTCGCGACGCAGCCCCACGAAGCCATCGCCGTCCTGATTGTCGAAATCCCAGTTCGTGCCGCCATTCCGGCCTGCGATGCTGCCATTTGCATACGTGAACGAATCGCTGCCGATGAGGATGTTTTGCCCGAGAGCGGCCACCGGGTTCGGATCAGGCATCGAGCCGAGCTGAATGCGAAAGCGATCCAAAGCCACGCCGTCCTCGCGGGCGACGATGCGCAGCGTGTAAATGCCGCTGCTCGGAATGGCGAAGGTCATCGCGTTTTGCGCGGGTGTGGCCACATTCACCTCCGCCTCGCCGGAGCCGTCCCAGCCCTGCTGGCCGAAATCCGAGGTGACGTGCCCAAAGTCCTCATACCAGTCCGCATTGGGTCCGCTGGTATCCTGCAGTTCGACGATACTCGCGTAAATCGAGTCCGAGGAGGCGTCGTGTCCGTCCCAGCGCAAATAAAGCCGGTAAGTGCCCGGCACGGTGAACTGCACGTAGTAATTGATGCTCGGCCCGCTGCCCGCGCCGCTGAAAGGCACGCTTCCCGGCCCATTGTCCGGCTGCGCCTGCATGAAGAGCCCGCCGCTGGCATTTTCAAACGTCACGCCGCCCGGCACGACGGCATTCGTCGGCGCTTCGAGCCATTCATCGCCATTTCCCGCTGCTTTCGCGTGGTAATTCTCCGCCTCGCCCGTGACGACGCCATTCGTCACGACATAGGGCTGGTTGGAAGGAAGCTGACCGGCGAACGAGGAGCTAGACAGCAACGCAAGGGAAAGCAGGCCAGCATTCAAGGCACGCTGAGAAGCCCATCGGAGAGCGACGCACTGAGACAGGCGACCTATTGGGTGGTCTGAAGTCCATGGGTTGGGGGACATGGTGGGAGATAGTTTCAGAATAGCTGCTGACTGTCTAACTTGGACGCAAGTCTTGCCCTGAAAGACGGTTGTCGCTGAAAGTGTCAGCAAAAGCGATCGATGATGCCAGCCAGCCTCGTGGAGTCGCCTAGATGAATGAATAAATGCTCTGGACGATGAAGATGCGATCTGCAGTTCTGGCCGCTTGCGGTCTGTCACCAAGTCTGGTAACTCTGCAATCTGCGTCTCCTGCGACGCCGATGTGGTGAAATGGTAAACACAGCAGACTTAAAATCTGCTGGGATAACATCCCTTGCCGGTTCGAGTCCGGCCATCGGCACTTCCTCATAATCAATGAATTATGAGGTCTTGTTCTCGGGTTCCAGAAAGGCCTTCAAAGTAAGGTCGCTATTTCCAGACAGCAACAAAGCCAATTGCACTGTCACACCGGCTTATTCAGTAGATCGCACCGAATATTAGTCCTGACAGCGTCGCGCCCAGAGAATGGAGATGATTTCTGAAAAGCCCGTCATCAAAGTGATGCACTCTGGAGGGAAGCCCCACGAACGAGGATTTGCCAAAGGCTCGTTAAGCAATTGAACAGCGCTCAATACGCCAAGGCAGTCCTCGCCCACCATGAATGGAACCGAAACTTGATAGCCCGTGTGTTGATGAATTTTTTGATCAATCTGTGGGCTAGCTTCCTTGCTGCGGTAAAGACCCACGTCAGCCTTGGCTTTGTGCTCCTCACAAAGCTTTGGAATATCCTGGATCTGGCAATGCGTCTTTCCCATGATGCGACCCATACCGAAGCCGAAGTTCGTGTCAATCCGAGCATCTGGAAGCGCCCAGGCCACCTCTTCCTCGAATTCCAGATTTCTCCTCCGAGCATAATGTTCACGATTCAGCCCATCATGTAGATCGGGATTCCTTCTTTTCCTCTCGACTCACCGGGTTTGCCGCTGCTTAAATCCGCGGCAATGTCCGCTGACGCGTTTGCCACTGAATCTGAGCTTGTCTCTGCCTCGAAACCCATTGCTGCGCTGCGGCAGGCTTTGAATGAGGTGCTGTTTGGTCAAAGTGAGCTCATTGAGCTGACGCTGTGCGGCGTGATCGCACGCGGGCATGTGCTGCTGGAAGGTCTGCCGGGTCTGGGCAAGACGGAGCTGGTCAAAGGGCTCGCCAAAGCGCTCAATCTCACGACGCGGCGCGTGCAGTTCACGCCGGATTTGCTGCCAGGGGACATCACGGGAAATCCCGTGCTGCAGGAGGTGGATGGGCGGCGTGAGTTCGTTTTCCAGCCGGGGCCGATCTTTACGAATCTACTGCTCGCGGATGAGATCAACCGCGCCTCGCCGAAGACGCAGTCGGCGCTGCTCGAAGCCATGCAGGAGCGCCGTGTGACGGTGCTCGGGCAGACGCACACGCTGCCTGATCCGTTCTTTGTGCTTGCCACGCAGAACCCCATCGAGCTCGAAGGCACCTACCCGCTGCCGGAGGCGCAGGTGGACCGCTTTCTTTTCAAACTGGAGGTGCTGCGGAACAGCGCGGAGACGCTGGCGAAGATCGTCACGCATCGTGAACTCGGCGTGGAGCCACAGGTGCCCGCCATCACCACGCGAGAGGACTTTGCCCACATCCAGGCGGTGGCGCGGCGGGTGTATCTGCCGGAGATCGTCGCAGATTACATCGCCCGCATCGTTGATGCCACGCATCCGGGGCAGTCGAAGGCTTCTGAAGGTGTGCGTTATGGAGCGAGTCCGCGTGCGGCGCTGAGTTTAGCCTCGGCGGCAAAAGCGCGTGCGCTGATGTATGGCCGACCGAATGCGAGTTTTGAAGACGTGCAGGCGCTGGCCCTGCCGGTGCTGAATCACCGCGTGCTGCTGGACTACACCGCCCGCATGGATGGCCGCACGAGTGCCAGCGTGGTGCGTGCGATCCTCGCCGAAGTGCCTGTGCAAAATCTGGCGACACCGAAGACATTGAAGGAGGCGGCATGAATCAGAAGCTTTCCCATTTCACCATCCTGATCTGCCTTTGGACGTCGTCCGCCCTGGCCCAGAAGACCATCACCAACGGCAACCTCACCAGCGATGGCGTGCGCGCTTTGGAGATCCGCAGTGTCTTTGATCCGATGCCGCCTTCGGGTTACGCGCCTCTGCGCATCGTGGCGACGAATGGGACCGATGCCGACATGCGCTGGGACTTTTCCTTCCTCTCGAAGACGCAGCAGTTCCGCCGCGAGAATGAGCACCGCAGTCGGCTCGCGCTACCCATGCCGGCGCACAGCACGCAGTCAGCGACCTTCCTCGCGCCGTTGTCGGTGCAGTATGGAGACACCAGCTCCGGCTACTGGAACAACAATCATCAGTTTCACATCACGCTGGATGGCACGGGGCTGGATCAGCGGAGCTTCCAGGAATATCACGAACGAGCCGATGAGTTCCCCGCCATCGCCATCAGCAAGGGGCTGGCGGATGCGAATCATTCGAAGCTCAAGGATGAGGTGGAGCGCCTCGGCACCGGCGGTAGCAAACGCGAGTTCTTCGGCAGCGTCTTTGCACCTGCGGATCTCCCGGAAGATTGGCGAGGCCTCAGCGGCTTTGATTTCCTCATGATCACCAGCGGCGAGTGGCAGGCGATGAAGCCCGGACAGCAGCTCGCAGTGATGCAGTGGGTGCGTTTTTATGGTGAGCTGCACATTTACGCCACAGCAGGCATCACACCCGCAGGTCTCGGTTTGCCATCGGGCTTTGATTTGGATCAAAAAGAGGTCTCGCTGGGGCTGATCAGGCTCATTCGCTGGGATGGCAAGTCGCTGGAAGCAGTCGCCACCGTCAGTCGCTACAAGGGTGTCGTGAGTCGTGCCGAAGACATCACCTCCGCCTACGCGGGACTCACCTCAGGCAGCATCCGCAAGCCGACCTGGGAGCTGCTGAACGCACTCGGAGCACGCAACTTTGCCTCCTGGCAGGTCGTGGCTTTCCTGGTCGTCTTTGGCATTCTCGTCGGGCCGGTGAATCTCTTCGTGCTCGCGCCCTCGGGGCGGCGGCATCGCTTGTTCATCACCACGCCGCTGCTGTCCGTCGGGGCGAGCGTGCTCATGGTGGGCATCATTTTGACTCAAGACGGCACGGGCGGCATCGGCGCACGACTCATCGCCATCGACCTCCAGCCAGAAGAAGCCGCAGCCTATGTCACGCAGGAGCAATCGAGCCGCACCGGCGTGCTGTTGGGCGGTGGCTTTGAAGTGAAGCAACCCGCGCTGATCGAGCCGCTCGCGCTGCCGGACACGCCCTGGGTAAAGCTGAAAAACAACAACAACTCCCAGCCCGCCCAACTCTCCCAGGAGGGCAATCTGCGTGGCGGCAATTACTTCCAAAGCCGCGCCGAGCAGGGTCAAATGCTGCGCTCCGTGATCTCCACGCGTGCTCGTTTGGAGATGAAAAACGGTCTCGCTGTCGGTGCTGCCCCCGAGGTCATCTCTGCGCTTGGTTTCAGCATCGACGACCTCTTCTACGTGGATGAAAAAGGCACCGTCTGGCGTGCGAAAGGAACGCTCGCCACTGGCCAGCAGGTGAAGCTCAACCGGTCCGACAGCAGCACGCTGCGCACTAATCTCGAAGACCCGATCAAGCTCTCCGGCGGCCACACCGTCGGCCGCTTGAAGGACCTGATCAACGGAACCCTGCCTCGCAGCACCTTCTTCGCCATCGCCAAAGCCGCCCCCGGTTTCACCATCGACACGCTGACCTCCATTCGCTGGCAGCAGGATCGGGTGGTCGTGTTTGGAACGCTGGCGCAACCTTGATCCCTTCACCTATGTCCGCCGCCGAACTCGATCTCTCCCAGCCTGCCATCGTCGTGGAGGATCTGCGGCGCAGCTTTGGCGCGCTGAAGGCGGTGGATGGCGTCTCCTTCAGCATCAATCACGGCAGCGTCGTCGGCTTCGTCGGCGCAAATGGCGCGGGCAAAACGACCACGATGCGCATCCTCGCCACGCTGGATCACCCGAGCAGCGGCATCGCCAAGGTCGGCGGGCACAATGTCGTGCATTATCCCGCGAAGGTACGCCGACTGCTCGGGTGGATGCCGGACAGCTTCGGCACTTACGAGCACATGACTGTGCTGGAGTATCTGGACTTCTACGCACGCGCACTCGGCTACAAAGGCGCGGAACGCGTGCAGCGCATCCAAGAGGTGATGGACTTCACTGATCTCACACCGCTGGCGGATCGCCTGAGCAACAAGATGTCCAAAGGCCAGACGCAGCGCCTCTGCCTGGGTCGCGCTCTTTTGCATGACCCGCAGATTTTGATCATGGATGAGCCAGCGGCGGGTCTCGATCCGAAGGCGCGAGTGGAGCTGAAGCGCCTCATCCGCATCCTTGCCGATGAGGGAAAGACCATCCTCATCAGCTCCCACATCCTCAGCGAACTCGGCGAGATGTGCGACACGCTGCTCTTCATCGACAAAGGCCGCATCGTGCATCACGGCGATGCCGAGTCCATGACCCGCACCAGCGCCACGCCTGAGACGCTGGTGAATGTGCAGATCTCCGGCGAGCCTGCCAAACTCATCGAATGGGCGCTCACCGCACCGCTGGTGAAGGTCGTCGATGAAACGAAACGCGGTGCCCGACTCCGCATCGAGTCCACCGACGAAGCCGTGCTCGCCGGCACGCTGAAACGCATGATCATCGACGGATTGCTCGTCACCGATTTCCACCGCGAAGAGCGCCGGCTCGAAGATGCCTTCATCGACATGCTCGGCCAGATTGACAAAGGCAGCTTCAAAGGCGAGACGGCGGGGAATGTCACGCCGCAAATACCCCCGCCGCTGCCTCCGCAGTAATCGGAGGGCGCGTGGATTGGAGAGTGGTCCGCACAGTCCTCTGTGCGGCACGAAGGCCGAGGCGTCACCTTCCACACGACCTCTTGGGATCACCGGCATACTTTGGAGTGCGCTCGTTCCGCACAAGGGACTGTGCGGACCACTTTGCTATCGCGCTCTCGTGGCGCTGCTTTTGATCTCCTGCCTCACCTTTGCCCAGGTGCCGGAGCAAACCGTGCGTGAAGGCGCACTCACCGTTCAGGTCCAGGGCGGTGAACCCACCCAGTGGGACACTTTGCAAACCATGCTGAAGGACCAGCTCACGCTCTCCGGCGTGAAGACGGCGACCGAACCGCTGGCGGATGACCTGGCCTTCTTCACGCGGCAGCATTACATCCGCGAGGGCTGGCCGGAAGCGGAGGTGCGCTGGGAAATCAAAGAGGGCGTCATCATGATCACGGTGCAAAGCGGGCCGCAGACGCGAGTGGGCAACGTGACCTGGAAGGGCGACACCGCCATCCTGCCGCAGGAAGAGATGCGGAAGTTCCTCATGCGGCCGAGCATCGAAAAAGACGGCGCGGACAAGCAGAACCCCGTCTGGGTCGGTGGCGATCTGAACACGGGCGCCGGGCTCGTGCAGCGCCGTTTGCGTGCGGAAGGTTATTTGAATGCCGAAACCACGCTGGTTCCCGCCGCCGGGCTCGATCCCGAAGGTCGGCGGGACCTTTCGCTGGAGGTCAAAGCCGGGCCGCAGTTCCAGTTTGGCAAAGTCAGCTTCAGCGGAGCGCCTCGGGAGCTGGAAAAGCGAGCGCAGGAGATCCTCGCCACCGTGAATGGCGGCCCCTTCAATGAAGCCCGCGTGCAGCAGATCGAAAACCAGCTCACTGGCCTGGCGCAGGAGTCCGGCTGGCTGGATGCCCAGACACTCGGCGACTACGAGCTCGGCAAACAAGGCGGCACCGTGGATGTGGAGCTGACTTTGCTCCCCGGGCCGAGGTATCGCGTGCGGCAGGTGGAGCCCAATCCAGGCTTCAGCAAAGGCTCCCAACGCGTGATCAAGGCCGGCTTCCGCGAGCTGGAAGGTCGCTTTTACTCGGCCGACGATCTCGACCTCGTCTTCCGCCGGGCTTTGGACACGAGCATGTTTGCCCGGCTGGATGTGGACCCCGTGAAGGTGCCGGATGCCAAGCCGCTGCCGGTGAACGTCAAACGCGGCCCCGACTTGGCGAATGCACCCGCGGCTGATCTGCTCATCGCTGGCGAAGAGACGAAGCCAAAGACGCTCGGCTTTGAGCTCGGCTTTGATACCTTCCTCGGGCCGCAGTTTGGCGTGACGTGGAAGAACACGAACCTCTACGACACCGGCAATACCCTCGCCGCCGATCTGAGCTGGAGCACCGCCGGGCCGCTGGGCTCCGTGAGCATCAAAGATCCCGCTTTCATGAACTCCACCTACGCCGCCAGCGCCCGACTGGCGGTGGAGAGCTTCGATCTCTTCGAGTATGCCCGCTACGGCACCAGCCTGAATCTGGAACTGGCCCGCCGAGTGAGCCGAACCTTTAGTTATAGCTTCTTTGGCGGCCTCTCGATCAACACCGTGAACACCGATGTGCTCAGCGAAGAGGAGATCGGCCCCGATCTCTACACGCTGGCCTTCGTTGGCATGAACTTCCTGCTCGATCACCGCGACAACGCCGTGCTGCCGAAGAAGGGCTGGTTCTTCAATGCCCGCATCGAGACCACGCTGGATGCCATGGGCTCCGGCGTGAGCTACCTGCGCACCGATCTGCGCGGAGCCTGGTATCAGCCGATCACGAAGAAGTTCCGCTTCGCCGCCGGGGGAGCTTTGCTCAATATCCAGGGCGCGCCCGCCGAGGACATCCCCATCGATTCCCGCGTCTTTAACGGCGGCCCAAACAGCGTCCGAGCCTTCGCCGAACGCGAACTCGGGCCGCTCACGCAAGGCGGCACCCCACTTGGCGGCACGTCGGCATTGATCACGAGCGCCGAGTTCAGCTACGAGATCTACAACAACCTCGAATTCGCCGTCTTCACCGACATCGGCAGTCTCGGACGTGGCAATAACAGCAGCGCCTTCAGCTACAGCAGCGACTTCCGCACCGCCGTGGGCGCAGGTTTGCGCTACCATCTACCCTTTGGCCCCATCCGCATCGACTACGGTCACAACGTGTCCGCCAGAGAAGGTGAAGGCAGTGGTATGCTGCACATCACCGTCGGGTTTGCGTTTTAAATCATGCGCGGTCGGCTCTCCAGACTCAGTTGCCTCCTGCTGCTGGTGAACTCATCGAGTTGGGCACATCCTTCGGACATCAGCTACCTGCGTGTGAAGGCGGAGCGGCAGCGCGTGGAAATGCGGTTCACGTTTAATCTGGTGATGCTGTCTCGTTTCGTCGGCAGCCTGGATACGAATGCCGACCGACACATCGACAAGGCGGAACTGGAGGCGATTACTCCAGAGCTGTTGGGATTTCTCGGGCAAAAGATTCAGGTCGAGGTGAATGGCAAAAAGGCCACCCTGGGCGTCGCGAGGCAGCTGGAGTGCGTTTGGCCTGTCAGCGATGGCATGATGCGCGTGGCGGAGGCGGACTATCCGGTGCGGTATGTGGACATCGCGTTCACGCAAGAGGTCTCGCCTGTGCTGGCGGACTTGTGGCTGGGCTTTGAGCTGTGGGAGCAAACCGGGCCGCTGGGGACGATCGAAGCGACCTATGAGCAAGATGAGCTTCGCACCCAGGTGCCTTTCAGTGCCGGTGAGCCGGATTACCTGTATGACACCGGCTTTGCGGTGGAGTCCGTGTTTCAGGAGCCAGCGAAGTCGCCTGACTGGCGTCCATGGGCGATTGGCGTGGCGTTCTGCTTCCTGACTCTGATGGCTTGGCGCTTCCTGAAACGGCGCTGAATCAAACTCATGGGCTACCATCTCGCTGGCTTCATCAATTCGGTCATCTTTTTGCTGACCTTGGGCGGATTGTGGGAGCAGTTGCGGATCGTTTGGCATCGCAAACAGCAGGTGCTGGATGGGCGCTTGCAGGATGGAACGACGGCGGTGCTGTCACTGAACCAGTTCGTCAGCAGCTACCTGGCGTTCTTTTCCTTCTTCCTCTATGGTGCCTGTCTGGAGCGGTTCAATCACTACCTCGTTTGGACGCGATTGGCGGCATCACTGCTCTCTTTGGCCGTGCTTTGGGAGATCATGCGTGCCAGACGTGATCGACTTTCGACGATGAGCTTTGCTCTGTGCACGGCGGTGTTCTTTGGGTTGCCTAGCGTGTTGATGATCAATGCTGAAGCCATGGTGTGGTGTCGCAGCCTTTCGCAGGCGCTGATCGTGGTGGCGACGGTCATTCTGGCCCAGGGCTACACGCATCAGATCCTGCTGATCCGCCGTTCCGGACGCACCGGTGCGGTGTCGATCCGAATGCATCAGTTCTTCCTGCTGAAAGATATCTCGACAGTGGTCTTTGCCATCTCGATGGGCCTCCGCAATGGCTGGCCACTGCTGCTTCTTTCCACCGTCAGCGGCCTGACAAAAGTGGGCACGCTGTGGCACTTCCGTTGGGCGAGATTAAGCCTGCTGGCGCAACAACGACGGAGGTTATCCAGCGATGAGCCGCCTGAAATCGTCGTCAGTTCTTAACGGCGATTTCAGGCATCAAAAGAGAGGCGACTACTCCGCAGCAGCCACCTTTTCACCGGCGAGCTTGGTAGCGCGTTCGGCGAGTTCGATGTGGAATTGCTCGGGCGTTGGCTCGGCACCCTTCGTGCGAGTGCGGCCGAACCAGTCGGCGAAGATTTCGCCGGGCTGACGCTCGGCTTTGAAGGCTTCGAGCAGTTCGCGAACCTTGGCTGGGACATCGTCACCGAGCACGCTCTTGTATTCCAAACCGGCGAGACGATTCCCGCGGATGCTGCCGCCGACGAACATGGCGTACTTGTTTGGTGCGCGGCCCACGAAGCCAATGTCGGCATTGTAGGGGCGGCCACAGCCGTTCGGGCAGCCAGTCATGCGGAATAGGATGGGTTCGTCTTCGAGACCGAGCTCACGGAGGGTGGCGTCGATCTTGTCCATGAAGCCAGGGAGGGCGCGCTCGGACTCGCTGAGAGCGAGGCCGCAGGTCGGCAGGGCGACGCAGGCGTGGGCGACCTTGCGGGCGCGGGTCATGCCATCGGCATGGACGACGCCGTGCTTGGCGAGGATGGCATCGACCTTGGCTTTGTCGGCTGGATCGATGTCAGCGAGGATCAGATTCGTGTTTGGCGTGACGATGATCGGGCATTTCACCGTCTCGGCGATCTCGCGGAAACAGGCGCGGTATTGCGGGCCGCCTTCGCGATCCACGATACGGCCCATGCTGACAAAGACGGCGCAGTAGAGCTTTCCGTCGCCCTGCTCATGCCAGCCGAGGTTGTCTTCGACAGTGTCAAAGACGAGTTCCTTTGGCGGGAAGGTCTCGATGCCGGGCAGGCGGCGCACGACTTCAGCGCGGAAGCCGTCGAGGCCCATGGTCTGCACGGTGTATTTCATGCGGGCGTTTTTGCGCTCGACGCGGTTGCCGTGGTCACGCTGCGTGGTGACGATGGCCTCGACGGCATCGACGACGTTGGCTCGCTTGGCATAAAGCAGAGGCTGGCCGAGGAAAGGCCGCGTGCTGAGCTGGCCGTGACTCATGCCAAAGCCGCCGCCGACGGTGAGGGTGTAACCTTCGACTTCGCCATTCACGACATGTGGCACGAGGCCGAGATCCTGGGAGTAGATGTCGGCGTCATTGAGCGGTTGGATGGCCACGCCGATTTTGAATTTGCGGGGCAGATAGACTTTGCCGTAGATCGGATCTTCGCCTTCAGCGGCCTTCGTGGCTTCACGGACGGCGGGATTGACCTCGGGGTCTTTGATCCACTCGGGATCGATCTTTTCGCCGTCGAGCCAGATGTCGGCATAGGCGGTGGAGCGCCAGAGGAAGCGCTGGCTGATCTCTTCCGTGAGCTTCTGGGTGTCAGCGTGTACGGCGTCCTTGATCGGAGCAGCTGGGCCCATGGTGTTGCGCACCACGTCACCGCAGGCACCCATGGTGCTGAGGCCGCTGTGGCAGACATTGTGGATGACTTCCTTCAGGCCGCCTTTGAGCACTCCGTGGAGCTGGATGCCCTGGCGGTTGGTGAGGCGCATGTTGCCGCAGGCTTTCGTGCAAAGGTCGTCATGGATGAGCCACTGTGCAGAGGAGATACGACCGCCGGGCATCTTGCTGCGGATCATGAAGCTCCAGGCTTTTTCGAGCTTGGCCTTGCTGCGTTCGGCACGCACATCGCGGTCATCCTGCTGATAGGAGCCATGATGTTTCAGGAGAATGTTCATGTCCTCCGTGATGTTTGGGGTGCTGGTGTCAGCGAATTGCTCAGCGAGCTGGCCACGGAGGCCGGCTGAGGCTAGTTTGATGTCTTCAACGGAGGCTTTGCTCATGTCTGGGGGATAAAAAGGGCCTTCGAGATTCGTCGATCCTCCTGGGAAAGCAAGCCAGGAGGCAAGTGAATTATATTATTGTCGATGGGAAAAGTCTAGATTCCAGCGAGCTTGGATGGAAATTATAAATAATATTGTTTATTGCTTATAATTTTTTGAAATTTACAGGCGCTGGGCTAAAATTTCACAGTTATGCTACACCCACCTTTGCCAGAAGCTGCCGAACTGCTCGAAGACCAACTGCCCGCGCAGGCGCAGTTTGACGCTCTCAGGCAGACTTTGGAGCGTTTGCGCCAAGAATTGGACCAGCTTTCGGGGACCAAAGAGGTAGTGGCTACCCCCGAGCCGAAGAAGCCATGTCTCTTCACGGCACCTCCTGCCATTCAGGAGAGACAGCCAGTGGTTCGAACAGTCATCGAATCCATCCCGCCCAAGCCAGATGCAATGCTGGAGCGCGCGACTTTGGAGGAGCTGAACATGGCGCTGGGTCTCGCTTTTTCGCAGATCGCCAAGCGCACGTGCTAGTCAGGCAAGACGTTGAATCTTCGTCACCAATCCGGCACAGACATTCCGGATGGACAACACATGAGCCGTGTCAATCCTGCCATAAAATGGCGAAACACGTCTCTCGTCGAGAGTTACCTCGGCATCGCTGGCATGGAGAGTGATCTGCCACTGTTTCCCGGCGCGTGTGATGAGAAACCTGTTTTCAGCACCGGCCGAAGTCTGCTTCACCTGGGCACCCGGTGGCAGGGTCCAATTCACGGTAAATGGAGTGCGGTAATCTTCGGTATCTCGGATCTCGATGTAGTCCTCCAGGCGGCGCACTTGGCGTTGGAAGATGTGCTTTTCATGCTCAAACCGTGCGACTGCCGTGCTGCCTTCGACAATGAGTTTTGGCACGGGGTGATGCTGGATCTGAAGGAAAGGCCCGATGCGACGTGGTGTCTGGAAACCTGCGGGGTAGGGCTGGGGGCCATTGTGAGCGCTCCAACTGGCGAGTTCCTCACGCAGCCCAGCATGGCCGTGGTAACCGCCTGTGCCGGGGTCGATGAGCAGGGAGTGTTCGCCATCCCAGATCGAGACATGTAGGGCATCCGCATGACCATGTGCGGCCAGGGGGCCAAATCCGAGTGGTGACGCATCCAGACGCGCCACCCAGCCATGAGAGCGCAAGGCAGCTTGGCCTGAGGTGGCAAAAATCTGCCAATCGTGGACGGTAAGACCGGCGGTGGGTGTGTTCAAGGCGACCATGGGTGGATGGCCCAGCCACCATCTCAGGCTGCCTTCATCTCCGAGCAGCCATGCACGCCATTCCTCATTGGCGGTGGCGCGACTTTGCGTAAGGGGCACGACGATCGCGTCATCACTATCGCCGAAATCCCAGGGCTCCGAGGCATGACCGAGCGCCAGGAAATACCGGGCCGCTAGGGCAAGGCGATGATGCACCTCACCTGCGCGACAGCCCACTACTCGTGCAGACTGCCAGGCCAGGTCAAAGGCGAAGGCGTGGTAATGAAGCGCCTGCTCATGGGAGCCGCCATCAGCGGCGAACTGCCGCAGAACCTCCTGCCCGAGAGTCTCCCAGGCGGTCTCAGCACTACAGGCGATCTTTTCCAAAGCTGGCCATCGTGAAGCGGAAAGAACCAGCGCAGCGAGTTCACCCAATAAATGGTTGTTTGCCGATGAACCTGAGGACCTGTGTCTCCAGACCCACGCGGCGTGAATCGGCACGATTCGTTTCCGCAGCATGGCCTGGTGATCCATGTGGGCGCATCCGGGGGCTGTCTGCTCGGAGGCCCAGGCGGTCACGAAGGCGTCAAACCAACAGAAGTTGATCAGACGCAGCGCAGCTTCGAGCGGGCTGGTCCAATTAATGCCAATGCCAGGCGGGTTCCGCTCGCACCAGTCCTCCAGCCAAAGCTGTGCAGTGCGGATGGCGTTGGCGTCATTATTCAGCCAGCCATGCATGGCCAGACGCGTCATCTCCGTCCAGCGATTGATCTCCCAGATGGTCCGGGCATCGGCACCATCTGGCAGGTGGCGGTAGTCGAGTTTCGTCGAAGGGGTATCGTGGGCGATCACCACGCCGCAGGCAGGATCACGGTGCCAACACGGCGGGGCACCGACCTCCACCACTTTCCTGCCAAAGAGCAGCCACTCTCCGCAGATCAGCTTTTTTGCCTCTGCAGCGAGCTGGATGCGAAGGCCAGCAGGCGCAGATGCACGCTCCGGTAATCGCGGAGCTTTGTCATTGATAGCACCGGGGTCGAATTTCGAGACGCGTCGAACAAAACCACTTTGCGTGAGCTGCCGCCACGAGTCGCCAGCACGGTGTACCATCTCTCCAGGGCTCATGGCCCGGAGTCGATGAAGATACCATTCGAAACGCGACATGGGGCCTCCTCTAGCGTCCACCGTGCTGGGGCTCAAGCCCCGTTCACAGGTTCATTCAAATCAAGGCACCTCGCCCCTCGCGCAGGCTCTCCATCACGGCAAAGGTCAGCGCCATGCTTTGGCGGGCTTCTGCGTAGGGTAGCGGGTGGGCACTCTGACCTTTCAGGTAGGCCAGCCAGGCTGCCATTTCCTCGGCGTGGCCTTTGCTGCCAAACTTCGTCACCACACGTTTGCGTTTCCGATGGATCGCCAGCTCCTGGAAGTTCGTGCACTCCGCCACGAGTCCGCTGGCAAAGACGCGGAACGTCTCCTTCGGGAAAGCGAAGTCGCCCTCGGCGGAGTAGATGATCTGAGCAGCGGAGCCATCGGCAAACTCGATCTGCGCGGTGAAGGAATCTGGGAAGGCACTGCGTCCGACGGTCTGCGCGGTGACACGAGTCGGCTTGCCGAGCAGGTGGCAGGCGAAGTCGAAGAAGTGGCAGGCCTCGCCAAGCACACGCCCGCCGCTTTCCTCCAGGTTGGCATACCAATGGTCCGGCGCGAGAGGCCCGGCAAAGACGTGGAAGGCGAGTGTTTTGGGGCCGGAGATGCCGCTGAGGATCTTTTTCAGCTCGACGGTGGCTGGCGCAAAACGGCGATTGAAGCCGACCATGACGCTGCCCTTGGATTCGCCAATGGCGGAGTCGATCTGCGCGAGTTCGTCTCGGGTCAGGCAGAGCGGTTTTTCGACGAAGACATGCTTGTCAGCTGCGAGAGCGCGAATCGTGAGCGGAGCGTGCAGATGATGCCGTGTGCCGATCATGACGGCACCTTCTTTGCCTTCGAAGACCTTTGCCGCATCCGTTTCGGCATGGGCGAAGCCGAACTTCTCCTTCACATGCCGTGAACTGAGTCCGGTGGCATTGACTATGGTGCCAAGGCTGATCTGGCCTTTCACGTGCGGCAGCAGCATCGTGCGGGCGAAGTTGCCTGCGCCGATGACATGCAGCACGCCTGCCGGCGTGAATGACGAATGGCGAATGGCGAATGACGAAGCTTCTGAAGGCTTGGGTTTTTCGTCATTCGTGCTTCGAGCTACGTCATTCGGATACTCGATGAGCACCCCCAGCTCCGTTTCCAGATGATCATAAACCGAGAGCACGTCGCCAAAGGTCACGCGCTTGGTGGTCACGGGTTTCAAATCTAGCGCGCCGGATTTCATGAGGTGCAGACAGGCTTCGAAGTTGCGGTTTTCCGTCCAGCGAACGTGGCCGATGGGGTAGTCGTGGCCGCCCCATTCGTAGCTCGGGTCGTAGCGGCCGGGGCCGTAGCTGCGGGAGTAGCGGACCTGGATGTCCTTCATGTAGGCGGTTTTCCAGCTCAGCTCGGCATCGTAGATGCCCACGATCACCATGACGCCGCGATCTCTGAGGCAAGCGATGGCGCTGTCTGCGGCTTCGCGACCTTTGCCGCCGACACAAAGCAGCGCGGCATCGACTCCGTGACCCTCGGTCCATGCACGGACTTCGTCTTCGAGCTTAGACTGGCTGGGATTCACGATGCGCTCGGCTCCCATGGCGAGGGAGGTTTGCAAACGAGCCGCGACGAAGTCCACCGCCATGACACGAGCACCGCTGGCTTTGAGCAAACTGGTGGCGAGCAGGCCGACCAAACCCTGACCCATGACAAGCACTCGCTCACCGAGTCGAGCGCCGGACTGGCGGACGCCCTCCATCGAGATCGAGGCGAGTGTCGTGTAAGCTGCCTGCCAGTCTTCGACACCTTCAGGAATCGGAGAGGCGAGCAGATCCGGCACGCCGATCATCTCCGCATGAAAGGCACACTCTGCACCGCCACAGGCCACGCGATCACCGACTCGGAAGCGCGTGTTCAATTCATCGACGGCGACGACGACTCCCGCTGCCGAGTAACCCAGCGGAGTCGGAGATTCGAGTCGGTTGCGCACCTTTTCGAGAGCGGACTTCCAGCCCAGCGTGCGGGCGGTATCGATCACCTTCTTCACCTGATCTGGTCTAGCCTTCGCTTTTTGCAAAAGGGACATCCGAGCCTGCTCCACCTTCATTTTTTCCGTGCCCGGCGAGATCACGGAACACGTCGTCCGCACCAAAATGCCTCCCGGCGGCGGCATGGGAGCAGGCACCTCCTGGAGTTCGAGACGACCGTCCTGATATTGGGCGAGTTGTTGCATGTTCAGGCGATACTTTGTAGCATGTGATCAAACTTGTCCTGCCAAGCGCTGACGCTGGTTTCACGCAGCAGCCACTGGCGGGCGTGATCGCCGAGTAGGCGGTGCTGATCTTGAGACATGGATTCGAAGGCGAGCACGTCCTGCACGATGGCGGAGACATCTCCCGGAGTGTGGAGTAGGCCGGTTTGACCGTGCTGCACGGTTTCGATCAAACCTCCGCTGCGGGCGGCGAGCACGGGTTTGGCGTAGTCGTAGGCTTCGTAGATCATGATCCCGAGTGGTTCCCACCAAAGGGAAGGTGCGACCAAGGCACGACAGCGGCGGAGGGCGTTGTGTTTGGCCTCACCGCTGAGGTGGCCGAGGTAGTGGATACTGGGATTTTGTGCAGCGGCGGACTCGATGAAGCTCTGCAAGCCGCCTTCCCCAGCGATGTGAAGCGCTGGTGTGCGCTCGCCGAGATGCTGTCGGAGTTCGTGCCAGGCTTGGATGAGTGGTTGGAGACCTTTTTCAGGAATGAGTCTGCCGAGGAAGAGGTAGCCACCATCATCCTCGATCTCAGGAAGCTGCGGCATGGAATCCCAAGAATGGCGCAGCACATGCAGCCGCTCCCTCGGCACGAAGCCATGCTTGGCGAAGAGGTCTGCCATAAACTGGGAGATGGTGACCCAGGCCTTGACGCTCTCCAGCCACCCGCTGCGTCTCAGAAGCTGCAGCATGAGGGCGCAAAGCAGACTCTTTGTGTGGCCTTGCCAAGCTCCAGCCAGGACCTCTCCCGCATAGCCACCATGGAGCGGGGCAGTTTGTGCCTGCCCATCATAGAAGGAAGATCCCCCGACCGAGAAGGGCCGATAATTGTGCAGATACTGGATCACAGGTAGGTGCTGCCGAAGTGCACTGCGGTAAAGGGAAGGGGAGCCGACAGGGTAGATGTTGTGAAACATGGCCGCCTGGGCACCAGTCTCGGAGACACTCTGCTCGAACTGTCGGGCTGAGGCAGGGTTGTAAAAGAAGCAAGCTGCCTGCCGCAGCGAGCATGGGGCATGCGGTCCGATCCAATCGTGGCTGTCGAACAAGCAGCGTGGCACCTCATGCCGGAGAGCGGCGTGACCGTGGATACGGTCCACGGATTTCTCCTCTCCTCCCATGCGGAGGTAGCGATTGAATACCTGGAGCAGGGTCATGCTGACGTTTGCTCGAACGGTTTTAACTATGGCCTGACTTACAGACTTCGCACACGAGTGCTGATCTACTCAGATCTTATCTTTTCACCAACCACCGATGTTTCCCCGCGGCGGTCTTTTCCACTTCGGGAACTTCCTTCATTGTGAGGGTGAAGTCGTCGCCAAGCTTATGCAGTAAACCCGCGCGCATGGGCTCCAGGCGGGAGCTTTGCCACTGAGGGCCAGGCTGGAAACGAAACTCGACTACGCCGGGCTTTCCCTGAGCGAACTGGACGGCGAAGAGACCGTCAAAGATGCGGTCGTGCATGTTGATGGCGGTGAGGGAGATCTGGCGTCCAGTGGCGCTGACAAGGAACTCGTAATCTCGCCCGACGACAGCGGCGATCTCGGGCATGCCCGGCAGCTCGTTTTCGGGCTGGTTGGAGAAGCGGACGTAGTCGCCGGTGCGGTAGCGCACGAGCGGCATGACGAGGTTGTGAAAGGAGGTGCCGATGATCTCGCGGTGGCCGTTTTCGTCGGGCTGGCCGAACTCGACGAAGCCGTAGGTGGGCCAAAAATGAAGGTGATCTGACTGGCGACCTTGCCCGGCGAGCACGACGCGTTCGCTGTGACCATACCAGTGGAAGACGCGAGCTCCGAGGATGCGCTCCAGATACTCCTGGGAGTCGGCGGTGAGCTTTTCAGAGCCGCAAAGCATGGAGGTGAGGCGGAAGTCGAGTTTCAGGCCGGTCTGCTCCAGACCTCGGGCGAGCAAAAGGGCGGCGCTGGGGTAGGCGTGCAGATGCTTGGGGCGGAAACGGTTCAGCGCGGCGACGTATTCCGGCAGGCGCTGGGCGGTGAGGTGGTAGGAGGAGAGGATGAGCCAGTCCCGCGTGGCATCGTAGGAGCTGATGCGGCCACGGGCTTTGTTGGAGGTCACACCGCCGCGGATCACGGCCACGCGATCTCCGGCGCGGTAGCCCCGGCGTGACCATTGAGCTTCGAGGTAGGCCTGCTCCTTGGGGCGGCTGATGCCACGCTGGAGATAAAAACCGACGGGCACACCGCTGGAGCCACCCGTGGTGATGTAAAGGCGCTGTTTGGCATGGATCTCAGGGTTCACCAGCTCCTCGCGGTGCTGGAGGAGGTCCTGCTTCGTCAGGAAAGGGTAGTCGGAGAGCTGTTCCAGGGACTCGAATTGCTCGGGCTTCACGCCTGCTTCAGCAAAACGGCGGGCGTAGAGCTGGGCCTTGCTGGCAGCGATGAGGCTCTCTCTCAGAGCTTGGACCTGATACCGGCGCAGTGTCTCCAAATCCCAGGTCTCGACCTGAGCAGCTTCTTTTTGAAAACGAGCATACTCGCTGCCGTAGCGCCACGCCGCGGGCAGGCTGCGGTAGGCTCGCCCCGATATGGATTTAACCGGCTGTGGGGCGGCATCGTAGAGCCGAAGCAGCGGGTAGAGTTTGTCTTCGAGAGACATTTTGTGGGCACCCTCTGCCCTGGAAGATGATCCGTGACGACGGATTAGCGGGTCTTGCCCAGCTTGCGGAAGCGACGCAGCATCACGACGAGTCCTGCACATGCAATCATCAGGGCTCCACTTGGTTCTGGGACCGGGGCGAGGTTATAGATAATCAGTGCATCCTGCCAGTTGTCTGGGTCACTCTCTGAAAAGAGGGTGTTGGCGATCATGTAGCCATGCTGGACGGAGTAAGAGTCAAAAAAGAGGGATGTCTGGCTTTGCACATCCGTCTTAATCGTCTGGAAAAGAGCTTGGCGGGCAGCGATCGAAGTAGGATTGCCGGCGGCGTTGCCTTCCGCGAAGACATAGTCAGACAGGTTCGTGAAGTCTGTTTTGGTCGGCTTTCCATAGGTTTCAGCCAGGAAATTCTGAACGACGAAGAAGGCGTTGTAGAAGGTGTCATCGTTGCCGTAGCTTGCAGAGGCTGTTGGCTGCTCTGTAAATCGCCCAGATGCTCCAGCTAGAGTGTTCCATGGCAGATAGGTATCCAGGACGTATTGCATCACCTTCACCTGAGTAGGGATAGATGTAGTGTAATAGCTCGGGTTGCCGGTGAAAAAATCAAGCCGCTGTGTGTTCATCTGGTCCCAGCCTTCCAGGAAGTTCAATGAATCGGCGAGAAAGCCCTGCCCTCCTCCAGCAGAAGTGGAGCCATTGGGTTCAATACACATCCACCAGTAGTTTCCGCCGTCAAAGCCTGGTCCGTTGATCTCATAGACCCCACCATAGCCGTCTCGATCAACCCCATTAATTGCCAGGACCTGAGCTGATGCTGTCAGGGAAGTGAGTCCTAGCAGAAGGGTAAGAATGAGTGTCCTGGAGATCATAACCTGATTTTTATCATAAATCTGATATTTTAACAATAGTAAACTTACAGTATCACTTACGCTACTAAACACAAGACGGTCTTGAAAGTGTCAGTCCGGCCCAGACTTCGAAACCAATCGCGACCCAAAGCGCCTCGGCGACGGAATCTTCGTTGGCAGAGCCGCTATTCAGACTAGTCCAGAGGTTCTGGACCGCACGGCCATCCAGAATACCGCGATTCTTCAGACTGGGCAGCCACTCATCCTGGATTCGCGTGCTAACTGCAGGCTGTCGAAAAAAGGCAGCCAGGGGCACGTCAAAACCACGTTTCCGGCGGTAGGCAAAGGTGGTGCCAAACTCCTGCACGGCGATCTGTTTGATGATCCGCTTCGTGCCGTGCATCCGGGCATTTGGGCCATAGACTGGACAGGCGAGTGAGCTGAGCGGCAGAGCACGGGCGGCTTTAGCCACCCCTAGGTCAAGGAATGGCACTCGGCACTCCACGCCATGTGCCATGGTCATTTTATCCTGACGAAGCAGGAGATCGGGCAGATAGGTCTCGGTCTCGTAGCGGATTTGCTTTCGCAAACCGGAACCAGGAATGTAAGCGAGGTGATCCAGGCGCTGTGCGATGGCGTCTTCGGCACGTGCACCGGGCAGTAGCTCTGTGAGTAGTGCCGCCGCTCCATAGGCGGAGCCCGTCACAGTTTGCCGATCGAGACTCTGAGTGGCCTGCCCAAAAAGCCGCCAAAGGCGTCCGTGGGACTGTACTGCGAGTGTGGCTCCGAGGCGGAAGACGTTTGGGTGTTGCTTCTGGAGTGCGGCATAGAAAAAGCGGTTGTAGCCAGCGAATAACTCATCGCAGCCTTCGCCAGTGAGCAGGACTTTCACCGTCTGGCGCGCCTCACGGGCGAGGAGGTCAATGGCGAGGGTATTGGGATTGCCGGGTGGCCCATCGAGGTGCCAGGTCACGCGGGAAAAATCATCGGCGAAGTGCTGCGGAGAGAACAGATAGCGGTGGCTGTGGACGCCAGCCTTCCTCGCGGCCTGCGTGATCCAGGTATCTTCGCTGACTTCTGGGTCATCGAAAACGATGGAGAAGCTGTGGCGCGTGTCCGAGCTGGCCCGGGCGGCATCCAGGGTGATGAGCGAGGAGTCGATGCCACCGCTGAGTTGGGTGCCGAGGGGGACATCGCTCACGAGCTGGCTGCGGACCGCCTGGCGGAGTGCCTCGCGGACTGAAGAAGCATTGCTTTGGCCATCCGTCCCATCTGGCAGGTGCCAGTAGCGGCGTAGCGTCAGTTCTCCGCTATCAGACCGCCAGCTCATCTCATGCCCTGGCGGTAGCTGCTGGACTCCACGGAGCAGAGTGCGATCCCAGGCCGTGTAGCGAAACATCAACTGCTCCGCTAGGTGAGCGGTTTCCAGATCGGCCCGGAAGCCGGGATGCTGGAGGAAAGCTTTGATCTCCGAAGCGATGACGAGCGTGCCATCCGCGAGCCGGGCGTGATACAGAGGCTTAATGCCAAAGTGATCCCGGGCCACACGCAGCGTGCCCGTTTTCACATCGGCGACGGCGATGGCGAACATGCCCTCGATCCGGGAAAGCATCGTTTCCCAGCCGTGAAGTTCATAAAGCCTGAGGATCACCTCCGTGTCCGAGTGCCCTCGAAACTCGGCTCCTGCGGCGCGCAAGGTCCCGCGCAGCTCGTTTGCATTGTAGATCTCGCCGTTGAAGACAAGCACTACCTTCCCATCTGCGCTGCACATCGGTTGGTGACCTGCAGCAGAGAGATCCTGAATGCTCAGCCTGGCAAAGCCAAAGCCACCATCTGTGCCCTGGGGTAATCTTTGACCCGCCAGATGGGCCGACGTGAGGCCCTGCGCGAAGGAGACGGCGTGGAAACCTTCATCATCAGGCCCGCGATGGCGGATGGAGCGCAGCATCGCCTCCAAAGTGCCATCCGAGGACAAAGGTCGGCCCGAAGGCGCAAAGCAGCCGATGAATCCACACATGAGATGAAAGTGACGAAATGCCTCGTCGTGGCTCAGGCCATCTTTAGCACTGGAGCCCTGGTGCTGGCGAGCACACGAGACCGCCAGGCCATGAAGAAGCGCTCCAAACGTGGGCCGATGAGAACCAGCACCCCCAAGACCAAACTGAATTCGATGGCCGTGTGTGCGATGGGGTAGTGGTGCACGATATCAGGTGCTATCTGATCCAAGAAATGATCCACAAGCAAAAGAAGCTGCATGTGCAGGATGTAGCAAGGGAAGCTGAACTGCCCCAGCCAGCGGCAGACTGGCTCAGCCCACGCGCGCTTGCTTAATTCCAAGTGCTGTCCGCCAGCCAGGAGAAGCATCAGTCCAGGGATGGAGCTCCACCCAGCCAGATGAATCGCCCAGCCGGGATACTGCTTGAATTTCAAAACCACGAGAAGCCCTTCCGACACAGAGCAAAGGACCAAAGCCGCCATCCATTTACGCTTGGTAACCGACTGCCGGGCGCTGGTCCAGTTTCCCGCCACCCAGGCCCCGCAAACCCACACAGGAAACAGCACCAAAATCGCCCAAACTCCTTCAGCGGAAGCGCGGTGTTCCATAAAGTGAAACACCTTCCAGAGAATGAGGATCACCGTCACCCCGAGCAATGAGGCGATAATGACCGTGAACGCGGCCAGATTAACTCGCCCACGCATCAGTAGAAGTGCGGCAGGCCACACTGCATAATAGGCCACTTCGCAACTCAGGCTCCAGGAAGGTTCGAAAGCTGGGAAGGGTGCGGTAAAGATTTGCAGGCTCACCAGACTTGCCAGCAGCTGTTTCCAGGGAGTCGGATTGTAACCATTGCCAAATTCCTCATGCAGCATCCAGGCAGCTACAGCCAGCACCAGGCCGAGAAGGAAGAGTGGGTAAATCCGAGTGATCCGCACCAGTGCATAGCGCCGCCAGGAAAAGCTGCCTTCATGGATGCTCCGGGAGATGCTCCGATGAATGCAAAGCCCTGAGATCATGAAGAAGCACCAAACGCAAAATCCGCCATGGCCGAAGCTGGCCCGCGCCAAACGCCAGCCTTCGGGATTCTCCTCATAAGACCAACCGTAAGCCTCCGCCACAGCCAGATCAAACGTGTGCGTGAACATCACCAGCAAGGCCGCGATGCCTCGCAAGGCATCGATCAACAGTTCAGAGTCTCGGTCAAAACGCTCGTTCATCAGAAATGAAGGTCACTGTCCCTGCTGCTCAGTCTTCATGCAACGCAGTGGTGAATAGCTGGCAAAAAACTTACAAACCACCGGACTCCACTGACAACGACTTTTGAAACCGTGGAGCCAGCTCACGAATCAGTTCAGAGACCAGCTTTGTCGTGGTTTCGGAATCGCGAGGGCGCTGGCCCGACTCACGAGTCTCCAAATTGTCCGTGACCCAGGCTGTGACGCTCGCATACGCCCAGCGGTGGTTCACGTTGCGGGCGATGTTGTCCCAGGTCGTGAGCCAGACACGCATGGCATTGCTCGGCGTCGTCACATCCTCGCCGATAAACCAATAGACATAGTGTGCCCGCAACATCTTCGGCTTGCCTCCAGAACGGCGGAGTTCACGCTCCACGAGCAGGTCCTTCACGTGCAAAGTCCTGCCCGGTGAGATCTCCACGGGCATGATGCGTGAATCCAGCAGCGTCCAGCCCTGGCCGTCGAGACAGACTTCCGGGCGGTGAATGCTGCGTCGTTCCGCGCCAGCGAGCACGAGAGAGACCTGCATCACATCGCGATCCGCTGGCAGTCCGGGTGAGCGATACTGCATCTTCAGCATCTGAGTATCCGCCGGTAGTAGTTCTTTCTCTGCGGCATCTCTTTCCAAAGGCTGCCCCAGGAAACGGCCGACCGCCGTGGGAAGCTCCATCACCACGCCAGAGGCATCGCCCGCGCGGACCTCAGGGGAGAGGCGGCAGGAGATCAAAGCGCTGACGACCAAAAGGACGCAGAGTGTCGCCGGAAGAAGACGTGGAGACGCTGAAACATGAACACATTGTGAATCTGGTTCTCCGCCTCTCTGTGTCTCTTTGTCTCCGCGTTTTCTGAAAACCCTCTCTACTGCCTCCAATCCCGCCAGCGCCACGAGATAGACCACGATGCCCGAAACAAAGTGGAAGGTGCTCACCTCCCGCTCCTGATCCCCCACGGCAAACTCCTGCCCAAAGGCCATCGTGCCCGCGATGAGGATCAGCAGCCTCGCCATGTTGGCCACCACCGCCAGCGGGAAGCCGCAAAGGAAGAGGAACAATCGCCTGAGCAGCGTCTTTTGACGGAAGTAACCGAAAAGTGCGGATACCATCAACAAGGCGAAGAGTGATCTCATGCCGCTGCATGGCCCGTCCACCTTCAGGCTGAAAAGCTGACCTGCCGCGTGGGTGGCGTCGGCTGCAGAAATCAGAGCCGTGCCCTCGCGGATCGTCTCCAGACCTATCATGTTCAGCACAAAGGAAGTCGTCTCCACCATCAGCACCCGCAGGCGGAAGGAGACAGAGTCCTCCAGAAACACCATCGGCCACATGAAGCCGAGCATCAGCCAGGCGAAGCACAGTCTCTTCGCATAAGCCCAGCCGAAACAGGCCAGCACCACGCCGGCTAGGTAGAGCTGCACCCCAAAAGCGCCGAGATAATAATTGTTCGCCTTGTAGCCACCGAAGTAGGCCAGCATCGCTAAAACCACGGCAGCCAAGCCGAGCACGCTGCCTTTCACCGGCAGGGCAGCCAGCTCCTCTTTTCGTTTCCAAACCAGCCACCCTGCGATGAACGGTGCCAGGAAGCCATGCTGCCAGGTGGGATCTTTCCAGCGGATCAGTAGCTCCTCCAGCAAAGTCAGGCGGAAGGCCCCGTAGCCCGCCGCATAGGGCTGCGCAGCTACCAGCAGAGCAAGACTCGCCAAGAGTATTGCCAGCGTGATCCACCTCTGGGAGGCCGATGTCTTTATTCCGCTCATAGGGTCAGCGCCGAACTGCAATCCACGACTTTGAGAACAAGCCGCAGAATGGTTCACCGATAATTTCACAGTCAGGAAAGAGGTGCCGCATCTCGCGTTTGGAGAGCAGCCGTGTCGTTCTTATCGCCTCATCGATTTCAGCCCGTGTTGGCTTTTGCAAAAGACCCCAAGGTGTAAACCAGCGCAGGATTCTCCGCTGAAGCCACCGCGGTAAATATTGGATGCCTGGGGCGACATAGTGCGGCTCGATCGGGAATTCATAGGCGGGCGTTTGAACCCAAAGCCGTCTTCCCACGCGCCGTGCCTCCTGCGCAAAAGCCAACTGCCGATCCCAGTCCCCCACATGTTCGATGACACTGTTGGAAAAGACGATGTCGAAACTCGCATCAGGATAGGGGAGCTTGCATCCATCACCTGTCACGGTTTCGATCTGTAGATCCCCTGCTGGTGGCATATCAACAGGATGAACATTCAGGCAGAGAATGCGCAGATTCTTCAAGCCAGAGGCATTCCAAAAGGCGGCATAGCCTCCGACATCCAGGATGACCTGCCCTTCAGCCGGCTGAATCATGTCGCGAAACATGGCCATCCGGCGGCCCCTGAATCGTCTCATGAATGGGCGGTAGAGATCGAAGATCGTCATGGTCACAGTTGAATTAGAGGGGGAAGTTTTGGCCCATCCATTCCCAGACAGCGCGAGCGCGGACATGGGCGGATGTTGTTTCGGCAATGCCGCGCGCGAAGAGAGACATCGTCGTGAGGGTGGAAGGCGTCAGCGCGGCTCGGAGACAGGCGGTGAGAGCGGCGGTGTCTTCAGGCAGAAAAGTGAAGCCATTCTTCCCCTCCTGCACGAGCGCCTCTGCCGCGCCTGCATGGCGGCTGACGAGCAGTGGCAGCCCAAGGCAGGCGGCCTCGTGAACGACTGCCGCGTAGGTATCCTGACGGGTTGCGAGCACGAAGGCATCGGCCTGCCCAAAAGCTTGCCAGAGCGCTTCACCATCCAGATGGCCAGTGATTTCCACCTGCGACTCCAGACCATATCTGGTGATGAGGCCTTGGCCCCAGCCATCCGTGTCTGCGCCGAGCAGACGGAGCCGCCAGTGGTTGTGACCAGCAGCGTTGAGCTCTGCAAAGGCGGCGAGCAGGAGGTCGGCTCCTTTGCGCGGAAGGATGCGACCGACTTGCACGAATTGAATGGGAGCATCGACTTTGATGGATCTCAGCGGCGGCAGGAGCTTGCGGCTATCGGCGGCATGGAATGCGGCGACGGCGGGGCGGGCCTCCCCGCAGCCAGGGTGGAGAGCGGCTGGTGAACAGGCGATGATGCCATCCGCCAAATGACTCCAGAGCCGATGCCAGAGGTGGACTTGCAGAGGGAAGAAGTGTTCATTGGCTAGGCCGACCTCGCTGGAGACCACGACCGGTCGGCCGCGCCACTTTGCCCAAAGAAGGGCTCCAAGAGTGTAAGGACTGTATTCGTGGACCCAGACGAGTGCTGGATTGAAACTATCGAGTTCATGCCACAAACGCTGTGAGGGAAGCTGCGTGCCACTGGCTTCTGACTTCCAGCGTGTGCCGTAACCTTTGGCCTCAGCGGAGATTTCAGCGGTTTCGAGCCAGGAGACCGAGAGATGCCTTCCCTGAGGCACGGTAGTTGAGTCGGCAAAGACACTGGCGCTGCCGCGCGGGTAAAGCAGCCTCACCTCTCCACCCGCAGCACCGACTTCTTCCGCAAAGGCTTCCTGCAACGCCTTGTGATAAGGTGCCCGCGCACGCGTGACGATGGCGATGCGTCGGCTCATGCTGCAGGTTTGCGGACCACGGCGAAGAGTCTCGCGCTGAAAAAGCCTGGGAACAGCCGTGAAAGCCAGCCAAAGGGCTTCGAGATCCCATTTAATAAAGGATGCCAATCCTTCCGGCGGTAAATGTACGGCAGGGCGCTCAGAGTGAAGGGCTGTGCGTGAAGCTTCACAAATTCAAAGCCCGAGGTCTCGGCGAGCTGGCGCAGCATGTTCGGGCAAAAAAAGCGGATGTGAGGGTCACGCCATGGCGCGCGCCGTGCTGTGTGAGGGCTGCCGCCAGGACTCAGAAAACCCGTGAAAAGGAACTCCAGTCGCTGCGCGTAGTTCGCAGCATTCGGCACACTGAGGATGGCGTGGGCACCAGGTTTCAAAGCACGGCGTATGGTCGCCAATGCTGTGTCTGGCTCCAGGAGATGCTCCAGCACCTCGAAGCAGATGGCCACGTCAGCGCTGTCGTCGGGGAAGGGGATGCTGCTATCCGGCGCGATGGCCTTCACATCCAGCCCGAGCTGTGCGGCGTGGTCGAGCGCGGTCTGGGAGATGTCGAAGCCGTGATAAGTGACTCCACGCTCAGCCATGCTCCGGCCATAGCGCTCGCCATTGCCACAGCCATAGTCGATCAGCTTCATGCCGGGCCTCAGCAGCTCTGCGAAGAGCTTTTCTTCGTCAGGATTCGTGCCGCCGAGGTCGGGTGTCCAGCAGCCGGCGTCGCCGGACTTCACCCAGTAGGATTCGTAGAAGGAGGGTTGGGACATGCAGCGGTGGATCAGGGTTTAAGGGAAAGGCGAGCTACGGCGAGGATCTGACGGCGCTTTGCCGCAGCACTCCAGAACCAGCAGCATGCCTGGAAAAGAGGTGTGGGAAGTCGGGACAAAAGACGCCAGCCACGCGGGAAGGCGTGAGTAAGAACCCGGGCTTCGAGGCATTCGAATCCGGCCTCTGCCAGCGTGTTTGCCAGCAGGCGTGGCGTCCACGTGTGCAGGTGATGGTCGATGTCCTTCGCGGTGAAATCTGGCTGCCGACGCCAGTCGTCGATGGGCAAGATTAAGATGAGGAGGCCATCCTTCTCCAATCGAGTTCCAAGAGCTTTCAAAGTCTCGATCGGGTAGGGGACGTGCTCCAGGCAGTGATGTGAGATGATGCGGTCAAAGGTCTGTGGAGGCAGGCTTTCCAGCGAAGCATGGACCTCTGTTCCCTGAGCTTCGCAGACGGCACGTGCGGCTGGGTTGATCTCCACACCAACGGCCCGCCTCGGTGCGAGCGCACGCAAGATCCAGCCACCGCCACAGCCAAAGTCGAGCACGCTGTGAGCAGAAGTGACATGGGGACGAAACTTGAAGGTCTCCAGCCCTGCTGCGTAGCTGGCCTCCTTGTTTTGATAGGCAAAATACTCCTGACCTTGCTCACCGAGATAGAAGTTGGAGGTGGATTCAGACATGGTGTGACGGCGATTGCGGGGAGGATTCCAGAAGGATCTTCGTCAACTGAGCGGCATAGGCAGCGGCATCCAGCCCCTCACGACTGCCCGTCTCTGAAGGCTGCCATTGGCCGGTGAGAAACCGTTCGAGCACTGCGGCCATTGCCGATGGCTCTTGAGGCAGACGCAGGCCGTTCACGCCATCCTCCATCACCATCTCAGAGCCGTGGTGTGGGGTCAGGAAAACGGGCAGCCCGCACTCTGCGGCCTCGATTTCCACGAGGGCCAGCGCCTCTGACCAGGAGGGATAAAGAAAGCCATCCGCCGCGGCGAAGTGGCGCTCGGTGTCCGTCACCATGCCGGTGAAGTGCATCCACTCACGCCAGTCGGGATACGCCTGAGTCAGACGCTGCTGCAAGCTTTGCAGCGTGGCCGGCTTGCCGCCGACGACGAGGAAACGCACCCGAGAATGCCGCTGGCGCAGGTTTGCCAGCGCTTCGACGGCCAGGAAGAATCCCTTCCGCCGGTGGTGTCCCATGCTGACAAAGATGTACACACAATCTTGTGGGCCGTACCCCAGGCTCGAACGCATGGCGTCACGATGTTCAGCGCGAATGCCTGGATGAAAACGGGCACGGTCAAAGGAGTTTGGCAGAACGATGATGTGCCTCCCAGGAGACTGCTTTTGGTAATCCTGAGCCACGGCCCGAGACGGCACGATGAGGAGCCGGGCGGAGGTCACGGAAAGATAAAAGTCGCACCAGCGGCGGTAGATCCGATACGCCAAAAGCTCAATCCGGTCCCGAAGCGAATGGCAGCCCATGCGCTCCATGCAGCCGATCCAGTTCCAGGGAGAAAAATGCGCGTGGGCGACCTCACAAAATGGCAGATATGGGAGGATGGAGTACACCACCTCAGGCCGTCTTTGCCCGCAAATCTGGAAGCGCCAGAGGTGAAGCAGGGTCACGAGGATGGAGAAGATGATGGACTGTACCAGCTTCAGTCCACGGGCACCAAAAGTCGGCAGTAGAGTGACATGATCCACAGGCGCATCGGGCTCGATTTCCCAGCACCAAACTTCGATCTCGAAACCGGCGGCACGCAACTCCGGCAAAGAGCGCAGCACGCCTTTCATGGAGGGGCTGGACCGGAGGAAGTCCGGGTCCACGATGAGCAGACGCTTCATCTGACTTTTTGGAAAAGGGCCAGAATGCCAAAGGGCGTATCTGCCTGGCGTTCAGCCCGGCTTTGATGCTTCTCGGCATCGACCAGTGCCACTGGTACGAAGAGACCGTGAAGGGGCAGTTTCTCCACGGCTAGCATGCGCTCCACCGTACCACGAGTGAGGCAGTAGTCGGTATGCTTTAGCACGCAGCCGAGCGGCTCGAACAGCGCGCGCAGATCCGCCTCGGTGTAGCCTTCGCGCACATGACCATCATTGGGGAAAGGTTCGGGCGGATGTGGGACGGTAATGATCGCATAGCCGCCGGGCTTCAGCACCCGGATCAGTTCGCGGGCGGCAGTCTCATGGTCTTCGATGTGCTCGATGACCTGCGTGCTTTGCACGAGATCGAAGCTGGCATCTGCATATGGTATCTCCAACAGAGACCCCTGGCACATTTCGACACGTGGATCAGCGCCGAGCTTTGCCCTCAGGCAGGCGAAGTTTCCTGCGTCATACTCCAAGGCGGTCACACGCCGCACCCAGCCCTCAGCGAGGGCTTTGCGCGCAAACTCTCCGGAACCTGCGCCACCGTCAAAAAGATGATCCACAGGGCCAACCAAACGCAAAGCGTCACGCAGCCGCCGCCACTCGACTCGGTAGCGGATGGTGTTTGGGGTGTAGATAAACTGGCTGAGCCAGGTGCGCAGGCGCGGGATCATGCTTTGGGAAAGTGCGGACGGGAAAGAGCTCGCTGTGAGGGGTGAAGCGGGCGGTAACCAGCAGCCGGGGTGCCGTGGTAAGACATCGGGTACATCGGCGGGTGCATCTGAGGAGTCATGCTGGCCTTGGGCTGTTCTTTGTTTCCCATAGGTTGATGCCGCACGGCAATCACAGCGGCTGCTGCGGCGATCCAAAAGAGGATGTTTACCGGGAAGATATTCAGCACATTCCCGGAGGTGATGGAGATGGCCACCATGCCACAAACGAGCGCCAACATCATGGCCCCAATGCGCCGCTGACGCAGGTCCTGAATGGCGAGAAGCTGCCGATGCCCGAATGTCAGGAAAGTGACCCCAAGCAAGACTGCTATGGCAAGAGCAACCGCGCCGTAACGGACGAGGATGTTGCTGAGCAGATCATGATTGTAGAGAGGATCACTCGGATCGGTGCCGCGCTCGGGGCCGTAGCCGGTCCAAGTGTAGGCTTCGGGATTGCTCAGCACCATGGCGAAACCCTGGAGGCGATCGCTGAAGGTATTCACATTCAGCGCATCCTCACTCACACGGCTGCCCGCCATGGCGATCAGTGACTCGGTGGTGTCCTCAAGACGGTCCTGGAGGTAGGTGGCAGAAGCGATGAGTCCGGCAAAGCTGAGGACAGCAAACCCATAAAAGAGCCGCGTGCCTAAACGTGAACGGAAACATAGGCTGCCGACGATACAGACGATGACGATGACGAAAGCGGAGCGGCTGGTCGAAGCCAATAATGCCCCGGCAAAGAGCGGGGTAAACAAGAGTACCTCCATGAAACTGAGATGGCGGCGGCCATTCGTACGCACAGACCGCCAGAGCATCCATGGGAGAACCATCATCGCCGCAGACATCGCCCCAAGACTCGTCGGCGAATTCAATGTGGAGAAGGCGCGCACACGGTCTGTGAGAAGTTGCTTTATCTCAATGGTGTAGCCGCTTTGGAGGTAGAGGATTTCAAAGTCACGGAACCCCCACAGCCCCTGGGCGATGGCATACATGGCTACCGGAAGATAGATCCACAGCAGGATGCGGAAGATCTTCAACGCATCATCGGGACGCGCGTAGAGCAGCGGCATGGCAAAAAGCATCATGGAGTACGCACCGTTCGCCATGTCCTGCACCGCCCGCCCAAAACCACCTTCGGCGCCGACTAGCGAAAGGGCTCCGTTTGCCACTGAGATGAAGCAGGCCATGCCCCACATCACCACATGCCAGCGCTGCACTTTCACGGTGCCAGAAAACCCACGTACCATGAGTGCCAGAATGGAGACCATGAAAACCACCGGAGGAAAGCCGAGGATGTAGTAAAGGTCGATCATTTGCACTCGGTCAGAGACGATCATGAGCCGCTTCACGAGATCGACGTAACCGCTGGAAATGAGGCATAGCAGGAAGCCTGCGCGGGGTGATGCAAAGGCGAGCACTGATCCACCGATCATGAGGTAGAGGAAGAGGTTCGCCAGAACGTTTCCCTCTCCCAGCAGGATGGAAAAGCAGGCCATGCAGGCGAGCAGGCAGGTGATGATGAGAGTTGGCAGGGGATTGCCGTTCATGAACTCAGACTGGATTGGCTTTAAACATGGCGGAGCACACTTCGCGCGGAAGGGAAGGGAGGTGCTTGATGCCGAGCATCTGGAACCGGCCGCTCGCGTGCAAAGGTGGCAACAGGAATGAGGTGGCCACCCAGGCGAGAGAGTAGGAGACCAGAGTGGCCCAGGCTGCGCCAGGTCCGCCGAGAGTGGGAATCCACAGCCAGTTCAGCACTATGTTTGTCAGCAAGGCGAGCACCACGGATGGCAGATTCGCCCAGAGCCGTCCCTCGATCGTGAGATGCTGGGTCCGTGCTACGCCGAGTGCATAGGGTATGAAAGCCCAGGCATGGATAAATAGGATGTCTGCACTCCCGGCAAATTTTTGGCCCCAAAGCAGATGCGTGACCGGTGCTGCACAGGCGACAAGGCAGGCTGCGCCGGCAAAGCCCATGAGCCAGCTTCCCGCGAAGTAACGCACGAGCCCGGTTTCGTAACTGCCATCTCCCGACTGACGAGCGATGACGAGCCTCGGCATGAGCACTGAAGCGAGAAGCATCGGTGTGAAATAGAGTGTCTCGGAAAGGCGGATCGCTGCTGCATACACGCCCGCTTCGGCATCACCACGCATGGCTTTGAGCATCAGAGTATCGAGACGAAACAACAGCACGAGGGCAAGCTGGGAAGCCAGCTCTGGAAGAGACTCGCGCAGCAAGACGAAAGAACGATTTTTCTCCCACTGCTGAAACCCAAACGCACCCGTGGATCGACGAAAGGCCAACCACTGCCGAAAAGAGGTCACCCAGCATTCCGCCAGGAAAGCGCAGGGGAAAAAGATGACCGGCATCTGGGTGAGCACTCCCGCCAAAGTGATGAGCGCACCTACAAGGAAGCCCCACCACTGCGACCACTGGTTTTTCAGAACCTGATGATCGGCCTCGAGAGCGCCTCCAAGTTCTGCGAAGGCGTGGGTCGGAAGCAAAAGGGCGTAGATCCACAGTAAGTTACGGTCTTCTTCGGCAAGCCCGAGGCTGCCGAAAATCACCGCAGCAAACAACACAACTCCGGCGGTCAAACGCAGCCGAAAGATACTGCCACGAATAGCCGCGCCTTCTTCAGGTTTAGCGGCCTGTTCACGCACGGAGATTCGTGCCAGGCCGAGTTCGGCGATGCATAGGAGCACGGTCACCACGGCTAGTGCAGACAGGAGGCTGCCCGTTTGCTGTTCACCAAGATAACGCCCGAGGCTGCCGATGATCAGCACATTCAGCAGCAGCCGCATCACCCGCAGAATGACAGAGGCGGAGAAGATTTTCAGGACTCCCATGATCAGGAGTGGAAATGCGCCAGCGCGGTTAAGCGGCGGCGCTCAGAGAGGCCTCCACGGCCTCACATAAAACATGACCCACGAGCAGATGGCACTCTTGAGCATGAGCCGTGATGTCAGTCGGTGCCTTGAAGGCGATCTTTGCCAATGCAGCGCAGTCTTTGCCACCAGCAGCGGTGAAAGAGATGGTCACACAGCCGCACTCGTTCGCGGCCTTGAGACCGGCGATGACGTTCGGGCTGGTGCCCGAAGTGGAAATTCCGACGACGACATCTCCAGGCTGTGCCAATGCCTCGATCTGTCTGGCGAAGACGGTTTCAAAACCGTAGTCGTTGCTGTGCGCGGTAAGCATGGAGGTGTCCGTGGTCAGAGCGATACCTGGAAGTGCGCGTCGATTGATGCGATAACGCACGACGAGTTCCGCCGCGAGGTGTTGGGCATCCGCAGCGCTGCCGCCATTGCCGAAGAAGAGCACTTTTTTCCCAGCGGCGAGCGCGGTGATCCAAGCGTCTGCCATCTCCTGAACGACATGGGCCTGATCCAGCAGGGCCTGCACGGCGGTGAGATGTCCGTCGAGATGGCGCGAAAGCATGGATGTCGTATCGAGAGTCTTCATGGTGGGAGGCGGAGTGTGGAGTGCTCAGACTCTCGCGCAAGCGCGCCGCTGCTCGTGAATGATGTCGCGGATTTTCAGAAAACCCTGCCACCAAAAATCGGCACCAGAGTTTGCCAGCAGCCATTCACGCCCTGCACTGCCAAGGCGGGTGGCTAGTTCAGGCTGGCGAAGCAATGTCTGCACATGGGCGGCCAGTTGCTCGGCATTGCCTGCTTCGTGCAAAAGCCCACGCTGCTCATGGGCCACACTTTCGGGCAAACCACCTGAACGCGCGGCGAGCGCGGCCCGACCATGGTCGAAGGCTTCATAAACAACGGTCGGATAGGGGTCCCACCAGATGGAGGGCACTAGGATGGCGCTACAGTTGCGGATGGCGGCGTCTTTGGCCTCTCCCTGCAACTGCCCCACATACTCGATGCAGCCATCCGAGCGTGCGGCGGAGGCTTCGACTTCAGAGCGCAGCTCACCATCACCGGCGATGATGAGCTTTGGCATCTCTGATGGTGCCAGTGTCTGGCGGAGGTGATCCCAGGCAGCGAGCAGAACGCGTGTACCTTTTTCCACCGTGAGTCGTCCGAGGAAGAGAAATCTTCCCTTTGCTGACGGGGCCGGAACTTCGTGACGCGGGAAGAAGGGATAGGCGAGGACATGCACTTTTTCCGCAGGCACTCCGGCCTCAACGAAGCGGTCGCGAACAAAACTCGAAACGGCGATCCAAGCATCAACCTGACGATACCAGCCCAGAGAGTGGCCGAGATGCAGAAGCAGAGCGACCCAGGCAGTGCGGGCAACCGAACCCTGAAATGCACCCGCCAGGATCTCTCGCATAAAGCGGCGATTCAGGCCGCCAGTTTCGAGTCGGTCCTGGCACCAGCAGGCTCCGTTGGTGGAAAAGGGGCGATAGTTGTGCAGATACAAAGCGAAGGGCACCTGGTGGCGCTTTGCCTCGCGCAAAGTGCTGAGCGAGAGGACGGGGAACAGATTGTGCCCCAACCAAAGATCTGGCCGATGGCGGTCCTGCGCTTCGCGAAGCCGACGGATCGAAGCCGGATTGTAGAGCGAAAGAAGCGGCTGCTGCCATTTCGGTGGCGCATCGGGACCTTCCCAATCATTGCTGGAAACGAAGACCTCCTCCAATGCCACGCCCTGCTCCCGCATGACCTGGCTCATGCGGAGCACGGAAGCTTCCTCACCACCGAAGAACCGATAGCGATTGAAGAGATGAAGGATGCGGGGGCTTTCTGCCATGTGGCAGAGAGGGGGAGGTCAATCCTCGAAAGCAGCGAGCAACTCGTCTTTCATGACGCGTGCTGTGCCGAGCTTGCCGACGACGATGCCACTTGCGTGATTGGCGATGTCAGCGGCGTCTTCGGCGCTGAGACCGGCTGCGAGAGCAAGCGTGAGGAAGGCGATGGCCGTATCGCCAGCGCCGGAGACGTCGTACACTTCACGCGCACGAGTCGGGATGTGATGTGGGGCGCTGTCGCGCTGGAAGAGGATCATGCCCTGCTCACCGAGCGTGACGAGCACTTTGCCCACGGCCCATTGATCAAGGAGCTGCTCGCCGACTTCGAGGAGCCGCATGTCTTCGAGCGGCGGGATGAGCTTGTGGTGATCTTGGATGCCTGCCGCTGCGAAGGCTTCGAGCCTGTTTGGCTTCACGAGAGAGGCACCATGCCAGCTCAGTGGATTGCGCGGCGATGGATCGACGGTGACGAGCTTCCCGGCGGCTTTGCACAAGCCAAGCACCTGATCCGCGAAAGCCTGGGTGACGAAGCCTTTGCCGTAGTCTTCGATGATCACGCCATCAAGGTCCGGCAGCATGACTTCGAGTCGGCTGGAGATTTGCTGCAATTCCTCCGCACTGAGCTTTTCGATGACCTCACGGTCCACGCGCACGACGTGCTGTTGGCGGGCGATGATGCGCGTTTTGGCGATGGTGGGCAAGGTGTCGCTCTCCAGCATCGGATCGGTATTCACGCCCTCTTCGTTGAGGAGCTTCTTCAATTCGCCTGCCGCGCTGTCTCTGCCCACGCGGCCCATGAGGTAGGCATAAGGCGAGAACGCGGAAATGTTGCGCGCCACATTGGCCGCACCACCGGGGAAGGTTGTCTCCTTGGTGACCTCAACGATGGGCACCGGTGCCTCCGGCGAGATCCGGCGCACGGCTCCCCAGATGAAATGGTCAAGCATCACGTCACCGATGACGAGGATGCGACATTGGCAGAGTTGTTCGAGGATGGAAGGCGTCAGCTTCATTCGATGGTTGATTCCATGCTAGCAGGCTCAGTGATCTTCCAGCCCCATTCTTTGCAGATGCGCCGAACGTAATTCTTGTCCGCTTCTACGTTTGCTGGTGGGGCTGTTTCGATTGGTCTGGTCTCACTTGGTGAATCTGCTGCCTCTGTATCAACGACATTGATGGAAATCATGTCGCCAGGGGACAAATCGGTGTTCAACCAGTTTATAATCTGATCCGGGCTTTGCTCGCCTGACGAAAGACCACCGACATATAAGGTTGTCGTTTCGCGCAGAAAACCGGCACGTTCTTCTTCAGGGAGAAACATGGTGTTTTTTTCTGCCTGATGTGCCCAACACAGGTTCACATGGACTACCCCCCGGCCTTCAATACCAGCTAGGCATTCGGGCTTTCCGTTCACACTGACGCGGAATGCGATCATGCAGGCTTGTTTCACTTCGCGCGGCGGCCACGCACGGCGGCGGCGAGCTGGTCGAGCATGGTCTCGGTGGTGGTCCAGTTCACGCAGGCGTCGGTGATGCTCTGGCCGTAGGTCAGGGGCTGGCCTGGCTTGGCGTCCTGGCGGCCTTCGACGAGGTGGCTTTCAATCATCACGCCGGTGATGGATTTGCTGCCGTTGCTGATCTGCTCGGCGAGGGAGTCGGTGACGAGCGGCTGCTTGCGGTAGTCCTTGAGGCTGTTCCCGTGGCTGCAATCGACCATGACGCTGGCGGGCAGGCCGCGCGCGGTGAGCTGGCTGACGACGGCGTCGATAGAGGCTGCGTCGAAGTTCGTGCCGGCTTTGCCGCCGCGCAGTATCACGTGGCAGGCGCTGTTGCCTTTTGTTTTCACGATGGCAGCGACGCCATCCTTCGTTACCGAAAGGAAGCAATGTTGTCCGGCGGCGGCTTGGATGGCATCAAGTGCGACTTGGATGCCGCCATCGGTGCCGTTTTTGAAACCAACGGGCATGGACAAGCCGGAAGAGAGCTGGCGGTGGACCTGGCTCTCGGTGGTGCGCGCGCCGATGGCTCCCCAGGAGACGACATCGGCGATGTACTGCGGGGTGATCACGTCGAGGAACTCGGTGCCTGCTGGCACGCCCATGCGGGTGAGTTCGATCAGCAGGCTGCGGGCTTCGCGAAGACCGGTGTTGATGTCGTAGCTTTCGTTCAGGTGGGGATCGTTGATGTAACCCTTCCAGCCGACGGTGGTGCGTGGCTTTTCAAAATAGACGCGCATGACGATCTCGAGGTCTTGCTCATGCTTCTCGCGAGCGGCTTGGATGAGCTGGGCATACTCCAGAGCGCTTTTGTGATCGTGGATGGAGCAGGGGCCGACGACGACGAGCAGACGGTCATTCTGCCGGTTCAAAATGGCCTCGGCCTGCTTGCGCGAGGTTTCGATGAAGGCCGCGCCGGTCTCATTGAGCGGCAGGTCGTGCATCAGCAGGGCGGGCTGGATCAGGGGCAGGATCTCCGCCACGCGGAGGTCATCGGTAGGATGGGACTGGCTCACAAAACTGGAAGGTAGGCGGATGGGCGGAAAAAGGGGGCGCAAGATGGGCGCTTTGGTCCGCTTGGCAAGAAGTCGATGCTTTTGAGGCTTTTTCGAGGCAGCTACCGCCCTCGGTCAGGCAGCTCGCGCCGCCACCGCTCGCGCCGTGGTACAGTCCGCCGAGAGCAGGTAAAAGACCCTCCCGAAGCCTGCCCAACGCAGGGGAGCGATGGCCATGCGGATTCTATGAATTACAGAAAATAGAGTCATTCCTTTATTTTGGAAAGGTTTATATTCCCGGTTGGCGAGATTTTGGACTGCCAGTTTGAAGCCCAGCCTTAAGGCGGGCTCTGAACTTCAAACTCACACTTCAAGCTGGATTCCCAGCTCACAAACCTGCCGCGGAGGCAGGTCGAAGTAGCCGGTGGCGGGGCGGGAGAGTCGGCTGAGGGTGACGAAGAGCTTCTTGCGCCATTTGGCCATCTTGCCTGGGCCGTTGGTGAGCAGGACCTCGCGGCTCTGGTAGAAGGTGATGCCGTTCTTTTTCACCTTGGTGTATCCTTCCAAAGCCTGAACGAGATCTTCAAAGACCTCAGGGGATTCCGAGAAGCCGTATCGCAGGATCACGCGATAGAACTCCACGCAATGCTGCTCCACGGTGTGGCGGGTTTCGTCCTGGACGTAGGGAGTGTCCTCGAAGCGGACAGTAAGCAGGATCACCTGCTTATGCAGCGCTTTGTTGTGCTTCAAGTGATGCAGCAAAGCGAGCGGCAGGCCATCTGCACTGGCAGACATGAAGACCGCCGCGCCAGGCACTCGGATGATGCGGTCCTTTTGGATCTCATCAATGAGATGCTGCACGGGCAGGCGACCGCGTTGCATGGCCTGGAAGAGGATGGCGCGGCCATCGGTCCACGTTTTCATGACGATCCAGAGCCCAATGGCGACCACGAGCGGGAACCAGGCACCGTCCATAAATTTGCTCAAGCTACCAGCGACGTAACTGCTCTCAATGAGGGCAAAGAGCACCACAGGCAGGATCGCCTTCCAGTAGGACCAGCCCCAGATTCGACGCGCCACGAAATAGAAAAGGATCGTCGTGAGCAGCATCCCCATCGCCACGGAGAAACCATACGCAGAGGCGAGACGGCTGCTGCTGCCAAAGGTCCATACCAGAGCCAGACAGCAGGCCAGGAGGAGGAAATTCACCTGCGGCATGTAGATCTGGCCGCGGATCTCCGGGTTCGTATGGATGATCTTCAGGCGGGGCAGGTAGCCAAGTTGCACGGCCTGCTGGGTCAGAGAATAGACGCCCGTGATCATGGCCTGGGAGGCGATGATCGTCGCCATCGTCGCCAGGATGATCATTGGCACGAGCAGCCACTCGGGAGCCATGCGGTAAAAGGGGCTACCTTCCACCACCGACATCGGATTGGACAAAATCAGCGCACCCTGGCCGAGGTAGTTCAGCGTCAGCGCCGGGTAGGCCAAGTAGAACCAGGCCTTCTGCATCGGACCACGGCCAAAATGGCCAATGTCAGCATACATCGCTTCGCAGCCCGTTACCGCCAGCAGCACCATGCCCATGATCACGATCCCGTGCAGCCCATGGCTGGCGAGGTAGTGGATGCCATGATGTGGCGAAAGCGCCGCGAGGATCTCCGGGCGGTCCACTAGACGATACAGCCCCAGTGCGGCCAGGCAGAAGAACCACAGAATCATCACAGGGCCAAAGCTCACGCCGATCTTCGCCGTGCCATATTTTTGCACCATGAACAGCCCAAGCAAAATCACCGTCGCGATGGGCAGGACATACGCGGTGAAGCTTTTATTCAGCTCCCCGAGACCCTCCACAGCTGACAGAACCGAGATGGCTGGCGTGATCATGCCATCGCCATACAGCAGCGCCGCGCCAAAGAGCGTGAAGAGCACAAAAGCGCTGACGGACTTCGGCCCAAAGGCATCCTTCGCCCCGCGCAGCAGTGACAGCAGGGCAAACATCCCGCCCTCGCCCTGATTCGTCGCATGGCTGAGTAGCAGCAGATACTTCACCGCCGCCATCAGCGTCAGCGACCAAAACATCAATGAAATGGGTCCGAAAACCTGATGCGCCACATCCCCGGCGGGATCGAAGTGTGCATGGACCAGACTTTCCTTGAGGGCGTACAACGGACTGGTGCCGATGTCTCCATAGACCACGCCCAGCGCTGCAAGAGCGAGGGCCCAACTGTTTGAGTTTTTATGTTCGGACATGGGGAGTCTCCAGGGGCAAACCTGGAGCCCTGCTGAGTTCAGGGACTGCGCCGTTTAGCCGGGACAGCTCTATTTGCAAGCAGCAGTCTGGGCGCTCCTCTGGGAAATGGGCGGCATTTGAACACTCAAATAACCGGGTTTGCCAAACGCCCACGCAGGTCGCATTCATGGAGCCATGACAATCGAAGCCATCACAGCACGCATTTGTGCCTTCCGCGACGCACGGGACTGGCAGCAGTTTCACAATCCCAAGGACATGGCCGTCGCCATCGCCGCCGAGGCTGGGGAACTCATGCAGCATTTCGTCTGGAAACAGCCCGACCAGATCCCCCAGGTCGTGCAGGACAAACGCGCTGAACTCACTGATGAGATCGCCGATGTCGCCATCCTTCTCTTCGAACTCGCACATAATCTCGACATCCCCCTCGCCGAGGCCATGCAGGCCAAACTCGACCGCAACGAGAAGCGCTATCCCGCTGAAAAGGCACGCGGCAACAATCTGAAATACAATGAACTCGGAGCCTGAATCCACAACCTCCGAGCCCGCCGCACCCGTCCATAAGCGTCGCCAGCGCTACAGCGGCAAGAACCCGCGACGCTTTGAAGACAAATACAAGGAGCTGAACGCCGAGCGCTACCCAGACGAAGTCGCCAAAGTGCTCGCCGCCGGCAAAACGCCCGCCGGTCAGCACGTGCCCATCATGGTGGCTGAAGTGCTCGCCTGCCTCCAGCCCCAGCCCGGCCAGCGCGTTATCGATTGCACTCTTGGCTACGGCGGTCATAGCCGCGCCCTCTGGCAGGCCATCCAGCCTGGCGGCCACCTCCTGAGCCTGGATGCCGATCCGGTCGAGATCGTCCGCACCGAGGCACGCCTGCGCGCAGCAGGCATGACGGAACAGAGCTTCACCGCAAGGCGCACGAACTTCGCCGGACTCGCCCGCGCCCTTGCAGATCAAGGCTGGCAAGACGGAGCCGACATCCTTTTTGCCGACCTCGGCCTTTCATCCATGCAGATCGACAACCCCGCGCGCGGTTTCACCTTCAAAAAGGATGGCCCGCTCGACATGCGCATGAACCCCCAGCGCGGCCAGTCCGCCGCCCAGTTCCTCGCGGGCATTGCCAAAGACCAGCTCGCCGACCTGCTGCTGGAAAATGCTGACGAACTTCATGCTGCCCAGATCGCCCAGCGCATCTGGCAGCAGCAGCGTCAGACTCCGCTGCGCACCACACGTGCCCTCGCCCAGTGTGTGAAAGAGGCCCTGCCAACCCGTATGAAAGCTGAGGACATCGACGCCAGCATCCGCCGCGTCTTCCAGGCTGTGCGCATCGCCGTGAATGAGGAGTTTGGTGCTCTCGACACCCTCCTGCGCGCCCTGCCCATCTCCCTAAAACCCGGTGGCCGAGTTGCTTTTCTCACCTTCCATTCTGGTGAAGATCGCCGGGTCAAAAAAGCCTTCCAGGAAGGCGAGCGTGCTGGCATCTACAGCCAAGTTTCCGACGATGTCCTGCGCCCCAGCATGGAGGAGCAGCGTGCGAATCCACGCTCAAGCCCTGCGAAGTTGCGCTGGGCGGTTAGGGCTTCCAAAATTGCTCCATAGGCGCTTTAGCGCGGCTTGCGGCCTCCGGGCTTTTTCGGTTCGCTGCGGCTTGGTGGGCCGGACCTACCTGGAGGACCGGAACGGCGCGGTGGCCCGCTGCGGTCTGATGGACCAGAGGAACGTCCTCTCGGTCCAGATCGTTCTCCGCCAAAGCCTGAGCGGCGTGGTGGACTCGAACGCTCAGGAGAATCTTCGCGATCTCCGCCGTAGCCACGGCGCTTCGGCGCTGAGCGATCTGGCGGGCCTGAGCGGCATGGTGGACCCGAATGCTCGGGGGAATCTTCACGATCTCCGCCGTAGCCACGGCGCTTTGGCGCTGAGCGATCTGACGGGCCTGAGCGGCGTGGTGGACCTGAGCGCGGCGCGCGGGGCTGTGGAGCTTCACTAGGCTCAGGGCGTGGCAGGGCATAGCGTGCCCGGCCAGTTGGCTTGGTGCCGGTTCCTTTGGATGCACGACGGATGGGCGGGCGACGGCGCGGGGCCGCGTCTTCATCCTCTGAGTCGGCCTTCTTGGAAGCGGGCTTTTTGCGCGGCTTGTCCTCGCTTACAGGTTTGCCTGAGGTGCCAGCCTCGGTAAAGAAGCGCTGTACTTCCGTTTCGGTGAGCTGCTTCCAGCCACCTTTGGGCAGTCCTTTTAATTCGAGCCAGCCGATGCGGGTGCGGGTGAGGCGCTCGACCTCAAAGCCGAGCTGGTAAAACATGAGGCGGATCTGGCGCTTGAGCCCCTGCTTGAGCACGACATGGCAGCGATACTCGGTAATCATCCAGGCACGCTCCGCTTTGGCGTGACCTTCTTCGGTGAGCATGCCATGGACGAGCTTGCCCATGATGGCTTGGTCTAGCGGCTTATCGACGATGACCTCGTATTCCTTTTCGGCACCTTTGCTCGGATGGATCAAGTGGTGGGAGAGATCACCACGATTGGTCATCAGCAGCAGACCCTCGCTCTCTTTGTCCAAACGACCGACGTGATGGAGTGTCTGGAGCTGCTTCGGCAGCAGGGCGTAGATCGTCATGCGATCCCGCTCGTCAGCCCGGCTGCAGATGTATCCACGCGGCTTGTTCAGGGTGATGACGATGGGCGTCTCGGCACGCGTGGGCTTGCCATCGACATTTACCGAGTCTTCGGGAGTCACGATTGTGCCCAGCTCGGACACAATTTTACCGTTGATCGTGACGCGACCTTCTAAAATGATCTGCTCACAGCCACGGCGTGAACCCAGGCCGCACTGGCTGAGGAAGCGATTAAGACGCACAACGATTGCCCGGCGGAACCTCCCTCCGGGCTAAAATGGGTTTACTACTCGGACTTGGTTTTCGGCAGGCCAGTCGGGAGACGGCCTTCTTTCCACTGGCCACGGGCCTTCATGAGCTTGATGCGTTCACCGCGTTTAAGGACACTGCGCTTGGTGCCCACGGAACCGCCGGATGTTTTGAGACTGCGATGTTGCGACATAATCTGGGTTGGAAAGAGTTTTGGAAAAAGGGCGCGGAGAATAGGCGCGACCCCCGGAAGCGCAAGGAGTTTGTTGTTGGTTGAGCGCCGGTCAGCTCAAAGCTGCTTCACGGGCGACCTTGAATTGGCAGTTGCCGGTGCGGGCCAGTTCGTCGCATTTGGCCTCGATCCGCATGGACTTCATCTGCGGCTGGAAGCCGAGACGGCGGGTAATGCAGTCGTGCAGCAGGGCGGCGTTTTCGTCTTCAAATTCAACGACGCGGTCGCAGTCGAGGCAGATCAGGTGGTTGTGCTGAGGCTTGTCGAGGAAGTTCGGGTCGTAGAAGGTCTGGTCACGCCCGAGATCGACCTCGCGCAGCAGGCCGCATTCGACCAGAAGCTGGAGTGTGCGGTAAATCGTGGCGCGGGAGATGGTGCGGTCGAGCTTGCGGGTCTTGTCTAGTAGCTCGTCGGCATTGAAGTGATCATCCGTGGCAAAGGCAGCCTCCACGATGACTTCTCGCTGCTTGGTTCGCCGCAAGCCGGAGGTGGAAAGGTGCGCTTCGAGCCGCTCTTTGATTCGTGGGTCCATGTTGAGACATGCTGGTAGCCTAATTGAGAATGAAGGCAAGGCAGGATGTATGCAGCGCAAGATTGGCCCAACTGCTGCAGCTGCCTCAAACCCTTCGTCCGCCGCCGAAGTAGTGTCCAAGCGCCTCGATCATGCCCTCGCTTGCGGGGCGGCTCGCCACGAAGCCTCCGTGGCTCAGGACATGCGCCTTGATCGGCGGGAGACCGTTGCTGGGGGTGGCGATCATGCGCGCGTGGCGCGGATCGAGCATGGAGAGGTCATTGTGATTGTCCCCAGCTGCGAAACAGCGGCTGGCGTCCATACCGAGCAGGCGGGCGAGCTCACTTAGGGCGGTGCCTTTGCTGTAACCGCTATGGGAGAAACGCAGGTAGACGCCGTTGCGCTGATAGCCAATGTCAGGAAACTGACGCACGTGCGTGTCAATGTAGGCACAGATGGCGTCTAGTTCTTCATCGCTGGTCGCGACGATGCCGAGTGCACCATAGTCGCCGACGAGGTACTGCGCCTTTGTGTGAGTTTCGACCAGTTGCCGGATCGCGGTTAGCGAGGCTTCATGATCCTTCACGAAGCGGTCATGCGCCTTCCGTGCCTGGCGGTTCCAGTTCCCGAAGTCGGTCCATTTGCTAAAAAAACCGGGCCGGTAAATATCGCACTCCTTGGCGATGATGTAGTCGGGCTCCATGAAGATGCCATGCTGGGCCAGCCCCTGCAGTGTCTGAGGCAGACTGCGCCCGGTATTGATCACCCAGGCAGCGCCCTGCGTGCGGAGCTGCTGGATCATCTGCCCGAGAGCGGGATGAAAGACGGGATTTCCCTCGGGATTGACTAGCGTCCCATCGAAGTCAAAACAGAGGATGAAGTGGGGCTTGGTGGCGGCCATTTGGCGGTCCAAGGTGTTCGTCCATCATGCATGAGAGTCAAGGTATTGCCCGACTCGTCATGAGCGACCACGCCACCATGCCCCACATCGCCACGTGATAGCAGACGATGACCCAGCGGCTCACGCCACGTCGTTTTGCCCGGCGCAGCAGACTGGTGGCCGCCCAGACCAGACTTAGAGCCAGCAGCATGATCATGCCGTGGAGGTGCCGCACTGGCAGCACCGGCGCATCCCAGCAGGCGATCAGTGCACAGACCCCGACTGCTACGGTGACAAAGAGGAAGGTCGTCGCCGTCTCCGGGTGCAATCGCTCTCCGGCGTGACTGGCCTTGGGCGTCCTCGTCCAGGTAATCATGGCCAGGGTGATCAAAATGCCAAGCATCGCGGCGAGTTGGGCAATCGCCGAGCCGAGTTCCCTCCCGACAACCGCGGCTCCGAGGCCCAGCCGTTCGAGCAGTTCAGCATGGCTGCGCCCGTTCAGCACATTTGCGGAGGGACGCTCGAGAACGGGTTCGCGCACCAGACTGGCTGCATCTGGGTGCGTTTCGATCCACCGCTGGGCTTCATCCGCAGTGTCCAGCCAGCGAACTCGGTCCGAGTAGCTAAAGAAAGCATCCCCAAAGATCTGGTGAGACTCCACCAGCCGTGGTCCGACGATGAAGAAAAACGTGCAGCCAAGCATCAGCAGCCCCAGCCAGTGATTTCGCCAAACCCACAGACTGGTCCCTGGCAACTGAGCAAAGTGCGCAGACCCCCAGCCCCACATCGCACGCAGGGAACTCACCAGCAGGAAAACCACGAGCACAGGGATCACCATGTGGTCTTCTGCGAGCCAGGTCACTGCGGCAGAGGTGCCGATCAGTCCATAGACCCAGAGGGAGTTCCTTTGCAGCGCATACACACAGGCCAGCCACATCACCAGCAGGCCCATGTGATGCAGCGTTTCACCTGTGAAAAAGGACAACACGGGCAGGAAACCATGCAGCCCCGCCATCAGCAGCACCCACAGCGCCGCTGGCAGGGCAAAGGAGCGTGCGCAGATGAGCCCCAGCATCAGGAGAAACCCGAGCACCAGCCCGATTCGGAAGATGGCCGTGCCTTTCAGCGTCGCCGCCACATCCTGCGGATCATGCATCCACGAGGCCACCCAGGGCCAGAGCGGCTGCGCCAAACCATCCGTCCGGTGCGGCATCATGCGTTTCAGCGGCTCGGAGATGCTGCGACTGAAGTCCGGCTGGAGATCAAGCTGCGTTTGCCCGGTCAGCTTCAGATTTGAAACCTCCAGCCTCGTGAGCTTTTCCGGCACGGTTTTCAGTCCCGCCAGCGCGTGCGTCAGCACCAGCCAAAGCACTCCAGCCAGTCCGAGCGCAACGACCACCAGGCGCAGCCAGTGGCGGAGTCGGGGTGAAAATGAGGCGGGCATGAGTGAGGCAGACTTAAAACAGCAAGTTTATGGCCCTACGACAAACCCGAAAATCGAAATTCACCTTCTTTGCTCTCACGTTTAGGATGCCGTCATGCGTGCATTGTCTGCTTTCCTCCTTTTCATCCCCACTTTGGCCCTCGCGGCAGACTGGCCCCAGTTCCTCGGCCCCCAGCGCAGCGGCATCGCTGACAAAAGTGAGTCTGCCTTGCCTGACTCCCTGGATGGCGATCTCAAGCCGCTCTGGGAAAAGTCCGCAGGCTCCGGCTTCGCAGGCCCAGTGGTGGCCGATGGCAAAGTCATCCTTTTCCATCGCGAAGGCAGCGACATGACCACCGAGGCGCTCGACGCCAAGACGGGGAAACCGATCTGGCGCAGCACCTACATCAGCGATTACGTGGACAGCTTCGGTTTCGACAACGGCCCCCGCGCCGTCCCCGCCGTGGCTGGCGGACGTGTCTTCACCTTCGGTCCCGAGGGGCGCGTCACCGCGCTCGACTTCACCACGGGCAAGGAACTCTGGAACTACGACACCGCCTCCGCCCTGACTTCGCGGCAGGGTTACTTTGGCCGCGCGCCATCGCCCATCGTGGTGGGAGATCGGGTCATCATCGCCGCCGGGGGCAGTTTGGACGGGAAACCCGCCGGGCTCGTGGCTCTCGATACCGTCACGGGCAAAGTCGCCTGGACCAGCGTGGAAGACGAGGCCGGTTATGCCTCACCGGTGATGATTGATGACAAGCGTCTGCTCGCCTGGATGCGCAACCAACTCTGGCTCGTCAACGCCGCCGATGGTAAGGTCATCACCTCCCGCAAACTCCGCGCGGAGATCGACGCCTCGGTGAATGCCGCCACGCCCATCGACTGCGGTGAATCCCGCTGGCTCATCACCGCCGGTTACGATGTCGGCGCACACCTGCTCGGCGTCATGGAGAGCAGCTTTGCCGAGATCTGGCACCAGGAAGACGCGCTCGACTGCCACTACGCCACGCCCGTGAAGGTCGGCGGGCACATCTACGGATTCCATGGCCGTCAGGAAAGCGGCATGAACCTCCGCTGCCTCGAAGTCACCACTGGCAAAGTCGTCTGGGAAGATCCTGAAGGCCTGCGCGGCGGCACACTCATCGCCGTGGGAGACAAGCTTCTCGTCTTCACCGAGATGGGCGAACTCTGGCTCGTCCGCGCCAATCCGGCCAAGTTTGAAAAGCTCGCCGCCATCCAGATCACCCGCGCCGGGCATCGCTGCCACACCGCGTTTGCGAATGGCATCTTCTATACCCGCGATGCCGAGAAGCTCGTGGCCGTGAAGATCACTTCGCCTTAACGACTTCGAAGCCCGTGAACTCTGCCAAAAGTTCCAAAGGTCTCGTCCGGCACACTGGGTGCTTGGAATGAATGGCACTCGGAGAAGGGTATCTTTCGGCGTCTTCTATCGCGTGCCTTCGTTCCTCATGCCGAAAGGATTCATTCTTGAGGTGGGCCGGGCCTTCGCACATGGATGTTTTTTTAAGTCGCGGGATGAAATCTGACAGTCGATAATGGCTGCATTTTCCGACTCCTGCAGCGCATGGATGATGCCGAAACGCACCTACCGCAGGTGTTGAATCCGTGCCTGCAAGGTGCCCGAAGCTGCGAACGCTGAGGCATGGCGTGAAGATGCAGATGGTTGGCACCATAAAGTATGGGCATTGAATCAGAAACTTTTGTCAAGCAGTTGCACCCTGACCCAGTTCGTCCCCTGACCCCACCCTCTGC
>JAGKWZ010000118.1 GCA_021151605.1 Verrucomicrobiaceae bacterium
GATCTGAAGGACCCCGCTCCCTGGAAACGCCCCGCCAGGCTGATCCCCGTAGCTGCTGAATCACTCGCCGGCAGTGTCGGCTGGAATGGGGCACAGGCTCCGCATATCCAGTGGGCAAAGCCAGCTACCGAGTGGTTTAAGATGGCCTTCCGCCGCATCCGCCGGGAGGTATTGGCGAAGCGTCTGGAAAAAATGGTGCCAGTGCTGACCGAGCGCGGAAACATCGTGAGCGGTGATCCGATCCGTTTGCTAGAGCGCGTGATGGGTGCGCCGCCGAACACCTGGGGCTACGCCTGGGTCCATGGCAAAGAGGGCTTTATCGGTGCGACGCCGGAGCTCCTCTTCCGGGCGCAGGGCAGGGAAGTGCAGACAATGGCGCTGGCTGGCACGGCCAAACCTGGGGCCCAGGAAGCTTTCCTCAAAGACGTGAAGGAGATCGACGAGCACGAGATCGTGGTCCGCTACCTGGAGGCTCAGCTTTCTAAGCTAGGCTCCGTGCAGCGTGACCCGCGCGGGCTTTGCCAGGCCTCGACGCTGCTGCATTTCCAGACAAACCTGCGTGTGCAACTGGCCGGAGACGCCGTGCCAGACACGCTGGTGCGTGAGCTGCATCCTACCCCTGCGGTGGGCTGTCTGCCGCGTGAGCAGATGTGGCTGGATCGACTGAGGGAATATCGTGCGCAGTTGAAGGTGCCCGGCTTCTTCGGTGCGCCCTTCGGCTTCGTGGAGCCTGGCGAAGGGCACATTTGCCACATGGTGGTGGCCATTCGTGGCGTGAGCTGGAGCGGTCAGGAAGCCCAGCTCCCAAGTGGCTGCGGCATCGTGGGCGGCAGCGCCTTTGACCACGAATGGCGGGAGCTGCGCCTGAAACGCGAGGCTGTGGTGGGAATGCTGGGGCTGTGAGCTTTTTCCGATTGCCAGGGGCGGTGACTTCCCGGCATTCTGCGGCAATGCTCATGCCTTCACTTTTTCACCTTCCGCTCTTTTTTCTGGCCTGCTGGATGGCGCTCGCTGTGGCGGCCGGTGCCCACGGGCAGAGTCTGGTGCAGGATCGAGTCTCCATGGACCAGACGCTCCGGGAGGCGGGGCGGATTTCCGGGAAGGTGGAGGCGCTGTCCCTCTCCACTGAGACGGATGAGAACACGCAGCTTCTGGAGAAGGAATACGGCACGCAAAAGATTCGCCCTCTGCCGCCAGAGACGCGTGAGTGGCTGGTGACGCTGGAGGCAGGTGGATTTTACACCTCGAATGCGCTGCTGGCTCCCTTTGCCGAAACGCAGGACTGGGTGGGAAGATCGGTGCTCCGTGCGGCCTGGGCTCCGGCCATCACGGACCAGCTTTCGATCATGGTGGCTGCCAATTATGGCCTGTGGCGCTACTCGGATCTGCCCTTTCTCGACTTCGATGACGTGGGCGGTCAGGCCGGTGTGGTTTGGACTAGCGATGCGCCACCTCTGGCGGGCGGGATGGCGCAGGCTTCCGCCTGGGCGCAGTATCGCTACAATCGGCTTATGCAGCCCTGGGAGTGGGATTCGCTGCTCTACGAGACGCACTTTGCCGAGGCAGGGCTGCGCCGGGCCTGGGGCATCGGGCAGGATGTGGCGGTCTGGATCGCTGGAAATGCCGCTGTCAGCGTGGCTGGCAGGCCTGCGCTTTTCCGGCGCAGTGAATACAGCACGCAGCTCGGCGCGCTGGGGCAGATCACGCCAAAGGTTACTGCCACCATGCTCTACCGCGCGGCTCTTTTTGATTACCTCGAAGATGACCGGCAGGATGTGAATCAGCTCATCCACGTCGGCGTTTCCTGGCAGATCAGGCCTAGCTTGCGGGCGGACGTTTATCTTGGGGGCTCGTTCAATGATTCTGACCTCCCCGTCTTCGACTATCAGGCGCTCAATCTCGGGCTAAACTTCGCCATTTCAAAAATGTGGTGACAGCCCGTGGCTTTTCAGATTATTTTGCAGGCATGATCCGAGGTGTCCTGTTTCTTCTTATCTGTGCTGCCCTAAATGCTGAGCCATCCGCCCAGCAGTTCATCATGACGGATAAGCTGGCACGAGTGGAACAAACGCTGACGGGTGGCCTGGCACGCTTCGGGTCAAACACTCAGGCTCAGATTCAGCAGGATGGTTCCCTGAAGATCGGGCAGGGACTCAGCCTGATTTCTTCCGACTCGGGTTGGCCCAGGCATGAGGCGGTGAAAATTGTCACTGCTGCTGGCATAGTGATCGTGCGCGGCACCGCGCTCATCGCTGTGATGGCGGATGGCTCACTGAAGATCACCTGCCTCGAAGGCAAGGTGAAAGCTGACATCGCCAGTGGTGCCCATGACCTGCAGCCGGGGCAGATGTTGGTGTGTGCAAAGGGTGGTCAATCGGCCAAAGTCCAGGTGGAACTGGCCTCCCTGATTCAGACCTGCGTGCTGCTCGGTGCCGACTTCAAGCCACTTTCCCGCGCCGCCGCCATCGCTCGCCATTCAGAACGCCAGAGCAAGGCCTTGGCAAAAGCCGCTTCCCGCCAGATCCCCATCGGTCCAGAGGTGGTGATTCCCGGCCAGTCCAACGCACCTGGCGCATCGAACATGGTCGCCGTGGCTGCTGCTTTCCCGAACGCACAGGTGATTTCTGGCGCCAGGGCATCCGACATTGGTTACTCCTCCTACTCTTCGACTTCGATCATGTCCTCCGGCAGCCTGAACATTGGTGGCAATCCATTCGATGGTATCAGTCCTGGAAGTTCTGGAGTAATCATCAGATCAGTCACCGGAGGCACTCTGCATCTTTCATCTGGCTCTGGAGCAGTCATCAGTTCCGGCACAAGAGCTGGCTCTTCCACTGGGGCTGGCATGACCATGGATACCAGTCCTGTTCGTTTTGTCGGTGGTTCTGTTACCATTTCGAGTTCCTTCGGCAATTAGGGCCAAGCCCGGGTCGAGGATGCTTTCCCGGGCGGACTGAAATGCGAATCCAAAACTTGGTGACGCCGTTCCTCCAGAGTGCGGCGTAGTGAATGGCGCACTCACCTTCATGGCTATCTCTCAGATGCACACTTCATCCTTCGTTCTTCCCGAGACTCTCGGGTTGATCGTGCTAGAGGAGTGCTTCCACTTCCCTGGCTGCTTTCTACCGCTCTACATCTTCGAGCAGCGATATCGCCAGATGCTAGACCATGCGTTGAACACGAGCAGGATGTTTGGCGTGGGCACCATCGTGGATGAGGAAATCCTGCCAGTGACCACTGTGGGGCTGATCCGCGCCAGCAAAAAGCGCGAGGACGGCACCTCCCATGTGATGCTTTACGGAGTGAAGCGGGTCCGCATCACTGGCTGGGCACAGGAGAAACCTTTCCGCATCGCCACCATCGAGCCCTTTCCCACAAGCCGAGAGTCCACAGACGAGGAACTCGACCTGCTGAAACACCGGGCGCTGGATCTTCTGCCGCCTGCCACGCCAGAATGCAGCGAGGCCATGCAGACACTGCGAACCACGCTGGATGAAATGGTCTGCCCGGAACTCGCTTGCGACATCCTGAGTTATCACTTCGTCCGTGAACCAGACGTCATGAGTAGTCTCATCACCGAGCCAAGCCTGGAAGAGCGCTACGCCATCCTCATGGACGAGTTGGAGCGACTGCAAGCAGGCGCAGAATCTGATCATTGACGGAGGTTGACTCTAGGTCACGCCTCCGTGACTTATTGCAACCAATGCGCGGTTTCCCTCCCATCCAGATCTTTGTCCTCGGGCTGCTCTTTGCCCTCCTGGCCGTGCCCATGGTCCAGCTCACGGGCAATGCCACCCACACTCCCGAGGTGGAGCCCACCGCCGCCCAGACCCGGGCTGAAAAGAAACCCGTGCCTGCTATCCTGCGTCTGCGCTACGCCCACCGGCCCACCTCCATCAGCCTGAAAAGCGAGGGGCGAGAACTCTTCGCCAAACTCGATCTCACCGCCTCACCCGCCGAGCTAGAGACCGAGATCGTGCTCTCCGACGACGGCAATGAATTTAGCCTCGACGCCCAGTGGCCCGCTGGCACCCCCGACACCGCTTTGAGCCTGGAGATCGAGCCCGACGGCTTCGATGCCAAAAGCGAAACCCGCTGGTCCAGCGGCACTGCCCTCAGCGAAATCCTCACCTTTACCTGGTAATGCCCACCACCACTCCCAAAGAACACGTCTGCTGGGGCGGCGGCTGCGAGCACTCCCAGCAGCACCGCCTCGAAGTCCGCGACCTCCGCGTCAGCTACCGCGAGGTGCTCGCGCTCGATGGCATCAGCTTCGCGACGGAATGCGGGCGCAGCATCGCCCTCATCGGCCCGAACGGCGCTGGCAAAAGCACCCTCCTGAAAGCCCTCGCCGGCCTCCTCCCCACCGACAAAGGCAGCCTCATCTGGCGCGGCCAGCCGCTCACCCGCAGCAGTCATGAAATCGCCTACCTGCCGCAGCGGGGCGATGTCGATTGGCAGTTCCCCATCACCGTGCGCGGGCTCGTGGAGATGGGCCGCTACCCAAATCTTGGCTGGTGGCGCGGCTACTCGAAGCATGACAGCGAGATCGTCGAGCGCGCCCTCACCGCCATGCATCTGCTCGACCTCCAGGACCGCCAGATCAGCGCCCTCTCCGGCGGCCAGCAGCAGCGCACCTTCATCGCCCGCGCCCTCGCTCAGGAGGCGCATGTCCTCCTGCTCGATGAACCCTTCACCGGGCTGGACAAACCCGCCCAGGAAAACCTCAGCCGCCTTTTCAAAGAACTCACTGCCGAGGGCCGCCTCCTCATCGCCAGCCATCATGATCTGCAAACCGTCACCGGCTTCTACGACGACGTGCTTTTGATCAAAAAGACCCAGGTCACCTTTGGCGATGTCGCCACGCACTTCACGAAAGAAAACATCGCCGCCGCCTACGGGCAGTGATCACCCGCCGCCATGCCTCAGGATCTCCCCACTCTCTCCGACTTCCTCGCCGAGCCCATCGCCAAACGGGCGCTGCTCGCCTGCCTCATGATCGGCTTTGCCAATGGCTTCGTCAGCGCCTTCGTCGTGCTGAGGAAGTCCGCGCTGAAGATCGGCACCCTCTCCCACGCCCTGCTGCCTGGCATCGCCCTCGCCGTGCTCTTGGTCGGGCTCACCCAGTGGAGCGCGCTCGCTGGCGCCGTCTTCGCCGCCATGATCGTCGGCCTCGGCTCCATCTTCCTCTCCCGCACCTCCCGGCTGGATCAGGACACCTCCATGGGCATCCTTTACACCACCGCCTTTGCCGGAGGCTACCTCATCCTCACCCAGCTCAATGTCCGCCAAAAGCTCGATGAATGGCTCTTCGGCAGCCTCGTCGGCATGGCAGACAGCGACCTCTGGATCGCCTTCTTCATTAGCGCCTTCGCCGTCCTGGCCCTCACTGCGCTTCAGCGGCCCCTGCTCATTTATCTCTTCGAGCCCAATATCGCCGCCAGTCTCGGCGTGCCCGTGCGCTTCCTGAACTACGCCACCTTTGCCATCACCATCCTGGTGCTCATCTCCTCGCTGCAAGCCGTCGGCTGCATCCTCAGCGTCGGCCTCATGGTCGCCCCTGCGGCCACCGTTTATCTTTTCACCAATGACGCCCGCACCCTCTTCTGGGGTGGTGGTATCATCGGCGGCCTCGGCTCCGTGGCCGCCTTCTTCATCAGCTACCCGCTCGGCTGGTCCATGAGCAGCACCATCATCCTCGTGCTCGGCAGCCTCTTCCTGCTGGCCTACATCTTCAGCCCCCGCTACGGCCTCTTCAGCAAACGTGCCAGCCCTTGAGCGATGCACCCAGGGTAGAGCTTGCTTCCTGCAAGCCTGCTGAAGGGCAGCAGCGTGTCGTGATCCTTTGTCTTCTCATCAGCGGCCTCAGCCCAGCATGTCGATGAAGGACACCCGTGCCGTGGCACCAAAAATAGCCCGATACCCATCTTTCGTCGAGGGAAGGTGATCCTCCACGACCAGGATACCCATCCTTCACGCCAGAAACGTGATCCATGTCGGTAAGATTCTCTCCTCGGCGGAGCCAGACAATTCTTCGGCGGCAGGAAACAACTCCTCGGCACGACCCAGCATTCCCTTGTCACCTCGAATAAAAACGCCAAAAACAAGGCCAAGCCGCTCCGCAAATCCGACGCGGAGCCGAGCCGAGCCGCGGCACGCAGGGCATGGACGCTGGACCGCCCCCCCAAAGACGTGCCCACCGCCGCACGAGCCCTGCGGAATACGCCTCCGGAGCGCGGAGTTCCGACTCCGCATCAGGTCGGGCGAAACCAAGACGCCGCCTCCGGTGAATCCGTCCTGCACGGAGACCTAGGGTACGCTGGGTGTTTACCAGATGCTGCGGACTTGGAACTCCGCGCTCCTTGGGCTTCTTCGTTAGCCGCCGTCTGTCCGCCAAACGACGGCACTTGGGGACCACGCGCCCTACCGGCCCTCCAACACGCTCTTCACCCGCTTCTCAATGCCCGTAGGTCCGGCAACTACCCTCTATGGCCGCTCTGGCTTCCGCTTCTGCATCTGCCTGAAACTTGCACCCGCATGTCTGGCGATTTTTCGCAATATTGGGAGTGTCGAGGGGTGGGAATTCGATCTTTTTTTAACAGGCGATGAAACAATCTTTCATGCCCGGGCAATAAATGATTAACTCTTTTTTGCCATGAAAATACTACGTCTCCTTGCGGTATTCTTTGCCTTCAGTTCGATTGCCAATGCTGTGGATACGACGCCGCCGACGCTGGATATCACGCATACCTGGATCGAGAAGCGGCCATACTACGATGGAAAGACCTACAGTTGGTTCTCGATGTATCTCGATCCGCGGGATGAGACGGGGATGGCGGTGGACAACATCCTGTTTCGCAGTGCGCTCAACACATCCACGATTCCGGCGAACCAGCCGTGGCAGTGGATGCCCTGGACGCGCGGGGAACGGTTTGAGATCGGGTTTATTTGTTCGTCGTGCGTGATCGAGATCCGCGCGCGGGATGCGGCGGGGAATCTCTCGGCGGTGCAGAAGCGCGTTTTTACATCGCCCTTCCCCTACACGACCGCGCCGAACACCAAGATCCAGATGCAGCTCAGTGGCGCACGTAGCCAGACGGGGCCGGCGCTGGATTGTAAAGGCTTGTTCGCTGGTAAGCTGGATGACACAGGCTCCGGGGACGACATCCTGCAAGTGGATCGCACGACGGGCAACGTCACGGCTAGGCGACAAGAACCTGGCAGTTGGTCGGTCGAGGTGGTGGCGAGCGTGTCTCCAGATACGATCGAGGACAGTGCTGCTGCGGATGTGGATGGGAATGGCAAGCTGGACTTTGTGCTTCTGGTGAACGGTGGCCTGCGGCTGTTTCTCAACAGCGGTCTGGATGGCAATTTACTCACCTACACGGAGGTCACGCTGAATCCAGCTGCGCTCAATGGCATGAACCTCACGACGATCACCAACGTCGCTTTCGGAGACATCTCGGGTGAGGGCAGACCGGAGATCATCGTGAGTGGCACGGATGGCAGCGGCAATGTGCGCATCGCTTGGCTGGACAATAATGCCATCTACCGCTTCCTCTCCGCCAACCATGCACTCGCTCCCACAGGTACAGGCTCCGGGCGTGTGGCTGTGGGAGATGTCACGGGCGATGGATTCAACGATGTCGTGATGGTTGATCCCGTGGGCAAGCAGTTGATCCTTTTCAAGAACGACGCCGGTGCGCGGCTGGGTGGCGATGATGATGTGGTGTCCAACAAGCGCCCTGTAGCAACGAGCACGGGTGGGAACTTCGGTGGCCTAGAGGCCAAAGCTCTGGCTCTGGGAGATGTGACGGGTGATGGCCGTGCTGATGCTGTGGTGGTGCTGCACTTCTGGGGCAGCACGAATCAGTTCGATTCGAATGACACGCACAACTACGAGTATTGGCAGTTGCTCGATAGTTGGGGCACTTCGGGGTTTCATGCGGGATCCATGCAGCCGCTGAGTGCGGGGCCATTCTCCGCCTCAGAGGAGGATTTCACTTCGGATGTGCTTGTCCGTGACCTCACGGGTGACCGTTTCCCAGAACTTGTCTTCACCAGCCATTTCACTGCTGACCTCGTGCCGGACGATGATCCTATTGGTCACCCAGAGTTGATCCCATCGCGTGATCCTGGCGTCCGTGTGCTGCAGCTCGCCCCCATCCTCACCACCAACAACCTGCTAAACTACTACAACATCACCAAGGTCGAGCGGATCGACACGAACACGATGAATCCACATCGGCTGGCGCTTCCGCGCTATGGTGCCAACAAGGTGCCGGATATCGCTGTGGCAAGCACGGATGCAACGACCTCGCTGCCATGGATCGCCAATGTGTACCGCGAAAGTACAGCCCTTGTCTCCATTGAAGGCGGCACAGCCACCGATACCGACCAAGATGGCACAGAGATCGCAAACGGACAACGCACCTATACGGTGTATCCGAATGGCCTGATCGAATACACACTGACGATCACCAACAATACGGCCGTGCCTTTGACCAATGCCATCTTCGACTCGCTGCTGCCGCCGACTGTGGCAGCGGAAGATTTGGATGGAGGAAGCTTGATCGCTTCGGGTACGTCGAAGTTGATTCGCTGGACGGAGACGATCCCGGCGAACGCATCCATCAACAAGCACTTCACCGCACGGCTGCTGCCGACCGCTGCTGTAGGCACGACGATCATCCAGCCAAAGAACACACTGAAGTATGGCACCACGACACTCACCTCCACCATGCCAAAGGTCACGCTGGATGAGCCGATCACCTTCGCGCTACTGAGCATGAACTCCGAGACCGATCCCACCGGAGCCACCGTGCATTACGGTGAAGGCATCACCTACCGCATGAGGCTGACGAATCGTGGCAAGACCCCGATCAACAACACTATCATCGGCATGAGTATCCCTACCGGCTCCATCTTTGACGGCCCGGTTTCGCCAGTGCCTGGCACCACTCAGGTATTATCTAGCGGGAACAAACGGATCGATATCACCGTTACGACGGTCGGTCCTGAGACGTATCAGGATGTCTTCGTGAATGTGGAGGCACGCGGAGCGGACAACTCGATCATCACCAATAGCACGATGACCGCGCAACGCCCAAGCGGCACAAAGCGCACGCTAGCTGCTGTGAAGACCACCATCTTGCCGGCCATTGATGTTCAATGGTATAGCGTGCACTCCGAGTTCAGTCCTCGCAATCAAACGGGAGGCGAGCCGCTCATAGGCACGCAGGTTCACTATGGCGAGATTATCCGCTACAGGCCGAAGCTCATCAATCGTAGCAGCATCGCGCAGTTAAACGTGACGCTGAAGATTCCGGTGCCTACGGGCTGCGTGTTCGACGGCCCAGTGAGCGCCATTCCTGGCATGACTTATACGACGCCCAGCAACACGAGCATCATCTACACCATCGCGAGCATCCCCGGCAGCACCTACCATCCGGACGGCTCACTGAACACTCTCTCCATCAACACCAACGCGCGGCTCGACGTCGAGTGCCGTGCGGCGGACTATGCGAACGTTGTGCAAAGTGCGACGACGGTGCAAGTGCCGGGACGGGCCATCGTGAACCCAGGGACTTATACCTTCGTTTGCAGACCCGCGTTGGAGATCGATGTGAAGACTCTGCCCACAATGACCAACGTGCGCCCCGGAGCGACGATCACCTATGAACTCCAGGCCACCAACTGGGGCAGCAACAAGGTGACCAGCGGCAAGGTCATCAATCGCATCCCGCAAGGCACGAAGCTGCACAGCGCCCTGGCGGATGACGGCACTGGCACCACCACACCATTCTCCAGTGGCGACTTCATCGGCACCGCACAGTTCCCGCATGAGTTGTCGGCGACATCAAAGCCAGCCTACATCTTGAATGATCTGCTGCTTGTGTGGGAAGTGGGAGAAGTCTTGCCCGGTGAGACGAAGACCATGCGTTACGCCGTGACGGTGGCTGCAGACCTCGCCAACGCCTACTTCACCAACGGTCTTTCCAATCCGCTGGCGATGATGAATACGAACTACAACTTCGTCGGCACCGCGAACACAGGGAAGCGCATCTTTGCCTTCGTACCCATCAGCCCCACCTCTGCTGCGCCAGCAAACGCCGCCCCGTTTTGGATGAACTCAGCCGACGGCAAAGCACCAGCGATCAACGTGGAGATCAACACGAATGCACCTTTACCCAAGCCGAAGCTACAGGTGGTGAAGCATGTCGTCGGACCGCGTAATGAAGCGCTTCCGGAGAAGTATGATCGACTGCCGACTGATCAGGCGCTCGTGGATGTGGCACCGAATATCAAGAAGAACGACTGGATGTTCTATGTCGAGAACGACACCTCGGTGCCCAATGATGCGATCTGCAACTACACCCTGCATTACTTCAACACAGGCGGCGCACCCGCGACGAATGTGCGCGTCAAAGATGTGATCCCCACAGGCATGACGTTTGTCGGCTTCCTTGCCAAGGATCAGGTGCTAGTGAGCAGCTTTGCTTTTTCCAAATTCTACGATGCGGCGGGGAAGCTGCTGGACCTCAACAATAGCGCGAACGTGACCAAGGTGCGCAGCTTTGACCTTTATGGCGGCAATCTCGCGATCAAAGAATCGCACGCCTTCACCTATCAGTGTGTCGCCACAGATTCGCTGGCCGTCGGCACCGTGATCACCAGCAAGCGTGGTGGCAAGAGCGGTGTCGCCCAGGGGCTGAACTACACCGCCCTCGCAGGCTACCATCTCACGGCGGATGAACTGCACTTCCCCGTAGATGGCAGCCCCGATGCCGTGCATGTGAAGATCACGGCCAAGGCGGGCTTCATCCTCCCGATCAAAGACGGCTGGAAAAGTGGTCACGGCATGGCTGACTCAGCGTCAGCTCCACCGCCTGCTCCGGTCGCCTTCGGAGCCGCTCCTCCGCCCCCTTCAGTCAGTGAGGATGATAGCGAAAGCATCACCATCTCCATGCCCTACGACGTACGCGGCGACGCCGGAGCAGCCCCGCTGCCACCACTGTCGAATGTGAAGATGAGCTTCCTCTTGCCTAAGGGCTACAAGACTGACGACGCCTACGTCAACAGCGTCAACAACGTGAAGCTCAAGACTCTCAACACAGGTGCCGTCGTCGAAGGCAACAGCTATGTCAGCGCCATCAGGCAGGCAGACGGCAGGATCAAAGTGACCTTCCCGCTAGATGACATCCCCTTCGCCTGGCCAACCGCGCACATCATCTACGACCCTCTCTACAAGAACACGCTGGTCGATAGCAAAACAGGCTACACGAAGAGTGGTGCGGACATCGAAGTGAATCTCACTGGCTTCTACGGCGGCGGTGGTGGATCTGTCTATGACGCCACAGCAGATGCGGCGACGGACACTGTGACCACAACGAAAGCTCACGGCTGCGTGCCCGGAAACTGGGTGCAGTTCAACACGTTAAGCGGCGGCATAGGATTAACCACCGGCACGCCATATGTTGTAGTATCAGCGCCGACGACCTCCAAGCTTACCCTGGCGGAGGAAGTTGGAGGCACCTTGATTGATATCACCGGCAACGCCACCACCGGCACCAAGCTCCAGCGTCTGCCCGAGAAGGCGATTCCTCCCGTGAAGTCTTTCATCCACATCGACTCGCGGGCCGATGCGGACAAAGACACGAAGGTCTTTATCGGGCGTTGTGCACCAGTTTCTGTGAAGCGCGGCGACACCTTCACCTACACGATCTTCGTTGGCAGCCTGTCCAGCACCCGCCTGGGCAGCGGCCTCATCACCATGAAAGTGCCGACCGGTTGTGTGGCACTCAGCGCCAAACGATTTGCCTTCAACGGCGTCGCGCACCCGATCTCAGGCTCACCCTTTGAGAGTGGCGGATTTATTGGCAATGTTCTGCCCAACACAGGTGGCACTTATTTGCCGGCCGGGTCAACGTTCATCAACTTCAGAGAATACGCATGGACAACACCCAAGCCTGCCGGAACGCTAATCACCTGGGAGACGGGAGATGCCTTCCTAGACAGTGAAGGCGGCGCTGTGCAACTGACCTGCAAGGTGCTCGAGAATTTCACTGGCAACCACATTGATGACAACACCTGCCTGTTCGACGTCGTGAACGCCATGCCGAAATCGCCAGGCCCGAACAGCATCGTCGTGCGCGAAGGCGATGTGGACGGACAAGCTGGCGAGATCCTCCAGCGCTATCTGCATGGCACGCGCTTCAAGCATAACACTGGCACAACCAACGAGATCAACAAGACCCTGATGCTCGATGAAAATACCTGCGGAATCAGCATTGGCGGAGCGGACGTGCTCCAGTTCCTCAATGGCGTGAACCTGATTCCTTTGCCCAACAACCGCGTCATGCTCCTCGGTCCGCCGGACAATGTGATCGACGCTGCTGGAGGCACGCTCGTATTGCGGACCCTGATCAATGATCCCATGATGCGCATTACCTGTGGGTTCGGAACGAGTGGTGCCGCATCCTTGGTCAACATCCCTGGTTACACTGGCGTGACGCCTGCCAACCAAATTCTCAGTGATCTAGGTGTGCCAGGACTCAACGTGTTGGCATCCAAGATCGCCAACGTCCTCATCGGTGGAGGCAACAACCTAGTGCGCAGTGGCTCGGGCACTTTTGCCGGCGCGGGCTTGAATGGAGCCAATGGCCCAGCCCTGCTGCTGCCCAACGCGCAGGCGCTGCTTATATCCGACCTCAAGAACGCCGGTGACGCCAAGCTCATCGGACAAGATGGAGCCAGCGTTGTCTCCGGTGGTGCGGGCAGCGCTGCAACGGGGACAGGCGGGCAAATTTTGGCTCCCGGAAGTGCTGGGTTGATCGGTCAAGACGGCGCAAGCGTCGTCGCTAACGATGGCGCTGGACTCATCGGCCAAGATGGTGCCAGCGTGGTCGCCAACGACGGTGCGGGTGTCGTAGCAAACGACGGCGCTGGGCTCATCGGCCAGGACGGAGCTAGCCTTATCGGCCAGGACGGAGCCAGCCTCATCGGGCTCGGCGGCAGTACTCTGACGGGAGTGAACACCGGCACAGGGAAGTAGGCAACCCGTTCAGGGGAGATAGATCAAGGGGTGGATTCAACTCCGCTTTATCGGGGAACAAGTTGGAAAACTCGTTCCCCTCTTGCGCCACTGGCCCTGCGGTTTACAAAGCAGACATGCCATCCCCGCAGATCGACATTCACCACATCGCCAAGCTTTCTCGTCTCGCTCTGACGGCGGAGGAGGCGGTGCATTATCAGGAGCAACTGACGCGCATCCTGGGGCACATCGACCAACTGAGCAGCCACACGCTGGATGCGGAGCCGAGCGCTCATGCGATGCCGGTCTTTGACGTGGTGCGGGCGGATGTGGCGCGACCTGGCTTTACCCAAGATGAGGCGCTGGCGAATGCTCCACGCCGGGTGATGGACCAGTTCCAGATCCCGAAGGTAATCGAGTAAAGCGGGGAGCGGAAGGCGGGGTGCAGACAGATACATCTGCCAAGCCTTTCGCCCGCTTTCTGATTTCTTTCTCTCCTCTCTACGCCCACAGCCTCCGCCTTTCTCTCTCAGATCCATGTCTCTCGCCGACTCCACCATCGCCGCTCTCCGTGGGCGCTTGCTCGCCAAAGAAATCACGCCTCGTGACATCGTGACCGATGTGGCGAAGGCCATCGAAGCCCAGAATGGGAGCATCGGAGCCTATCTTTCCTGGGATCTGGAGAAGGCGCTGAAGGAAGCGGACGCGGCGGATCTGACGCAACCGCTGGGCGGCATCCCGATCGGCATCAAGGACAACATGAATGTGCTGGGCGAGCCCTGCACCTGTGGCTCGCGGATGCTGGCGGAGAACTACACGGCGCCGTATGACGCGGGTGCGATCACGAAGCTGCGGACGGGCGGCGCGGTGCCTTTTGGCAGGCTGAATATGGACGAGTTTGCGATGGGGTCGTCCACGGAAAACTCGGCGCTGGGTGTGACGCGGAATCCGCGTGACCTGGAGCGCATCCCAGGCGGCAGCAGCGGCGGCAGTGCGGCAGCGGTGGCGGGGAATCTAGCCATCGCGACGCTGGGATCTGACACGGGCGGGTCGATCCGCCAGCCAGCAGCGCTTTGCGGCTGTGTGGGGATCAAGCCGACTTATGGTCGCATCTCGCGCTATGGTTTGGTGGCCTTTGCCTCGTCTCTGGACCAGATCGGGCCGATCACGAAGACGGTGGAGGACGCGGCGATTTTGCTCAACCATCTGTGCGGCAAGGATATGCGGGACTCAACCTCGCTGGATGTGGCGGTGCCGGACTTCACGGCGGCGATTGGGAAGGACATCAAGGGGCTACGGATCGGCCTGCCGAAGGAATATTTCATCAGCGGCATCCACGCGGGTGTCTCGGCGGCTGTGAACGCGGCGATCCAGAAGCTGGAAGCGCTGGGAGCGATCCCGGTGGAGATCAGCCTGCCGCACACGGACGTGGGCGTGAGCACGTATTACATCATCGCGCCGGCAGAGGCTTCAGCAAACCTGGCGCGCTTTGACGGCGTGCGCTACGGCCACCGCAGCGCGAAGGCGACGGACCTGATGGAGCATTACATGATGAGCCGCGAGGAGGGCTTTGGCCCGGAGGTGAAGCGGCGCATTTTGCTGGGGACGTATGTGCTGAGCAGCGGCTATTACGATGCCTATTACATCAAGGCGCAGCGGGCACGCACGCTGATCCGGCAGGACTTTGAGCAGGCTTTCGAAAAGGTGGACGTGATCGTGAGCCCGACGAGCCCGACTCCGGCGCACAAGCTGGGCGAGCTGAAGGACAATCCGCTCGCGGCCTACCTGGAGGACATCTTTACCATCCCGGTGAATTTGGCGGGCCTGCCGGGGATCAGCATCCCCTGCGGCACGGCGGAGGAGGGTGGCAAACAACTGCCCGTGGGGCTGCAAATCATCGGCAAACCGTTGGATGAACTGACGGTGCTGCGGGTGGCGGATGCGTTTGAAAAAGCCTGACTTGAACTCCCATGAAGCTCTCTGACCTCGTCTTTACCGGTTTTAACAAACGTGTGGCGGCGCTGGACCGGCAGACGGGAAAGGTGGTGTGGCAGTGGAAGGCGTATCACAACGGCTACGTCACGCTGCTGCTGGATGGCGAGATGCTGCTCGTGTCCGTCAACGGCTACATGTATGGCCTGGACGCTCTGACGGGTCGTGAGATCTGGCAGAATGAGATGGAAGGCTTTGGCTACGGTGTGGCCAGCCTGGTGTCTCAAAACGGCATGACCGGGGCCTCTCTGCAAAACGTGGCGGCGGCTCAGGCTGTAGCGACAACGGCAGCGGCGACCTGAGGCGACTAGCGCTTCATCATGGTGACGATGCGATGCACCACCTGGGTGAGTTCGCCGGCCTCGTAGGGCTTTGGTAAGACACCGACGAAGCCTTTTTCGAGGTAGGACATCTGGACGTCTTCATTGACGCTGCCGCTGGTGACAACGACGCGGGCATCGGGGTCAAATTTGAGGATCTCGGCTGCGGTTTCGCCGCCGTTCATGCCGCCACGGAGGGTGAGGTCCATGAGGACGACATCGGGCGTGG
>JAGKWZ010000119.1 GCA_021151605.1 Verrucomicrobiaceae bacterium
GGGGAAAGTGGACGGAGACGAGGAGATTTAACAAGCATGGATGAGGCATGGAACTGGGGGCGCTCCAGTGTTGGGTTGTGGGATGACTTTGACTCAGTCAGCAGAGGAGCGCTCTCAGCGCCTTCGGCTGATTTTCTTTCGGACCCAGTCTTGTTCATGACTTCCATCCATCGCCGCGTTTCCACAGTTCACAAAAGAGAAGACGACCGAATATCAATTCGTCCTGAAATCAGTCCGTTCATCCCCATGTAAACAGCCACACCCGCCAATTTGGATCCTCTTTCACTGCACCATGACAGGTCGAAATGGCCTCCCGAGGGAAACAAAATTCAAAAAAGTTCATTTTTTTTCGTAACGCTCAGAGCCCATTCCGGTATTCCCAGTGTGTCCACAGGTCATATCTTGCTAAAGGCGACTTTCACGGTGTCGGGTAGAGGCGGATATGGCCTGTGGGCGGTTTAGCCCTTCCACCTTCTAAATGGCATGTCGTTACCTCCCAAATTGCACACAGCGACTTGGTCTGGGGCAGACAGGGTTCCGAGCCAGGCGCTTGTCTGTCGAGTAGCCGTTGAAGAACCTTATCAGCGTGGACGCGAGCAGCTTCGATGCGGCGCTAAGCCAATTGACCGAACTGGAGATTTTATCTTCTGCGTCATGCTTCCCCTTTTGGCACTGCTTGGGATCATGGTGATCGGACGCCGCCTCATCTCCTGCTGAGAGAAGCATCTTCCCGCTTGCCTCCCGGCTCTGGCAGGGCAAAGACGGGCCGACTCACATGGAAAAACTCATCGTCCACGGCGGCTCACCTCTGAAGGGCCGCGTCAATATCAGCGGCTCGAAGAACTCGTCCCTGCCCATCCTCGCAGCCACACTTCTGACGAAGGACACCTGCACCATCCGCCGTGTGCCAGATTTGAGCGACACCAATTACATGGTCCGCATCCTCGGCGAACTCGGCGCTGAAGTAGAGCGCGCCAGCGGCGTCGTGGTCGTGAAGGCGGAGAAAATCAAGTCCGTGGCCCCCTACGACCTCGTCCGCAAAATGCGTGCCTCCATCTGCGTGCTCGGCCCGCTTACGGGGCGCCTTCGCAAATGCACCGTCTCCCTCCCCGGCGGATGCGTCATTGGGGACCGTCCCGTGGATCTCCATCTCAAAGGGCTCGAAGCTCTTGGTGCCGAGATTTTGGTCGAAGGCGGCGACATCCGCGTCAACGCGCCGAAGAAAACCTTCAAAGGCAGTACCATGAACCTCATGGGCAAGCACGGCTCCACCGTGCTAGGCACTGACAACATCATGATGGCCGCCGTGCTTGCCAAGGGCACCACCGTCATCGAAGGCGCTGCTGCCGAGCCTGAAGTCGAAGACCTCGCGAACTTCCTCATCAAAATGGGGGCCAAAATCGAAGGCGCAGGCACCAACCGAATCGTCATCGAAGGGGTCAAAGAACTCCACGGAGCCGAGCACACCGTCATCCCCGACCGCATCGAAGCCGGCACCTTCCTCTGCGCCGGTGCCATGATAGGTGAAGGCATCACGATCAAAAGAGTCCTCCCAGAGCACCTCAAAGCCGTCACCGACGTCCTGAAAAAATGCGGTTTCCCCGTCGAGATCGGCAAGGATAGCATCTCCATTGCCCCAAATCCTGCGGCAAAAGGCTTCGATCTCACCACGCTCTGCTACCCAGGCTTCCCCACGGACATGCAGGCCCAGTTCTGCGCCCTAGCCTGCGTCATCAATGACGTCTCCACCATCACCGAGACCATCTTCCCCCAGCGCTTCATGCATGTAGCCGAAATGAAACGCATGGGTGCCGACATCGACCTCCAAGGCGCAACCGCCCGCATCCGTGGCGGAGTCAAAATGAAAGGTGCCCCTGTCATGGCCAGCGACCTCCGCGCCTCCGCCGCGCTCGTCCTCGCCGGTCTCGTCACCGAAGGCCGCACCGATGTGAACCGCCTCTATCACATCGACCGCGGCTACGAGCACCTCGATGACAAGCTCGCCTCACTAGGTGCACAGCTCGAGCGCGTGAAGGAATAGGTCGGCTCCTATGATCCTAGGCATCTCTAAATTCGGCCGTTTGCATCTCTTTCAGGACAGTCGGGACGTTGGCTCACGGGGTCAATCTGGGAAGCTTAGCTGTCGGTTCGCTTCTTGTAGGGTGAAGCTCAACTCCTGTTGGCGGTTGCCTTGACGTAGGTGCAGCAGGTTGGTCTGATCTTTGTAGAGATCATGCAAGAGTGTGTGCGCAAGCTTTGTGCCGCCGAGGCCTTCCGGTAAGGGCACTTCAAAGAACAAGGTCACGGCCGGATCATCACTCTTCACGCTCTGATCTTCCGTCGCACGCCCCAGCCAGTGAAGCTTGGCTGTTTTGCCAAAGGCATCTGTCACGACAAAGGTCTTGTCCAGGTAGGCGCGGATTTGTGCGTCGAGTTCAGCGGCTGGGGTTTTGTCAAAGTACAGCACACGCTCGCTCTGGCGGATGAGAGCCAGCTCGAGGTCGTTGATGAAAACGGTGAGGCTGACTTCGAGCTTGTGCGTCGTCGGATTGTATTCTGCTTCGCCGGTGGACTGATGGAGTGTGTGGGCGTGGAGGCTGGAGACTGCGCACAAGACGGCACAGAAGGCTCTCAGGCGTAAGTCTGCCATCGGTGGACGCATGGTGAGCATCACTTCTTTGTTTCCGTCTTCTTCTCGGGTTTGGTCAGCTCACGCATGGGGTTGGTGGCTTTGTCGTCTTTGTAGAGCTGAAATTTGCTCTTCACCGGGCGGCGCGGCCAGAAGTTGTTCTCCACATCGGTATCCACGAGTTCCTGACGCGGGTCGAAGGTGACGGATTTGAGTTCTTTGGGGGTGAAGAGCAGCTTGGAGGTTTTCTCGGTGTTGAAGCGCCAGATTTCGGCGGGGAGCTTTAGCTCTTCACTGCTGCCGTCGGTGTAGTCGATCTTCAAGAGCACGGGGGTGACGAGGCCGCCTACATTGCTCAGCTCGATGACATAGAAGTTGTGTTTGGTTTGCAGCAGCTTCGGGTCGATCTCCTGGTCTTTGAGTTCTTTGATCAGTGATTCGAACCTCTTTTTCTCGCTCGGCAGCACGGTGGTTTCATCAAAGCTGTCGTAGAAATCTTTGAGTTCCGGGAAGCGATCCACGCGCTTGGTGAGCGGGTAGTTGCGTTCCTTGGTGGTGGTTTTCGGCAGCTCATCTTCTTCCTGCTTCTTTCTGGGCTTTTCGATGGCGGGGTCTCGGGTGTCGAGCTGGAGCCATTTCACTTCATCAATGGCGACATCGACATGATCGACGCTGTAAAACCAGCCGCGCCAAAACCAGTCGAGATCGACTCCGCTCGCATCCTCCATGGTGCGGAAGAAATCACTCGGTGTGGGCCTCTTGAACATCCAACGGCGAGCATAGATTTTGAAGGCATGGTCGAAGGCTTCTCGTCCGAGGATGTGCTCGCGCAGGATGTTCAGTGCCACAGTGGGCTGGCCATAGGCGTTCGGACCGAGATCGGCGATGGACTCCGAATTTGTCATCACTGGCACGCGGTCCGTGGTGCGCATGTAATCCACCATGCCACGCTCATTGCGGCGGTGCTTCCAGTCGTTTTCCCATTCTTCTTCGGTGAGGTATTCGACGAAGGAGTTCAGGCCCTCATCCATCCATGTCCACTGCCGCTCGTCGCTGTTCACGATCATCGGGAAGTAGTTGTGGCCTACCTCATGGATGACGACGCCGATGAGTGCATACTTCGTTCGCTCCGGGTAGGTGCCATCCTTCTCGGGTCGAGGGCCGTTGAAGCAGATCATCGGGTATTCCATGCCACCCACGGGACCGTTCACTGACCAGGCGACGGGATACGGATAGTCAAAGGTGTAGCGTGAGTAAGTCTGGATCGTGTGAGCGATGGCGTGGGTGGAATATTTGTCCCACAGCGGCATGCCTTCTTTGGGGTAGAGGGACATGGCCATGACGGGTTTGCCGCTCACGCTGGCACCTTCCACGGCCATCGCGTCCCAGATGAATTTGCGTGATGAGGCGAAGGCGAAGTCACGCACTTTGTCCGCTTGGAAAACCCAGGTCTTTTTACCCTTAGGCTTGCCTTTCTCCGCAGCTTTTGCCTCCTCGGGGGTGGCGATAAAAACGGGCTTCTTCAGCTCGCCCTGAGCCATCTTGAGCCGCTCACGTTGAGTGGCACTCAAAACGGTGTCCACATTTTGCAAAGCACCTGTGGCGGCCACGAGATGGTCATCTGGCACGGTGAGGCGCACGGTGTAGTTTCCGAACTCGAGGGTGAACTCGCCCGTGCCGAGGAACTGCTTATTGATCCAGCCTGCGTAGTCGGTGTAGGCCGCCATGCGCGGGAACCACTGGGCGATGGTGTAGATGCAGTTGCCGTCCTCCTCAAAGAACTCGTAGCCTGTGCGTGCGCTGATGCGGTTGCAGTCGTTGATCGGGTAGCTCCAGGCGATCTTGAAGACAAAGTCGGCGCCTGCGGCGAGCGGCTTTTCCAGATCCAGCCTGAGCATGGTTTTGACGACGTCGTGTGGCAGCGGTTTGTCCTGCGCATCCGTTAGTTTGCTGATCTTCATCTCGCCATCGTAGTCCTCGTAGGCCAGCAGGCGGTCCACCGCGCTGTAAGTGATCTTCGCTGGATCGATCCCGCGCTTCGTGTTTGGCGCGGCCCGCGAGTCGGCGTTATGAGAGAGATAATTCTGATCGAGCTGCACCCACAGATACTCCAGCGCATCCGGCGAGGCATTGCGATAAGTCACCTTGGCCTCAGCGGCGATGGTTCGCTTCACGTCATCGAGTTCGACGTTGATGTCATAATCCGCCGTGTTTTGCCAGTAAGACGTGCCCGGTGCGCCGGAGGCATTACGCTGAGCTGAGGGCGTGGGAATCGAGGGATCATGCTGCTGAAACTTGCCGACAGGTGCGCCAGATTCAGCGCTGGCATAAGAGAAGGCGGAGAGCAGGAAAAAAACGACGCATTTCATCACTGGCCATTGTTCCGCTGGGGGCGGGCTTGGCAATGGCAAAGGTTTTGTTTATGGGCTCGGTGCGGTGTCGCTGACGGTGCGGAAGCCTCGAAAATGAACCTTCATTCCAACTCTTCGCAGCACGAATGAAGAGCTGGCCTCTGGCCAAGAGGAATCCAAAGCCAAGGTTCGAGCTTTTAACCCGGAAGGCGCGATTGCCCCAACGCCAACGGCGTTCCGTCATTCAGCCAGGGTTTCGTGCACCACGCACCCGACCCGCAACCCTATCGGTGTTCGTCCATCGTCGGTGGAAACATGGCGTGCGGAGGTCCGGAGACCGGACACAACCCCGTTGGGGTTGCACCATGTAGGTTCCAATCAGATCACTGAACTGGCTCCGTGATGCAGCCTGATCGAGATAACTTAATTCGGGACTGTCCGCACGTTAGCAGGTGGTGTTTCGGCTCAGGTGCCGGGCTCTCTTCTCGATCTACTATCTCCTATCCTCGATCTTCACCCCAAGCGGCTTGAGGCACGCAACCGGCGGACCGAAGTTCACTCGCCACGCTTTGCGGCATCCCAGGCGGCGTCCATTTCCTCCAGGGTGGCTTCGCCGAGTTTTTTTCCTGCGGCGGTGAGCTGATCCTCCACGGCATGGAAGCGGCGGATGAATTTTTCATTGGTGGCGGCCAGCGCGGCCTCGGAGCCGATGTCCAGCTTGCGGGCGAGATTCACCACGCTGAAAAGCAGGTCTCCCAACTCTTCCTCCATGGCGGCGGTTTCACCATTGGCAATGGCTTCTTCCAGCTCGGCGATCTCTTCGCGCAGTTTGCTGAAGACGGGGGCGATGTCCGGCCAGTCAAAGCCGACCCGGGCGGCCTTTTTTTGCAGCTTCTGAGCGCGCATCAGGGCGGGCAATCCTGCGCCGACGCCGTGGAGGTGGCCCTCTTTCTGGGTGCCTTTTTCCTGGCGCTTGATGGCGTCCCATTGAGTCAAAACGGCGTCGGAGGTGGCGGCGCTGGCTTCGCCAAAGACGTGCGGATGGCGGCGGATGAGCTTCTCGGAGAGGCCGTGCGCCATTTTGTCGATGTCAAAGGCACCCGTCTCGCTGGCGATCTCGGCATGGAGCACGGGCTGGAGGAGGAGATCTCCCAATTCTTCGCAGATGAGGGTGGGATCGCCGCTTTTGATGGCATCGACGACCTCGTAGGCTTCCTCTAAAACGTGCGGGATGAGGCTCTCGTGCGTCTGCTCCATGTCCCAGGGGCAGCCGCCGGGGGCGCGGAGGCGATGGACGATGTAGCGGAGGCGGGTCAGGCCGTCGGGATGATCGAGACTCATGTGCTGCTGCTAGCGCGAAAAACCACGGCTGGCATGGAAAAAGTTTGCGCCGCCCGCTGATGTGCCTACCGACTCGCCTGTCTCCTTTTCGGTCGCACCTGCGTAACTCTCATCCAAACCAAATACCTCCATGGCCTCTGAACTTGTTTTAAACCTGAATGACTCGAATTTCGACGCTGAAATCGCCGCCTCCACGGTCCCTGTGATCGTGGATTTCTGGGCGGAATGGTGCGGCCCATGCCGCATGCTCGGTCCTGTGCTCGATCAGCTCGCCACTGAAAAGGCTGGTGGTGTGAAAGTGGTGAAAGTGAACGTGGATGAAAATCCCGCCCTCTCCCAGAAGTATGGCGTCCGCTCCATCCCATTGCTGCTATTCATCAAAGGAGGCGAAGTAAAGGAAACCGTCGTCGGCGTGCAGTCCAAAGCCGCACTCGTGGCCAAGCTCGACGCGCTGGCCTGATCGGGAAAGTCTGCCCTATCTGAATTCGAGACGCTTTGTTCTGGCCTGCATAGGCAGACAAAGCGTCTTTTGCTGTACTCTTCTGTTGCTGGATTCTCAAATGCTGACGCTCAGCATTGAAGAGGCGGCTCCATCAAGGAACCAAGCTCGTGTCCCAGGTCCATAATGGAGTGATGGCACCGGCTTCGACCCAGCCGCGGAGGGTCTCGGGGCTGCCAGGAATCTCGACGTAGAACCAGGGGCCGCGTTTTTCTAGAGTGCGCACCTGACTGCCGGGCGGCAGGGCGATGACGGTGCCGCTAGTGACGGTGGCGGAGGTGAAGGAGTTCACGTCAGGCTGGGTGACGACGCTGATGTCCTTCACACGATCCGGGCCAAGCGGACGCAAGGCGGCAAAGGCACCCGAAGGCACGGCAATGATGAGTCCGATGATGCTGATGACAACAGGCCAAGTGGTGCTGCCCTGAGAGAGAAACACACGCCAAGTGAATGAGAGGAAGATGAGCCAGACTCCAGCAGCAGCAAGGATGAGCCATTCATTCGTGGTCAAAGCGAAGCTGGCATCGCGCAGGGGTGAGTCTTCACCGAAAACGAGGTAGCGGGTGCGCTCGAAGATGTGGCGGAGATTTTGATTTAGCTCGGGATTGCGCCCATCCAGGAGCTGAGCGCGCTGATACCAGAGGGCAGCGCGGCCCATGTCACCCTGGCGGTAGCGGGCGTGGCCGATGATCTGGAAGACTTCGGCGCTGAGATGGGGCGGCGTTTTCTTGGTGAGGGATTCGGCGAGATACTGGGCGCGGGTGAAGTTGCCTTTTTCGATCTCGGCAATGGCATCGCGATAGACATCATCCGGCGAAGCTGAGGCGGCTTTCGGTGCTTCGGCGGCACCGAGGTTGCTGGCGAAGAGCAGGAAGGCGATGGCGATGACATTCAGCTTTGCCAAAGTCTGGCGCATGAGTGCGGCGAGGGTGCTCTGCATCTCGCCGCGCTCACTGGCCTTAAGAGCAGGAGCATGAGCGGCGGTGAAGTTCGTGGCTTCATAGCGGTCGAGGATGGCCTTCAGTGGGCCTTCGCCGACAGCAGTGATGCCATGCGTGGTTTGGATGAACTGCGCAGCGCTGCGGAGGAACTCCTGATCACTGGCACTGCCGCTGACGGACTCGAACTGCTCCCAGGCGGCGCGGAGTTCGCCAGCACGACCGGCGAGGCGGGCTTCTTTGCGACGACGAGCCACGGCGAGCATGCAGGCGAAAGCGAAGAGTCCGACAGGAACGGCCTGGACGGTCCAGAAGGCACTGCTGCGGAGAAGTAATGTGCTGGTAGGAGCGATCCAGTGGGACTTCGGCGATGGGCGCACCAGGATGTCGGTGATGTCGGCCTGCGGATCTGTGACGGGCGGTGGAGCCACGGGAACTTCTGTCACGGTGCCACTTCCGCCGGCGCCAGCGGACTCCGCCGCTGCTGTGACAGGCGCGGGCTTCATGTTCAGCGGAATGGCCTCACTGCGGAGGGTGACGTATTTCTTCTGTGAAGGGCTGAAGTAGTTCAACTCGAAGGGAGGGACATTCGGATGCACCGCCTCAGGCACGAGCACCTGGGTGTAGCCGACTTTGCGTTCGAGCGTGGGCGTCTGGTTTTGATCCATCTGCCCCTCAATGACATAGCGCTTCGCTGGGTAGATCTTCCAGCCTCCGTTGGAGACGAGTGCGGGCGTATTCAGTGCATCAAAATTCCCAGTGCCTGAAACGGCAAGCTCTACGGAGATAGGATCTCCAACGGTGAGATCCGTCGGCGAGGCGGTGGCCGTCATCTGGAATTCACCGACAGCGCCGCTGAAGTTCGCGGGCTTCCCTTCGGCGGGCATGGGCAGGACTTTGATGGTGACCTGCTGGCTCTTTACTTCGAGTTTGCGCGGCTCGCTCATGCCGGGGAAGAACCCTGGTGGGAAGTTTTGCTGGAAGCCAGGAGGGAAGATGCCGCGCTGCTGCTGCTGCGCATCGGCTGGCACTTCGACGAGGAGTTCCAGCTTGGCCGGGCCGACTTTTAAATCGCCGGTGCGGAGTGAGGAAAGTGTGCTGCGGAAGGTGAGCACATAATAGCCGATGCCATCGATGACGGTGCTGCTTTGCTCATTCGTCTGGGGGAATCGGGCGATGGCGAAGTCGCTTTTTTCCATCTCGATAAGGCCAAGACGACGTAGCTGGACCTGACGAGGCACATAGAGGCTGACATTCACAGGAACGACTTCGCTCTGATAGATCTCCTTTTTGCCGAGTTCGATCTGGAGGATGGGTTGATTGGCATCATCCTGAGTCTGTGCCTGACCGTTCGGCGGGAAGTTGCCACCGCCGTTCTCGACGGTGAGTTTGACTTCGTTGGTCGTCATCGATTGTCCATCGACCACGATCGTCTGAGTGGGGATGACAAACTCACCCGGCTCGGTGGCTGTGATGCCCCAGGATAGCTGGAGGGACACACTCTGGCGGCCATTGATGATCTGGATCTGCTGGGAAGTCGAGACACCGCTCGTCTGCCCGATCTGCAGCGGGAAGCGCAGGTTCGGCAGGCTCTGCACCTGACCATCCTGCACGGTGATGACATAGTTGATCACCTGATTCGGCCGCGCGGTGGTGGGCTGCACATAGGCACGAACGACGGCGGCACTGGCGGATGAAGTCAGAAGCAGGACAGCGATCACTGCCAAGCGACTGAGAACTGATAACTGAGAACTAAGAACTGAAGATTTCATGAATGGTCCAATGGGTTTTGATCACCAATCCTTGCCCCGAACGGGCTCATCACGTGGGCGGACGATCATCGCCTTCTTTTGGTCGTCGGCGTAGGTGCGGAGGAAGGAGCGGGCTTCGTTGCGGCTGAAGCCCGTGGCTTCGTTTTCCTGATTTTCGGCCATCTCGGCTTCACGGCGTTCGCGGGCTTCACGAGCTTCGGTTGTCTCCTGCCTGCCTTGTTCGCCGGCTTGGAGCTGACCTTCTTTCTCGTGTTCCTTTTCTCCACCTTTGCCCTCTTCTTCGCCTTCTTTTTTACCGAGGCTCTTTTTGCGTGACTTGTCTTCTTCGCTGACGCCGTTGCCGTCTTTGTCACCGTTTTCGCCCTCTTCTTCGCCTTCTTCCCCCTGCTCACCTTTTTCGCCCTTTTCACCCTTCTTGCCTTTTTTCTTGTCACCTTTGTTGCCCTTCTGGCCCTGCTGCTGTTGCTGGTTGAGCTGCTCCTGAAGCTGATCGAGGCGCTTCTGCACGAAGTCGCGGTTCTCCTTCACTTCCTTGTTTTCGGGTTCAATGGCGAGCGCAGCATTGAAGTGCTTCACGCTGTCGCGCCAGGCTTTGACGGTGAACTTGGGCTGCTTCGCGAGGGCTTTGTCCCCCTGATCATAAAGGCTGTGCGCGAGACCACGATGGGCTTGGTTTTGGAGACCGCTGTCCGTGCTCTCCAGTGCCTGACTAAAACCACCCACAGCCTTGTCATAGTCCTTCAACTGATGTGCAGCGGCACCGAGGCCGAAGGCGAAGAGCGGCTGCTGGCTGGCACGCGGGGCTTCTTTGAGCAGTTCGTCATAAAGCTTCACCGCATGGTCATATTCGCCGCGCTTGTAGGCTTCATGCGCGGCGGCGGGCTCGGGTTTTTGATTGGAGGCGGCACTGGCGTCGGGCACGAGGAGCGCGAAGGCCAGGAGGGCGAGGGCTGGGGCGGGCGTTTTCATGCGTGAGGTGGGGCGGATGATCCAGGCAACGAGGAGGAGGAATACTCCGAGAGACAACGGCCAGTAAAAACGCTCAATCGGCTTCACCGTTTCGCGCGCGGCATTGGTTTGTGCCTGGAGACTGGCCACGAGGTCGCGCACGACTCCGGCGGCGAGGGGCTGGGAGCCGAGCTTTAAATAGCGACCACGCGTGATCTTGGCGACCTCCTGGAGCGGCTGAGGCTCGAGCTTGGTCTTCACGACGTTGCCCTGCTGATCGCGGACAAAATCTCCCGTGCGATCAGGATCTGGATCAGGAATAAGAGCCCCACCTTCGGTGCCGACGCCGACGGTCAGAACGAGGATGTTCTTTTTAGAGGCCTGCTGGGCGTAGGCGGTGATCTCGGAGTCAGGCTCGCCGCCATCGCTGAAAAGGATGAGCCCATGGTTCTTAGCGGGGCTTTTTTCAAAGGTCTCGATAGCGAGCTTCAAGGCGCGTCCAAGCTCACTGCCGCCACGCGGCACGGAGGTGAAATCGAGCGACTGGATCGCTTCGACGACGGCATCATGGTCTGTGGTGAGCGGCGCCTGGAGATAGGAGTTACCAGCAAAGGCAATGAGGCCGACGCGGTCATCTTTGAGCGCGAGCATGAGGTCCTGCGCAGCAAGTTTGGCTCGGGTCAGGCGGTCGGGCACGACATCGTTGGCGAGCATCGAGCGGGAGCTATCAATGGCGATGATGATGTTTCTGCCAGACTCGTTTTGGATCACTTTGTCCTCACCCCAGATCGGCCGGGCGAGCGCGACGATGAAGGCTGCCAGCGCAAGCAATTGCAGCCCGAAGATTAGCCAGGAGCGGCCTGTTGAGACACCGGTGACGAGTAAGGCACGGAGACGTGGTGCGGCGAAGGCTTCCTGGACTTTCAGCGCACGCCAGTCTGCCCACAGCTTCAGGCCCGCCAGGCAGGGCAGAAGAAGGAGGTAATAGAAAAGCTTGGGTGCGAGGAAGGACATGAGGTGAAAACTAAGTCGCGACGGCCATCGGGGCAGCATTCAGAACCGTGAGGCGCAGGAGCAGTGCCAGTCCGAGCAGGGCTGCGGCAGCAGTGAGCGGGTAAAAGAAGAGTTCTTCCGTCTCGGTGATGGTGCGCTTTTTGATCTCTTTCTTTTCGAGCTTGTTGATGGTCTCGAAGATGTCCTCCAAGGCACCGATGTCCTGAGCCATGTAGAAGGAGCCGCCGCCGATATTCGCCACGGCTTGCAGCGTGCCTTCATCAAACTCCTGACGTCCGCTGGTGATGACACGCCCGTTTGGCAGCGGGATCATGTGAACACCAGGGGTCCCGATGGCGATGGTGTAGATCTTCACGCCGAGAGTAGCCCCGAGCTTCGCGGCATCCTGTGGACTGAGCTTGCCGCTGTTATTAGCACCATCAGTCAGGAGGATGATGACCTTGCTGGGGACGGTCTCTTTATCGAGTCGACGCGCCGCTGCCGCGAGTCCCGAACCGATGGCTGTGCCGTCTTCCATGACGCCGGTTTGCACGCGCTCGAGGTTGGATTCGAGCCACTCACGGTCGAGTGTCATCGGGCAGGGATAATACGGTGCGCCGGCAAAGGCGACGATGCCGATGCGGTCGGATTTGCGGCCACGAATGAAGTCGCGCATGACGCGCTTCGCTGCGGTGATGCGATTTACGGGCTGGCCGCCGATGTAGAAATCCTCGATCAGCATCGAGAGGGAAACGTCCACCGTGAGGCAGATGGCGATGCCCTCCGTGTTCTCTTCGTCGTGCGAAATCATCTTCTGCGGACGAGCCAGGGCAATGATGGCGGCGGTGAGGCTGAGCAGCACGAGTCCAAAGGTGAATCCACCACGAGCACTGCGGGTCTTCACGCCCATCTCACGCAGGATGAAGGCGGTGGAGAAGGCGATGGTAGGTGCCTTGCCATTACGTCCGCGCCACCAAGCCATGAGCGGCAGCAGGAGCAGCAGAAGCAGCCATTCAGGACGACCAAAAATCATGCTGGGGAGAAAAGGAATGCTCATGAGCGGTCCTCCTCGAGGTGGGAAATGGCTTTCTGCACGAGAGCGGTGGCTTCGCCGTGATTCGATGGCACCGGGGCGAAGGCGAGTTGATCCCAGAGATCGGCTAGCGGCGCGTATTTTTGCAGCTTCAGCGAGGTGGCGGGGATGCCATCCTTCACAAAAAGCTCCTGAGTGGTGCGGAAGGGCGCGGGGATCTTGTAGCGCTCGAGGAAGTAAACACGCAGCGTCTCGGAGACATCTGCGGCAGTCTGTGTGGGCTGCTGCTGGGTGGACTTCACGAGGATGTCACGCAGACGATTCATGGCGTCATTCCAAGGCTTTTTCATCGGTGGAGCCTTGGCTTTCGCTGGACGCAAAAGCAGCCAGATGACGAGCGCGAGCAGGATGAGCACCAGGGCACCCGCCGCTGCATAAACCCACCACTCAGGCCCCAGCTTTACGAGCGTAGGATCAGGCAGCTCAGGATGAGGTAGAGGCTGCAAGGGCGGAGCTTGCTGCGCTTGAGCGAGGATGGCATGGACGAATCCAAACATCAGCGTTTCCTCCTTTTGCGTGAGCGGAAGTAGGTTTTCAGCGCCGGGACATAGTCGTCATTCATGCGGATATCGAGACGCTCGACGCCATTTTTGCGCAGTGTGCGACTCAGCACCTCCTGACGCTCGCTCATGCGCTGCGCGTAATGGCGACGCACGGCAGGGTGGGAGGTATTCACCACATACTGCTCACCCGTTTCAGGGTCCTGCAAACAGACGCGACCTGCGGCAGGCAGCTCCCACTCACGAGGGTCGGTGATCTGTGCGGCGACGACATCATGCTTTGCCGCCAGCAGACGCAGGCTGTGTTCCCAGGTCTGATTCGGTATGAGGAAGTCCGACACGACAATCACCAGCGCCCGATGCGCGATGCGCTCCAAGGCGAGATCGAGCGCAGGTGCAAGATTGGTTTGGCGGCTCTTCGGGCGATGGTTCAGGATGTCTCGCAGGCAGCGCAGGGCATGGGAGTTGCCTTTTTGAGCAGGCAGGTAATGCTCGATCTGATCGGAGACGAGAATCAGGCCCACCTTGTCCTGATTTTGCACTGCACTGAAGGCAAACACCGCCGCGACCTCGGCCGCTCGTTCACGTTTGCTGTCCTCATGGCTGCCGTAGTCACCTGAGCCGCTGACATCGACGACGAGCATCACGGTCAGCTCGCGCTCTTCGATGTATTTGCGCACGAAAGGTTCGTTCATGCGCGCCGTGACATTCCAGTCCAGGAAGCGCACGTCATCCCCGGGCTGGTATTCACGGAAGTCATCGAACTCGATCCCCTGCCCTTTGAATCGCGAGTGATAAGCGCCGCCAAGCGTCTCCTTCACGATGCCTCGTGTGATCAGCTCGATCTTCCGCACGCGCTTGAGGATGCGCGTGAGGCGTTCGTCTTCGGTTTCTGGTTTCGCAGACATGCGTGGAGTTCAGCCGAATCGTTTTCGTTCGGATGGGTGAAGCTGCGTTTATTACGGAACCGGCAGTTTATCGAGGAGTTGCTTGATCACATCCTCGCTGGTCACTCCTTCCGCCTCGGCTTCGTAACTCAGTAGGATACGATGGCGGAGGATGTCGGGGGCCAGGTCCTTGATGTCCTGCGGTGTCACGTAATTACGACCGGCCAGGAAGGCGTAGGCTTTCGCTGCGAGGGCGAGATTGATGGTGCCACGTGGAGAGGCACCGCAGCGGATAAGCAGCTTCAGATGCGGCGCGATGGGGCCAGGATTACGCGTGGCGTGAATGATGGCCACGATGTAGTCGCGGATCTTCTCATCCATATAAAGCTTGTTCACGATTTGGCGGCTAGCGACGATGTCTTTGGCCTCAATGATCTGGCTGACATCCAGCTTCGGAGCGCTCGTGGCCATGGCATCCAGCACCTGGCGTTCCTCGCTTGGCGTCGGGTAATCCACGCGCACCTTCAGCAGGAAACGGTCGAGCTGCGCTTCTGGCAGCGTGTAGGTCCCTTCCTGGTCGATGGGGTTCTGAGTGGCCAGCACCATGAAGGGGTCAGGCAGCTTGTAGCTCGTATCACCGATGGTGACCTGGCGCTCCTGCATGGCTTCCAGCAGGGCACTCTGCACCTTGGCAGGAGCACGGTTGATTTCATCCGCCAGCACCAGATTGGCAAAAATAGGTCCGAGGCGTGGGGTGAAAGTGCCGTCCTTCGGCATATAGACCATCGTGCCCACCACGTCGGCGGGCAGGAGGTCAGGAGTGAACTGAATGCGCTTGAAGCTCGTGTGCAGCGCGCTGGAGAGCGTGCGCACCGCGAGTGTCTTCGCCAAGCCGGGCACGCCTTCGAGCAAGACGTGACCATTCGTCAAAAGCGCCACGAGCAGGCGATCCACCAGATGCGTCTGGCCGACAAGCACCCGGGCGATCTCCGCACGCAGCGGCGGAACCCACGAGGCAGATTTGGCGATGGTTTCCTGATCAGGGATGGAGGAATCAGTGGGTGAGGAGGCGGGCGTGTCTGACATGCGAGCGGGAAAGGTCAATGGGGGCGAGATAAGAGTCAAGACAGGAGACTCACGTTCAAAACGTCGCCGCCGGGGGATTTGGTCTAGAGATTACCTCACCTCCACCGATCCGTTCCCAAAAACGAGAGGTGCAAATTTTCACAACGACTAGTGGTGAAATACCCGTGGAGTTGCTCGAACGGGCAGCTTTCCTCTGGCGACCCAATAAAAATGCCAAAAGCCCGTATTCACAGCAGAAAAGGGTTTGTCGTAGCCTGAGCATTCCGCTTGTATGACTTTTGCCTTCTCAGCAGCCCTTCCCATCTCTCAACTCCCAACGGACTCCACGACGTGAAACTCAAATGCCCCACCTGTGAAACGCAGCTCATGATCGAGCCTGAAATGGCCGGCAAGATCGTCCGCTGCCCTGGCTGCAATGGAAAGGTCTCGATCCCTGCTGACCTGGGCTCTGCTTTGCCACCCCCCTCCGGCCTGCCAGCCCCCACGGGCA
>JAGKWZ010000471.1 GCA_021151605.1 Verrucomicrobiaceae bacterium
GCCATCGGCCTCCGCGACTGTCGAAGTAGGAAGCGTGCCGCCCGTCGTCGCTTTTGCCGCAGCCGTAGTGCCGAGGATACCCAAAGCAGCTCCAGCTCCAGAAGGTAGGATTATGGGTAAGCCGATCAACGACCCGCGCCCAAGCACCACGGTGTCATTTCCAGCCTGGATCACCCAGCCGACGCCGGTAATGCTCGTGATCGATCTGAAAGCTTTGGTTCCTGCCACAGTTATGCCGTTGGACGGTGTCAGCGTCTCGGTAAGTGACTCGCCCAGGTAATCAGTGCCTACGATAACAATGGTGCCGAGCGTGTCCACGGTCGAAACGGCTGTATGCGTCACCGTGATATTTCGTGGAACATCAGGCTGGGCCGCGATGGTGTAGGCTCCCACTTTCATGTTTACTGACGTTACCGTCGCGTTTGTCGCATCGTTCGCCACCGTGCCCAGTGAGATCTTGGTCACATTTCCCGCGCCAGGACTGAGCAACTTCCAGCTTGTATCATTGGCTGCTTGGAGCGTCACCGTTTGGTTTTGCCTCACAAGCAAGTAATTGGCGAAGCCGTCGATGGTGTCGGAGCCCGATGGATTGATGCGGACATAGTTGGTGCTGCTATCGGTCTTTTTGATCACAAGCACCTGCCACTTGTCGCGAATGGCCGGAAGAGTCACCGTCAGGTTGCCCGAGGTGGCATTCGCCAGAATCGTGTGGTCAGTCTTGTTGATGGCACCGCTGCTCGTGAGCGTGCGAATCGTAGCTGCATAACTGAGGCCGCCGCGCCCGTCGGTGATATTTGGACTGAACTGGCCGTGTACAGCACCGCTCCACAGAAGAGCGGCGGAAATGATGAATAAGAGCGTTTTCATGGAGGTAGTGAGGTAGTGCTGGTTAGCTTATCGAGAGCGTTATCTTGGGGTTTTCTGGCTAAATGTCAACGCGGGGGTGTGTCGCGTCACGCAGAGGGTAATCCTTCGAAGCCGCAGGCTTCACGCAGTCTTTGCATAGGGAAAGCAGGGCCGGGGTCATTTTTACGAGTCGGCGCAATGTCCTCATGACCGACGACATCGTCGAGCTTGTAGCGTTCCACGAGCGCTTTCGCCACCTCTTCACAGGCTCGGAGCTGCTCCTCCGGGTAGGCTTCCCACTCTGTCTCCTTTCCACCATTCTTGTGTTTGGCGGTGACGAGCGGCAACTTGGTCCACCGTTTAGCGAGCGGGGCATTATCTCCGGCGTTTGCCAGCTCGATACCGATGGAGCAAGAGTTGAGTCCATCAAATCCAGCCCACTGACTTTTCCCGGCATGGCCGCAAGTTTTGTTAAAAGGGCGACATTGATAAACGGTGCCATTGCGGTCGATGACGATGTGAGCGCAGGCACCTTGCGCAGCAGTCGAGCGCCAAAAGTCGATGGAAGACTTTGCCGAGGCCCCACTCGTGAAATGGAGCACGAGGAACCTCCGCACGTCCATCTTGGAGCCTCCAGGTACTGGAATGCGCTCTGCCGTGGCAAGAAAATGGTCAGCGGTGATAGTCATTCGAGAAAGGAGAGCAGGAAGTTTTTAATCTGGCGAACGGTCACGACGATTTGAATAGCGATCTCCATGACGAGCGCGACCACGAGCAGTAGCACAAGGACAAAGCAGTCGAGGAGAATCGAAATCATGGGCGGATAGCGCGCTGTACTTGCTCCATGTAAGATCCGTGGGAGTGCAGCAGGGTGTCCGCTGGCACGACGACAATGCCGTCCGCCGTAAGTATCTCTGCGCCTTTACTCACGCGGAGCACTGGCGGCAGGCTGTAAAGCCGCACGATCTCGCTGGTTTTCGGCGAGGGCGTCTTGCAGCTCACCAAGCAAAGGAGAATTGCCAGCAGTAGCAGCTTGGAGGATTTCATGTCGGAGATTGCGTGCTTCAATGCGTAGTTCGCGGCGCTCACGGATAGCAGCGGTTTTACACCATGCTGCCCAGGCCGTGAACGCCGCAGTGATGACGGCTAAGATGTTCAAGCGTCAGGAGAATGAGCGTCTTTTTTGAAGACGTTGATCGTGCCAACGACGGCAAGCCCAAGTGTCGTAATAGCCGCCACCTGTTCAGGGTTCAGACCAATGCCGAGCGCGGTGATCAAAAACGTGATTCCGCGCCATGTGGAGGCCTCAGCGAGGCGATTGAGAGTGTAATCGATGATTTTTTTCATGGATTGTGTGGTTTGTGTCTTTGAAGTGGGCAACCGCCCGAAAACTTATTCGAGTTGAGTCATTCTTTCCGCTACCTTTCCAGGCACCTTGCCGACTTGGGACGCGATGCCGTGGAGCTTTCCTTTGATCTCCGCAATCTCTTCGCCGTGCTTGGTGATTGCAGTGCTATGCTGGTCGAGAGCCTGCCCATGGTGCTGGATGACCGTTTGTATTTGGCCCTTCAGTTCTCCGACACTCATTACCTGGATGATCACCGTCGCAGAAGCGGTAATCACACCTAAAATGACCAAGATGCGGTTCTGTACTAATTGGCTCATATTGTTGAATGCTTAATCATGTGCCTTGTTGGGTGACAGTGACACTTAACAAATCGGTGAATGTAGCCGCATCTTCGCGGGTGCCATTGGCATTGTCACTAATCGTGATTACAGCACCGACAAAACTGGTGCTGTGCTTCGCCCAGTCATCGATGGCTGCCGCTACCAGAGCTGCCAAGTCCTCCTTAGATGTTCCGACCGTGCCTGAAATTTGGCGGGTGGCATTGATTCCATCACCAGAGGGAGGTGTTGCAGCATCGCGGCCTTCGATTGTCACACTAATGCTCCCTAGTGTGCCCCCTGCATTTGTCCACGCACCCGCATCGGTGGATGTCAGAGTGATGGTGCCTGCCGAATCATTTGTGCAGCTAAACCCATCTGCCGTCGCTGCGTTTGCCAGTGCGTCTCCAATGCTGGCGGCACTATCATCGTTGGCAATACTAATTTCCACAAAGGTCACGCCTGAAACACTCGGCTGAGTCTCTGCGCCAGTATTCATCCAGTAGCATCGCCGGTCTGAGGCCGTCCTCTGAAGTTCGATGTAGAGTCCCCCGGCATTGGTATTGCATGTAAATCCAGCAGGCACAGTGCATTGAGTTGTCTCC
>JAGKWZ010000012.1 GCA_021151605.1 Verrucomicrobiaceae bacterium
TTGCTGTTGTCACCCCAGGCCCAGAGTGAGCCATCCTCATTCGCCACCAGCACATGCCCGCCACCGCCCCCCGCACTCGCCGAAATCCAGACGGCCTGTGGTCCTGGATTCGCTGCATCCCAGAGGCCCATCACCTGCTGGGGCACTGGCTGAGGCGGCACATCATGATCGGCGCGCGGCAGGCCAAAAAGGTGCGCATCGCCCCAAGCCCACACCGAACCGTCTGCCTTCAGCGCAAACGAAGTCCTCCACGCTGCCGCCACCATCGCCACACTCTCCAGGCTCGGCACAATGAGCGGAGTGGCACTAGCCGCTGTCGTTTCCGCATTCATGAAAGTGTCAAAAGCCGGGCCGTTGGGTCCCAGCTGCCCATACCCGTTGGAGCCCCAGGCCCAGACGGAGCCTTCCTGAATGACCAGAGTATGTTCCTCCCCCTTGGCGGCCCTTCCCGTCACGCCCAGGCCTGCCGTCAGCGCCTTGGTGCTCAGGCTGCCGCCACTGGAACTGCCACCGCTGCCAGTGAGGATCGGCTGATAAAGTTTGTCCACCATCCGGGCCAGATTCAGCCGCCCTCCGCTGATGCATTTGCCTGCCAGCGTCGGCACCACATCCACCTGATCGATCACTATCTGCCGCGCCTGGCTTTCCGTGAGAGCCGGCTGCCACATCCGCAGCAGCGCCACCGCTCCAGCCACCTGCGGTGCCGCCATGCTCGTGCCATCCCGGCTTTCGTAACCGTAGTCCAGCTCAGCAGGCTGTTTCCATTTCACACTCCACACCGCCGAACCTGGAGCAAACAGGTCCACCGTCAGTCGCCCGAAATTGCTCCCCGCCAGTCCCTGCCACTGCGCCACGGCATCATTTTCATCTGAGGCACCCACGCTGAGCACGAATCCACTGGGAATGCTCGCCGGATAGGTCGGCAGACGGTCATTGTTGAAGCGGCTGTTCCCCGCCGCCGCCACATGCAGCACGCCGTAGGGTTTCGGCCTGACTGGGTTGATGAACGCCAGGGCCTGACTCGTGCGCGCCACCGTCGTGTAATTGCTGAGGGTGACTGAATTCCCGCTCACGATGGTCACCAGAGTTCCTTTCGGGATGCCTGTGCCCGTGATCGTCATACCGCTCCTGATCTTGGCCTGTTCTGTCCCGGTCCCGGTGAGCGTCAGTTGGTTCGCATCCTTAGCGAAGGTGCTCTTGATCCCTGCTGGCAGCGGGTCAGGTGCCGCCACGGGATTGTTGATCGCATTGAGCATCGCCTGGCTGAAACCCGTGCCCCGTGACCGCTGTCATCCATCGGATCGTTATCTTGGATGATCGTGGACTGCACACTGCTCTGGCCGATAAAGTCCCAGCCACGCACGTCGTCGATCTTGCCGTTCTCGTCGTCGTCCAGATTGTTGCCCGCAATCTCGTTCGGGTTCGTCCACAGGTTGAGGGAAAGGTCGGGATGCGTGTAATCGACTCCCGTGTCCACCACGGCCACGACGGTGGTTTCGGCATCCGCAGGTGTCTTGGGTTCCTTGATCACGTCCCAGGCGCGTGGTGCCATGATCTTTGGCAGATGCCACTGCGGGCCTGGGGCACCGGCATAGAGCGGATCATTCGGCGTGGTATCCGCACCACTCATGAGGAAGTCAGGCTCGGCGAACTTCACCACATCTTCGAGTTTCCCCAGAGCCAGAACCGCCCGTTCGAGACTGCGCTCGCCCTCGGCTGGCACTTCCACCAAATAGAGACCGCTCTGGGTGATCTGGTCACGGATGCGCGTCTTGGCTGGAAGCGCACGATGGAGTCGCTCACCGGTCACACCAGCCTCTGTCTGCACCATCACATGATCCGCCACCATGGCCGTTTCCCAGAGCAGTTCTCCAGGGGGCGAGATGCGCGACTTTTCGGCGGAGGCGACTTTGTCTTCATCCTTCGCTGCCATGTCCACAACTTGTTGCGGCCTGTCTGTGCGATAGACCCGATCCACGCGCACACGGTGATAGGGAAACTCAGCCACGTCATAGACCTCGCTCACCCGCCGCAGCGGCACGGAGGGTCCGAGATCGAGTGACTTACGCAACTCCGGCTCCCACGTCTGTGCCTCGAACATTCGTGCCTCCTGCTTTTCCAGCTTCCCAGCTGCGATCAAGGCATCAAAGGACGTTGGCATCAAGTTACCAGCGGCCATCGACTTGATTTCGGGAACAACTTTTTGAGACTGCCTCGATGTGCTTGGCACAGCCGCTTGGGGGTTCACTTTGCTCGTCCGTGCCCGCTCATTTGGGATTGCTTCATCCCGCTGACGCACAGCCAGGAAGACCATGCCCAGAAGCAGTGCGGCAAAGAGTCCAAAGCCTGTTTTCATCATCAATGACATCGTGACAGCGAATCAACGGCATTACTTCCTCTGAATGCGCAGGCGCATGAACTGACGCGGCGCATCGTCCAGGGAAGTGGCCGAGTAAACCTCAAGCACCTCCGCCGTGTCGAGCACTTTGACGGTGTGCGGATCACCATTGTTCCAGGTTTCCAAGTCATCAGAAACCTCCACGAGGTAATCAATGTCCTGCCGAATGCCATCGTTGCGATTCACCGTGTAGGCCAAATAGCGCTTCCCACTGGTGAGATCGACGGTCGGGGTGCTGAAGAGATGCACTTGGCTGTTCAGGCCCTCACTTTGCGCCTCCGAGGCCAGGAGGTCCGTGCGTGCCGTTGGCAAGCCAGAGATGTCTTTCTCACGAGGATCGAGACCCAGGGCATATTCGAGGAGGTTTTCGATGCCGTCGCCGTCGGGATCGGCAGTGTCGGCTATGATACTGTCATCAAGCACCTCCAGAAGAGAGAAGAAGGAAAGCTGCCAAGAATCCGCCGATGCGCCCGTGCCCATGGTTGAGAGGGTGTTAGAAGCACCAGATAAGCCTAGCACCTCCACCGGTAGATTGGACCATGCCAGCCCATCCCCGGCCTCAGCATAGGCTGGGTAATTGGTTGGTATCAGCCAGAGGCTGCCGTCATTTTTGAGGGCGAAGACGCAGCCGTTGCACTGCACTTGCACGACACCACTGACACCCGCGATCGGGTAGGGGGAAATATCGTACTCCGCTTGAAAACCCGGATCGGTCTGAAGTCCATAGTTGCGATAGGTCCACAATCTCCCTGTGTTGGCGATGAGATAGGGTTGGGTGCGACCAGAATCACTGATGCGGACAATTGGCGGCAGGCCCGTGACCTGTTGAGGAACCGTTCTGAAGGCGCTCCCGCCCCAGTCCCAGACCGTGCCATCATTCTTGAGGGCGATGCTAAGTAGGCCTCCTGTGTCAGTAACCTGCGCCACATCTGAAAGCGCAGTCACCTGAACGGGAGACCATCGCTCAATGTTGGTCCCATCTCCCAGCTGAGCGTAATCATTGCTCCCCCAGGCCCAGAGAGTGCCATCAGACTTGATGGCCATGGAGTGCGTATCCGCCGCAAAGACTTTCACCACCGAAGACAGCCCCGGAACTTGAACGGGAACGCTACGATTCGTCGCGGTTCCATCTCCGAGCTGACCGTTTTGATTGTAACCCCAGGCCCAGACACTCCCATCACTCAGTGCCGCCAGACAGAACGGAGATCCACGTACTCCACCACCTGCGGAAACAGAGGTTGCTGGCAAGGGCAGCGCGGTTACTAGACCGGGTGTGTTGTATGGCGGGGGGAAGCGGCCCAACTGGCCTTGCGAGTTTGATTGTGCCCAGGTGTAAACCTGTCCGGTTCCGGTGCGTCCTATTTTTACATGGGGGTTTGCACGGACTTCGACCATGACGGGATAGCCTGCAGGTGCCGCAGGGGTCTGGCCGTAACCCAGCCCCCAAGCGAACTGCCGCCCCTCACCATCGATGACAAAGGCATGCCCGTTTGATGCATGAATGGAAACATATGATCCCGGAGCCGCCAGTTCCGACACTCCTGCCCGATACGGCCCCATGCCCTGTCCAAGGCAGCCAGAGTTGTTGCTTCCCCACATGTGGATGGACTCGTCATCGGTAATGATGGCCATGCTTCCACCGCTGCCAAAATCACTGCCAGAGGTGCAGAAGACCGCACCACCCTCCCCTGGAGGCAGTGAAACCTCAGCAAAGGAAAAAGTGGATGTGTCCACGCCGATGCCGAGCGCCCCAGCGGTTCCATCTCCCCAGGTCAGTATCCTTCCTTCAATCGTCACAGCCACGGCTGCCCTGCTTGTGGATGAAAGACATACCACCCCCTGCAATCCGAGCATCGGTGTGGGCACAGAAACCTGCGAGAACTGGGTGGGCTGCCCCCAGTACATCACACTGCCATCATCTTTGACTGCGTATGAATCGTTGCCTCCAGCGGCCACAAAGCGCACATCGCCTGGGCCAATGACCATGACGGGGGTGGTGGCGTTTCCCGAGGTTTGGCCGTCGCCGACTTTCCCGTTTGTGCGGCTTCCCCAGGCCCAAACACTACCGTCGGTGCGTAGTGCCAATGCGTGGATGCTGCCGTCGGCTACCATAATGATCTCATCCAATCCAGCGACTTGGGTCGGAGGATTTGCCGGACCGGAAATGTTCCATACGGTGCCATCGGTTTTGACCACATAACCGCCCGTCAGCCAAGCCACATCCGTGAGACCGGAGATCGGCTGAGGTGTTGCGTTGCCATTTCCCCAGACCCAGACCGTGCCGTCACTTCTTAAAGCCCATGAGCGGATCTCCTTCGCGGCGACCATCGTCGCGTCATCAATCAAGGGCACCTTCACGGGCCGGTAGCTGCCGGGGGTCTGTGCTGGCCCTCCGACGTTTTGGTTGCCACCTAGAAGTCCTCTATAACCATACCCCCAAGCCCAGACCTCCCCCTGCTGGATCGCCAGGACATGCGTCTGGTAGGCAAAGCGACAGACAGCCACTCTTCCCAGAAGCGCTACACTGCTGCTGAGAGCTTGCGAAACAGTGCCAGTTCCCCCACTGGAGCCACCCGAGCCGGTGAGGATGGGCTGGTAGAGCTTATCCACCATCTTTGCCACATTCAACCTGCCTCCGCCCACACATTTGTCCTTCAATACGGTAAGCACATCGGTATTTTCGATGACGATCTGCCGTGCTTGGAGTTCGGTGAGCTGGGGCTGCCACATTCGTAGCAGTGCCACGGCTCCTGCCACCTGTGGTGCGGCCATGCTGGTGCCGTTGCGGCTTTCATATCCGTAACCGGAGTCAGCCGGTAGTTTTAGCTTTGTGCTCAAGATGCTGCTTCCGGGTGCGAAGAGATCCACAGTCAACCTTCCGTAGTTGCTGCCTGCCGTGCCAGCCCACACGGCTGCGTTATCGCTCAAATCCGTGGCTCCCACGCTGAGCATGAAGCCACTGGGGATGCTGGCAGGGTAAGTGGGGAGACGGTCGTTGTTGAACCGGCTGTTGCCCGCTGCGGCTACGTGGACCACCCCATAAGTCTTGGGTCGAACTGGATTGCTGAAGTTCAGCGGTTGATTCGTCCGTGCCGCTGTTGTGTAGTTGCTCAGTGTAATGGTGCTGCCGTTCACGATGGTGACCAACGTGCTTGCCGGGATACCGGTGCCCGTGATGGTCATACCCGTTTTGATTTTTGCCTGCTCAGTGATGGTACCACCAACGTTGAGTTGATTCACATCTTTGAGGAAGGTGCTGGTGATCCCTCCAGGCAGCGGATCTGGGGCTGCAACGGGGTTGTTGATCGAGTTCAGCATCGCTAGGCTGTAGCCGCTGCCTCCCCAGCTATGGTTTGCCACCGCCACGACTCGTCCGTTGCGGTTCAGCGTCTTGATGTAATCCAGCGCTCCCAGGGCAGTGCTGTAGGTGCCGTAGGTTCCCGTGCCAACTTTCTTGATGATGCGCAGAGGCAGGATCTTCACGCCCCAGCACACGCCGCTGACTCCCAACGCGTTGTTTCCCACTGCTCCGATGATCCCCGCCACATGCGTGCCATGGCCGCTGTCGTCAATCGGGTCATTGTCCTGAACGATCGTCGTCTGCACAGTGCTCTGGCCAATGAAGTCCCAACCTCGCACATCGTCGATCTTGCCGTTCTCATCGTCGTCCTGGCCGTTGCCCGCGATCTCGTTCGGGTTCGTCCACAGGTTGGGGGCCAGATCGGGATGCGTGTAGTCCACTCCCGTGTCCACCACGGCCACGACCGTGCTTTCGGCATCGGCGGGCGTTTTGGGCTGCTTAATCACATCCCAGGCACGCGGTGCCATGATCTTTGGCAGATGCCACTGCGGGCCTGGGGCAATGGCATAGAGTGGATCATTCGGCGTGGTGTCCGAACCGCTCATGAAGAAGTCAGGTTCGGCGAACTTCACCACATCCTTGATATTGCTGAGCGCCAGCACAGCTCGCTCAAGGCTCCTCTCACCCTCGGCTGGCACTTCCACCAAATAGAGGCCGCCATGGGTGATCTGATCGCGAATGCGCGTCTTGGCTGGAAGCGCGCGATGGAGTCGCTCACGGGTCACACCTGCCTCCGTCTGCACCATCACATGATCCGCCACCATCGCTGTCTCCCAGAGCAGTTCTCCTGGTGCCATAAGGCGTGAGCGTTCCGTGACTGGGGCTGCTTTGCCATCATCCTTCGTCGGCGTGCTGACGCCCGCCGCTATGACAGATGCCTGCCGGTCCGTGCGATAGACCCGATCCACGCGGACACGATGATACGGAAACTCGGGCACCTCATAAACTTCGCTCACCCGCCGCAGAGGCACCGAGGTGCCGAGATCGAGTGACTTACGCAGTTCCGGCTCCCAGGTTTGTGCCTCAAACATCCGCGCCTCTCGCCTTTCCAGTTTCCCGGCAGCGATCAAGGCATCGAAGGCGTTCGCCTGAACCTCTGTGACCTGGGACAGAGGCGCGGGGTCTGGTGATGATGGCACAGAAATCGCCGCGATGGACATCGCGGGCTGTGATCTCTCCACGACCGCTCTTTTCAGCCGAGGCGGACGATCCGTGAGGATCCACCCAAGCGCGATGATGAGTCCGATGACGGCTGTCTGTAGTGCTTTTTGATGTTTCATAAGGCTGGTCCAGCAGGTGCAAATTAGGTCTAAAACGCTGGCCGGGCGGGCGAATCGAACGGCAACACATTCGGAGCCTTGCCCGCTGGAAACTCACGGGTCTGGGTCGTGAGGGTGCCGAAGCCGGGCTTGTTGAAGTTGTCCTGGCCGGAGTTCACGAAGACATCCACGAAGCCGTTAGAGGTCACGCTGCCCCCGAGGTCCACCTGAACTGTTTGAGCCGAAAAAATGGAGTGCGGGCTCTCGATCACAACATTGCCGCGGAAGCGAAGCATCGAGGCTCCGGCGGCGTAGAATTTCAGCACCGTGCGCGCCACGAAGGAGCCGCCATCAATAATCACCGCGTCTCCGCTGGCGCTGTGTCCGCGTGCTTTGATGACATCGGCATTCAGGTTCGCATCCCGCAGGGTCAGGGTTCCGCCCGCCTCGCCAGCATCGAGAACGATCTGCCCCGTGGTTTCGTTTGCACGGAGGGTTGAGTTATCCACGAGGATGGCTTTGCCGCCGGAATCAAACGTGATGCTCCCAGCCAGCGCCAACAGCTGCGACGAATTCCTGACCGTGATGGTCGAAGGTGCCACCGCTTTGCCAATCGTGATGCCTCTCGGTGCGGTGACAGTGCTGTTGTCGATGCCGATTCGCTGCTGTCCGCCGCCCTTGGCACCATTCATCCTCACGGTCCCTCCTTCGATCGTGGTTTGATTTTTGACGCTCAAGTCGAACTCCCGAGTGCTGTCCCGGCCGTAGGCGATCAGGCTGATGCTTTCGGAAGCAGCCTGCCCATTCCCGGCCTTCAGTTGGGCCTTCTGGATGTCCAGAGCTTTGGCATTGAAATCCAGGGCGGTGTTTGCCGGAGTGCTCACGTTTGCGTCAGGCTTCACCAGCAGTGTGTCATCGGCCTTGATGAGCAGCGTTTGCGGTGAGGCCCCGAAGACATCTGCGTCCACGCTCACAGTGCCGCTCACAGAGGGCAAAGTAGTGCTGCCATCATCTTCAGGAATGCTGCGCAAATTGACCTGCAAAGTCTGGGTCTTGGCCCCACGTCGGCTAATAATGGTATCTGAGAGCGTGGTGGAGTTGTTGCCCGGAGGAATAAAATTCTGCGTCGGAACGACGGCATTCGGATCATCCAGATCATTCACGAGCTGGAAAACGGTGACCTCGGGAGAGGCTCCCTTCAGGGCAAAAGGTGTGCGGGTGATGAACCCTCCGCCCATGTCCGCGCTCTGCTCCACGACACTGGCCTGAATGAAAGGATCAGTCGGCGGCGGGCCGAGACTGCCAGCCGTCAGCACCGAGGTCGTGACCAACCGATTCAGATCCACCTCGACCGGATCTGGCAGACGGCTGTCCGCCGGATTGATCACCAGCATCTGTCCGGCATCTAGGGTAATGAACTCGCCGAGCAGGGATTGCAGCGCCACCCGGATGCGCCCCTCCAGCACAGTGATTTTGATGTAACTGCCTGGCTGGTAGGCGATGAGTGCGGTGCCCTGAACTTGAAATTGATAGCCGGGTGCCGTGACCTTCACCGAGCGGCGCTTTTTCGCGCCATCGCTGCCCACCATCATCACGCCCTCCTTCAAATTCACCTGATCGTCCTTCCCCACCTGGAGCTGGGAGTTCGAGCCGAGCCTGACGAATCCTTTGTCCAGCCGGATCTGGCTCTGGCTGGATTTCTTCGTGCCAAAAGAGGAGCCTGGAGGCAGCGACTGCGCCGTCTTTGCCGAGGCACCGCCTTTCACCGCTTCCACTGTGGCGGCGCGCACGTCCGCACAGGCCAGCACAGCGGCGTAGCCGAAGAACAGAATGGAGTGCGTTTTCATGCAATTAAAATTCCCAATGCGCCGTGAGTCCGGCACCGACGATGAAGTTCTGATAATCAAAGGCAGCGCCAGAGGAACGGTTCACGGTGTAGCTGCTCGTCACGCCAGCGCGCAGCCAGTCAGTGAAAGCATAAGTGGCTCCGGCGAGCATGACGTGGTTCCAGTCCTGTCGCTCGCCGGTGCGGTAAAGATAGCGTGCGCCGCGATAGCTGAGCTGCACGGTCAGAGCCTCGGTCAGGCGCAGCTTCCAGCCAGTGAAGAGGCTGTATTCATGCCGTCCAGCCCCCCAGGGCTCCGGTGCGGTACTCCAGTCGGCATAGGTTCCCGCGAAGATCTGCTGTCCGCGTGAGATCTTCCACACCTTCTGCAATCCCAGGCTGGCGATGTGGTCTTCATAGAGCGGTGTCCCGAACCCAGCCTCAGTGAGTCTGTAATAGCTGTAGCGTGTGACGAGAAAGGTATCCTGCAGCTTTGGCAGCATGTACATCAGCCCTAGGTCCCCGCGCAGCAGATCGAAGTCCAGATCCGTGAACTCGCTGTGCCGGACGGTGTGGTAGTCCAGGCCTGCGTTGAAGAAGAGATTTCCCACCACGCGGTTCGAGTAGCCTGCACGCACGCCCGTGCGCAGGTAGCTGTCAGACTCCGCATGGTCGCGTGAGAGCGCCACGTTGTCTGTCCAAAGCGCCTCCACATCCGCCTCGAAGCTCCACGGTGCCCAGCTCGCCCGGCGCAGCAGGATGCGCTGTTCACCATATTCATCATCGCCAGCCATCTTTGGTGCAGCAGCGGGGGCAGTCGCCTCAGAGTCATCGTCCTCCTTATTCAGCAGACTTCCCCACGCTCCCTGCGCCACCGTTTGTTGCCGGGCCACATCTGCCTGAGGTAGGCCGCTGGTCTGCCCCAGGGCTGGCAAGGCACTGAGGAAAAGACAACTCAGCAGGCGCTGATTATGAAAAAAGAGATTCATGAGAAGGCAGAAATCCTGCATGAATCTATACCGGAAATCCGGCAGTGAATTACAGCTTAAAACTGCGCCAGTTTCTCAACGCAGCTCTTTGGGCAGTTGATCCGCGAGCTTCTTGATGTTCTCCGCATGAGCCCGACTGGTGATGAGCAGGGCGTCTCCGGCGGAGACGACGATCAAATCCTGCACCCCGAGCAGCGCCACATGCTGGCCTGTCTGGGTGAAGACCAGATTATTCGCCGCGCCGATCTGGGAGAGAGCGCAGTTGTGCTGGTTGCCGTCGTCATCACTTTTTAAATAACGGCCAACGCTGGTCCAGTTCCCCACGTCATCCCAGTCAAAGGTGGCCTCCACATTCAGCACGCGGGAGGCTTTCTCCATGAGCGCGTAGTCGATGCTTAGCTTCGGCAGTTTGGCGAATTGCCTGCTCACCGTGGCGGCGAAGTCCTTCGACCCACGCAGTTCGGACACGAAGTCCGCCAGCGCCGGGCAGTGGCGGCTCAGCTCGCTGAAAATGGCTGGGATCGTCCAGATGAACATGCCGGCGTTCCAGGTAAAGGTGCCCTGGTTGATGAAGTGCTCGGCGAGGTCTGGATTCGGCTTCTCACGGAAGCGGATGACTTCGTAAATCCCATTCCCCTCCACACCTGGGAGTGAGGCGCGGCGGCCGCGCTCCACGTAGCCGTAGCTTGGGCATGGCCAGGTCGGCTTGATGCCCACCGTGACCAGTGCATTCCCTGCCTCGGCCGCCTGCATCGCCGTGGTGAGCACGCGCTGAAACTCAGCGCGATTTTGGATCAAATGATCCGCCGGCAGCACCATCATGGTGGCGTTTGGATCACGAGCCACCACCCAGCCGACGGCCAGGGCGATGGCCGGGGCCGTGTCACGCTTCTCAGGCTCGGCCACGATGTTTTCCTTTGGCAGATCAGGCAGCAGCGCCCGCACACCGGCCTCCTGCTGCTTGTTGGTCAAAATGAGGATGTTCTCCTTGGGCACCAGGCCTTCGAGCCGCTCCACGGTCATCTCCAGCAGGGTTTTGTCGCCAAAGAGCTTCAGCAATTGCTTGGGCAGAGCATCGCGGCTGATGGGCCAGAAACGCTGGCCGCTGCCGCCGGCGAGGATGAGTGCATATCGGGAATTCGTCTCGGGGGTCATTGTGCAGATAATGGCGGCATTCACGCATAGGGGCAAATTCCACTTTGGAGAATGTGCGGATCTGCTATCGTTTGCTCGTCATGCCTCCTGAAACCTCTGCTGAAAGCCGCTACGAAACCTATGCCAATGTCATCGCCCCCGCCGCTGCTGGTTGTGCGCTGGGCATCTTGTTTGGCCGTGGCATGAGCCGCAGCTCATCGAACATCATCTCCCTCACGCTTCTGGCTGCCAGCGCCGTGGTCGCCGCACCTGTGATCACGGACCTCATCGAGCGCACTGCCAACAGCCCCCGCACGGATCGTGGCAGCCGCCGCCGTCTCGAAGGCATCCGCACCAACAGCACGGAGGACGAGCTCAAGGACTTCTTTGTCGATTCTCCAAATGCTGTCCTGCCTTGAACCATCGCCTCCCCCACTCAGCCCAACCAACCAGCATCCCCGATGATCAAATCCACGCTTCTTCTCCTCGTCACTGCCGCCCTCATGAGCTGCAGCAGTGGTGAAAACGACGGCCGCAAGTACTCGGCAAACAATGCCTCCCCCATCGCTGGCAAGATGGGCGTCTCCTACCGCCGCGTGCAGGTGGACAATCCCCCACCGGCCTCAGACACTCCCAGCCAGCCAAAGACGGTGGAATCCGACGGCCTTCTCGGTGCTCTGACACGGGATAACAGCAATGAGCCTCCAGGCCTGCTCGACCGCAACACACCAGCGAACACCGATGAACCAGGGGCGAGCTACTGGATGCACGGCCAACAATCCCCGAATCCTCTCGCTGGCAAAATGGGCGTCCGTGTGACCCGCCGGAAGAAGTAATCAGTTCCGATTCTCAAAGAAGGCGCGCTCTCGACCAGCGCGCCTTTTTTGTGCCCTTCTAGCTAGCCCATCGCCCGCGCATAAGTCTTCAGCAGCTCCTGGACGCTCTTTTCCCAGCTCAGTTCGGTGCTGAGGCGGTGATGGCCGAGGCGGCCCATCTGCTCCCGGCGGGCAGGATCATTGAGCAGGTCCAAAATGGCATCGCCGAGCTTTTCGGCGCTGTTTTCCATGACGTAATGGGCGGCCTCACCAGCAGAGAAGCGCCCCTCGCGCGTGCCGAACATGACCTGAGCCTTGCTGAAGGCCATGTATTCCAGCGTCTTGTTCATGGTGCAGTGGTCGTTGTAATCGTTGATCGGATCGCAGGCGACGCCGAGGTCCATGGTTTGCAGGCCGGTGAAGAGGAACTCATTCGTCACACGCCCCGGCATGTCGATGAAGTCCGCCAGCCCGAGCGAATCACGCAGCCGCAGCAGTTCCTCGTGCTCCGGGCCGCTGCCCATGAGCAGAAACTGCACGTCCCGCCGGTTCCGCGTCTGGATGATGTGCTGCGCAGCCTCGATCAGGTAATGCACGCCGTCCGCGTTCCCCATGACGCCGATGTAGCCGACGAGGTGCTTTTTCCCCTTCTTTAAAGCCGGGTCGGCAGGCGTGGCGGTGTTCAGTTGATTCGGAGCTGTGCGCACGATGAAGACTTCGTCGTCGCTCTTTTTCCCGCGCTCTTTCACGGCAGCTAGCACGCTTTGATTCGTGGCCATCACCGCATCCGCGAGCGCCAGCGTGCAGCGTTCCGCGACGCGCACCGCCCAGTAAAGCAGCCCACGTTTCCCGAACTTCGCCTCGAACATCTCCGGCCAGAGATCATGCACGTCGTAGATGACCTTCACAGCGCCGAGCAGTTTAAATGGCAGTGCAATGAGGAAGAGCAGATCCGGCGGATTGCAGAGATGGATGACATCAAACCCTGTGCGCCGCCAAGCCTTCAAAGCACAGCCCAGCTCCCCCCAAAGCGCCGTGGCATATTCCAAGATGAAGCCGCGAATGCCCCGCGCTTCATCGCTGATCCAGTGGCGGTAGATCTGGATGCCCTCCAGCACCTCCTCAGCCTGCGTGTAGCCGCGCATCTGTGGGCAGATGACCGTCACCTCATGCCCCGCATCACGCAAAGCGCAGGCTTCCTGCCAGACTCGACGGTCCAGCGGCACGGGCAGGTTTTCGACGATGATGAGGACGCGCAGCCGACCAGCATCCGCACAATTTTGTGGAGACATGGAGCCGTTTATGCAGGCTCCCCAGGCCATCGACAAGGCAAAGACCGCTGGAATCCAAAAAGATCACGTCACCCCAGCAGTGCGCATCTATAGCTGTTGAGATGCCGAGGCCCCCTAGCCCGGCTCGGCCGCGCTGATCCCAAAAGCCGTGACCTCATTCTTGTTCGCACAGAGGCGGGTGAGGCGGAAGTCGGAGCAGAGCGGTGGGGCTTCGCGCTTGAGCTGATCGAGCAGGGGATACTCGTCGCTGCCTTTGAATTTGATGGTGACGATGAAGCGCCTCATGCGCTGCTCGCGAAGCCATTCCAGCAGCAGGTCAATGCTGCGCTGCGGGGCGGCGATGATGTCGCAGATCAGCCAATCGACCGTTTGCTCGGGTTTGAATTTGAAGGCATCGCCCTGATGAAAATGGAGGCGTGGGCTGCGCATGAGGTCATCGCGTAGCTCGGAGCGATCCACGGCGATGGCGCTGGCTCCGCGCAGGATGGCGACGTAGGTCCAGCTTCCTGGTGCAGCGCCAAGATCCACGCAGGTCTGGCCGCGCTCGATCTTCTGCCCGAGGCGCAGTTCGGCCTCGATAACCTTCGCGAAGGCTCGTGAAGGCGCGGCCTTGTCCTCGGCGTACGGGATTTCACCCGCGATGAAGTCGGAGACGATGGCTCGCAGCTCGTGCCGGCGTGCGGCGGTGGTCACAGAGACAAATCCGGCATCGGGGGCGGTGAGCGCGGCTTGGACGAGAGCGGTGCTGGCAGAGAGCTGGGCCTGCTCGTGCTTCAGGCGCACGCGGCGGCGCTTTTTCAGCCGCTCGGTGAAGGCGGTGTGGATCAGCTCGCAGCGGTGATGCCCGGCTCGGCCTTCGCCATACTGCGGCCAGAGGTGGAGCTGCCAGGGATCGTCGTCGCCCAGCGTGGTGAGCATGGCCTCGATGATGGCATCCGCCCAGCCGTTGATGGAGGCTCCGAGCACTTCGCGGGCATCCGGCAGTGTCTGGCGGGCAAAGGCGAGTAGCGGCGGCGGCAGTGCCTCGGCGATGACGAAGCCGTGATGTCCTGGCGGCTGGACCTGCACCTCTGAGCGCGTCAGCTCATCCGTGAGGAACTCGGCGCAACCTTCAGCGGGTAGGAAGGCATGCATGGGCCGATCAGGTGAAGAGCGTGAGCAGCGGTGCCAGCTCGGGGGCTTCTTCACACACGATGCTGAGGTTTCTCACCCCGGCAGGGATGTGCTGCTCGAAGTGCGTTTTGCCTTGGTTCCGATACAGGTTCGCATAGGCACCCAGGGCCTGCATCAGGCGCTGGGCGGCGCAGAGGTAAAAGACCTCCCGCAGCTCCGGCAGGTTCAGCCCGCGCAGCTCGGCGTAGTAGCTGAGCAGGTCATGCCGCTCACTGCGGCTCATGGTCACATACGGGTCAAAGAGCAGCGAGGCGAGGTCATACTCCGCCAGACCGGGGCGCAGACCTTGGTAATCGACGAGCCAAGCAGAGCCATCACGCATGAGGACGTTTTGACTCTGAAAGTCGCGATGCACGAGGCAGCGCGGCAGCTGGGCCAGGCGCTGGCGGAGCTGGGTCAGGGCCGCATGGGCTTCGCCTTGCGCATCCGCCTCACGCCCGAGATGGCCGTGGACGAAGTGCTCCAGGAAGTAGTTCTGCTCCCACTCATACATGCCTTCGTTGAACTCAGGCTCCATGGCCGCGATTTCCTCCGCGGTGAGGCTTTCCGCCGTGACACCGTGGATCTTCGCCGCCTCGCGCAAAGTGGCCTCGTAAAGCGGGCGGCGCTGCTCCCAGGGCTCGTCACCGTGGGCATGGAGGTCGTCGCGCCCCAGATCCTGGAGCCAGACAAAGAGGCGCTGCTCATCAAAGGCGTAGATCGCTGGCACATTCACACCGAGCGCGGCAAGGCGGCGTGTGGCGGGCACGAACTTCGGGTTGTCGCGTCGGGCCATAGTATAGACCATGAGCACCATCGGCGGGTGCTTTTCACCAGCCCACTCAAAGCGGTAGTAATGCCGGTCAGAGCCGCCTTTGAGGATGGCCTCCACCACGCAGTCCACGCCCTCCAGTTCGGGGAACTGCTGGCGGGTGAGGATGAGCAAGGCTTCGTGTTCGGGAGGCATGGGCGGTAGCCGGAAAAGGAGGCGGAGGCTATGACCGCAGTTGGGGCGGAGGCAAGGCTTGTTTGCTCACAAGTCCGCGCCTTCGTGGCTGCCGGTGACAGTTATGCCGCTGCGGATGATGCATTGCTTCAGTCGGGCCTCACTGGTGACCCGGGCTCCGGGCCAGAGGATGCAGTCCTCCAACTGCGCTCCGGCTTCGACGATGGCGTCGGGGCCGATGACGTTCAGGCCGGTGAGTGTGGCTTCGCTGGAAACCTGGGAGCTGGGATGGATCGCTGGCGCGGGGTTGCGGCTCGAGGCGGCGAGGGCGTGATGGGCCTCCAGATAGGCGGCGCGGCTGCCGAGATCCCACCAGTCGCCTTCATCGAGCACGACAGCGCCGAGCTTTTCACCCTGCTGGATCATTTTCAGGAAGATGGGGATGACGGACTCGACTTTCCCCGGCGTGAGCCAGTCGTGAAATGCGGGATCGCAAATGTAGATGCCGGTGAAGAGATGCGTGCCGGGATTGCCGGAGCCGAGCATGTTGCGGATGTCGGTGACGCGACGGGTCGCTGCCTCAAAAGCGATGTGTTGTGCAGGCCCGACGCTGCGCAGGGCGAGAGTGACGAGGTTCCCGCTCTCTCTATGCTCGCGGATCAGGGGCTCCAGCGGCAGCGTGGTGAGGATGTCGCCGTTATAGACGATGAAGGGCTCGCTCCCGAGAAGGTCACGCACGTTGGCTATGCCGCCCGCCGTTTCCAGCCGCACGGGTGCCTCATGCCGAAAGGCGATGGGTGCGCCGCGATAGCTGCCGTCCGGAAAAGCCTGCGCGTAGGCCTGCGGCAGATGATGCGTGTTCACCACAAAGGACGTCACCCCCGCCGCCATGAGATGGTCGAAGGCATAGGTGATGAGCGGTTTGTGAAAAACGGGGATGAGAGGCTTCGGGAGCTGATCGGTCAGCGGCCGCAGCCGCTCCCCGAGCCCCGCGCCGAGGACGAAGGCGGTGTGCACGCGCCGGTTGTAGGCGGAGGCGTGGAGAGGCGCAAGTCGGGAGTCTGAGCTCTCGTCAGCCTTGCGGCAGATTATGGCTTAGCTTTGGCTGACTTCTTCAGGAACACTTTCCGGTCCCAGTTTTGCTTCAAAGCCTCAGGCGTGACTTCGGAGGCGAGGCCGCTGGCGGGGACGTCGAGCTTCGCGGCCCAAAGGATGCCGTTCAGGACGAGGAGCCGTTGATTGGCATCTGCCCAGTTCGCATGGAGGTCACAGCCAGTGAAGCCGAAGCTGCGTCCGCCGTTCGGGCGCTCGTAACTCCAGGCCACCGTCTCGGCGCGGCCTGGATGGGCTTTGGCGTTTTCGGTTTTGCGGCTGCTGTCGGGCATGGGACAAGCCAGGATGTGGTGAACGTTTTTGTCGGCGAAGTGGAGGTTGTAGAGCCAGCCGTCGCCAGGCAAAGCGAAGGGCTTCATACCACGATTGATGGCATGAGTGGGAATGGCATCGAACTTCACATCCCAGTGGCCTCGGCAGCCGATGTCGCTCTGGAAGACAGCGCCGAACCAGTCTTTAAAAGTGGCGGCTTTGTCGGCAGAGCAGTCGATGCCCTGATGCAGAACGATGAAGCCGGTGCCGGCGTCGGCGAGTGATTGCATCTTCGCCCAGCGTGTGGGTTCAAGGAAGGAGAGCTTCGGGCCGCCATCGAGGAAGAGCAGCACGGCCTTCGCGCCATCTAGCACGGCCTCATTCTTTGGCCAGCCATCGGCGACCATGACGGGAGCGACACCGGGCGCAGCCTTCAGCCAGTCCATAAGCAAGGCACAGCCCGCGAAATATTCGTGCTGGCCGGGTTTGTTGCTCGTACTGCCGGCGATGAGAACGATCTTTGCGAGCGAGCTGTCTTTCGGAAGCACCTCCAAAGGCACCAGTTGCTGCTCAGGCGTGAGTTCGGCGTGGAGGCTGGTGGCGAGGAGAAGGCAGCCGAGAAGTGTGCGGGAATGAAACATGGATGGAATTGGCGAGCCGTGGTTGGACGAGGCGCGAGGTTCCATGCAACGCTCCACCGATGCCGATCCTTCCTCTACTTTTGATGATCATGAGGAAGCCCGCCTCTTGGTCTCGATTCATCACGACGCGGCTGACCTGCTTTGCAGATCAGCCGCGCGCGCGGTGACATGAAGACATCAGCGATCAGTCATCACCCAAAGAGCCAGTGGCGAGGAGTTGGAGGAGTTCCTCGTCAGTGAAATTCACGACTCGAGGGCAGTAAGGAGCTGGTAGTGGGTTGGAAGTTTTTAACTCGTATGGATACTGAACAGAAGTGCCCAGTGGTGCTGGTTGCTGAATCTGGTAGGGACCCTGCGAACTGGTGTATTGGTAAGGACCCTGTGAGCTGGTGTATTGATAAGGACCCTGCGAGCTGGTGTATTGATAAGGACCTTGTGAGCTGGTGTATTGGTAAGGACCCTGTGAACTGGTGAACAGATTTGGGGCTGAATCTCCTGCTTGAACAAGCTGGGATGTGATGATTGCGAGGATGAGGATGAGGCCTTTATTTTTCATGATGGTTTGGACTGATGTTTGTTAGAGAAGCGAATCGCTTGCACACTTTTAGATGATCCAAATGGGCACCCATGGTTTCACTTCTGCTTATCTTTTTTCAGTCGCTCCATCTCCTTTGTGATTCAATTGATCGACCAAGAGGAACCGTCGCGCGTGCACTAATGCTCCGCTCGAAGCGGAGACATGGAACGATTTTCAGAGATCGTTCCATTGATACGTTGCTGACTTGAGACCGAACTTGAAGTCCGATCCTACATCACGGATTCCCCGCCACCTGCGGCTCCGCCCGTCGATTGAGGAACTGCCTGCTCTTCACGATCTCCAGCACGGCCGCCGAAAACTTGCCATTGTTGGCTTTCAGCGAGATCTGCATCTGCTGGAGGAGTTTTTTGTCGCTGGGGAGGGTTTGGCGGCCGAGGGCGTAGCCGAGGAGTTTGCGGGTGAATTGGGTGAGGAACTGGGGCTCGTTCTTTTTGAGGTAGTCGCGGAGGCCGGGGAGGCCGGTGAACTTGGTGCCGTCCATCATTTCGCCGGTGTCGTCGATCTTGCCGCCTGCTTCATCGGTGGGGCGGAAGCGACCGATGGGGTCGTAGCTCTCCAAGGCGAAGCCGAGCGGGTCGATGCGCTCGTGGCAGACGGCGCAGGCGGAATCGGTGCGGTGCTGCATGAGGGCTTCACGCAGGGAGGAGGGTTTGCTGGTTTCTTTGAGTTCGGGGACGTTTGGCGGCGGCGGTGGGCTGCTGAAGCCGAGGACGACCTGATACAGATAATCGCCACGCACGACAGGGCTGGTGCGGTGGGGGCGGGAGGTCTTCGTCAAGATGGCGCCCATGCCGAGGAGGCCGCCGCGGTTTTGCTGCGCGGCTTTGACCTGGCGGAAGTCGCCGCCGGTGACGCCGGGGATGCCGTAGTGCTTGGCGAGGCGTTCGTTGAGGAAGGTGTAGTCGCCGCCGATGATGTCGGAGACGTTGCGGTCATCGCGGACGAGGTGGGTGAAGAACTCGACGGCCTCGCGCAGCATGTCGTTGCGCAACTCGGGGGTGAACTGCGGGAACTTTTTCTCATCGACGGTGCTCTTCTCGTCGAAGCCATTGAACTTCAGCCACTGGCCTGCGAACTCTTTGGCGAGAGCGGAGGCCTTCGGATCGCGCAGCATGCGTTGCGTCTGGGCGGCGAGCACTTCGGGTTTGATGAGGCTGCCGTCATCGGCGGCTTTGCGGAGCTGCCAGTCGGGCGTGGAAGCCCAGAGGAAGTAGCTGAGGCGTGAGGCGAGCTCATGGGCATTGAGCGGCACCTCGGTGGTCTTCACATCGGCGATGGGCGGCAGTGTCTCGGCTTTGAAGAGGAAATTCGGCGAGACGAGCACGCGCACGAGGACTTCACGCGCGGCGGACTCGCGGTCGAGTTCCTTCTTCAGGCCGTCGTAGTAGAGGCTGTCGAGCTTGCTGTGGTCTTCACCCGTGAGCGGGCGACGCCAGGCGAGGCTGGCGAAGTAGTGCAGGTGGCCGAGCATCAGGCTGTTGTATTCTTGTTGCTGCTGGGGGTTGAGCTTGCCGCCGGTGGCGGTGTAGCCCCAGTCCTTCTTCAAGTAGTCGAGGTACCTTTTATCCTTCTCGCCGAGGAGTGAGCCGAGTTGATCATCGCTGAAGTAGTAAACCGTGTAGTTCGGCTTGCCACCGCGGTAGAGGTTGTTCGCGACTTCTTCGAGGCGTCGCTCAAACATGTCCGGGAACGCGGCCTTCATCTTATTGAAGTCGTTCATCGTCTCGCTGGCGGCTTTGGTGCCGCGCTTCCAGATGGTGACCACGCCGGGGATGATCTTCGTCACATCGCGCGGCTTGTCGGTGCTGAGCGTCCACTGGATGGTGGCGGCATCGACCTCGGGGTTTTGCATGTCGAGGCGTGTGTCCACTTTGAGCCAGTGCGCACCTTCCGGCAGCGGCAGGGTGAAAACGGTGGGCGCGGCAAAGGCGAGCACCTGCGGCTCGATCTGGCGACCAGGCTGCGGGTGCTTGCCATACACGCCGCGCATTTTTTCCAGCTCGGCAATGCGGGCCTTCAGTGCATCGAGATTCGGCGGCGGTGGGTTGGCAGCGGCCAGCTTCTTCTTTTCGTCGAGCGTCTTGTTGAGCCAGTGGAAGTAGTTTTCCTTCTTCTTGCCGATGCTGACCTCGATGTAAGTCACGAGCGCGATGTCGCCCTTGTTGCCATCGCCGATGTCGCCAAAGCATAGATGAACGTGCGTTTTGCCGTTCACGGAGGTCTGCATCGGGTAGGGGCGGATGCCGTCGCTGTCCTGCTGCCAACGCTGAGGGCCGCTGCCGGGATGCTTGGGGTTGTTCCAGGAGAGTCTGTCCGCCTCGATGGCCTTGATGCGCTCGTGCGCGACTTTTTCATCGGCGGGCAGCTCACGCCATGCCACGCGGGTGAGATCGAGGAAGCGGCTTTTCGGCTCCACGCTGTTCACGAGGTTCCACCAGTTGCTCAGGAAGTGAATGCTGAGCTTCATGTCCTTCGCGAGCTGATCGAGCGGCGTTTTGGCGTGCTTGTGTTTCCAGCAGGCGAGCATGTAATCGGCCTCGCGCATGTCTTCGTCGTCCTTCGGCAGATGCGGCGCGGCTTTCTGCTGATACCACACATAGAGGCCCTGCTGCGCCTGCGCTTTGACCTGCTCCGGCCCGCGAAGGCCGATGCGGTTCGGATGAAACACGACGCCGGTGCCCGGCATGATCGTGGCATGGTCCGCGAGCTTCCGCGCGGCAGCGAAATACTTATCGATGGCCGCCGGGCTCATGAAAAGCACGTCGCCGGTATTGGTAAAACCTTCGCCGCCGCCGCCGTCGGTTTGGAATTCTTTGGCGAGGCCGTAATCGCGTCCGGTGAGATCGCGGATCGTGTAGTCATACTCCGCATTCGTGAGGCGGCGCATCGTCACCGGCCCCGGATCGCCAGATTTCGCCTCGGCGAGTAGATCGAGCGAATGCTGCACCCACCCGGTGATGCCCGCTTTTTCCTCCGGCGAGAGCTGCTTGGCCTTTCGCGGCGGCATGTCGCCGTTGTCGATGGTGTCCTTCACGCTGTTCCAAATCTGGAAATTCACCGGCACATCTGGATTGGCGGCGAACTGCTTCAAATCGACATCGCCTTTCATTTTTTCGGCGTTGTGGCACTCGTAGCACTTCGCGGCGAGCATGGACTCGACGGCCTTCCAGTCGGTAGCTGCGTGGAGGGATGTGGCTATGGCGACGAGGCCTAGAACCATGAGTTTGCGGGAGGACAAAAGCATTTTAAGCGGAAATGGGGGGATTTAGATACGCATCCTCCCGGCCAACTTTCATGCAGGATTTGTCATGAAAGCCTCAGCACTTGGCTGAAGTAGCAACACCTAATTCTGCTTCCCACAGGATTGTGATGTCTCGCAGATATTTGGTTTTGATTGTTACCAGGAGTGCTTTGCGACGTTTAGCCGACGTCATCTGCTCTCATGCTCTTCTCCACCGTTCTCATCTGGCTGCTCGTGGCAGTCGCTTTTGTCGTGGCGCTTCCGGCGCTTTGGTTGCTCGCTCGCGGGCTCTGGCCGGAGAAGGTGGAAAAGCAGCGTCTCGTGGCATCGCGGGGGCTTTTGAAATGCTTCTTCATCGGGCTCGGACCGCTGATCGCGGGGGTGATCCTCATCGCGGTGCTTTCCAAGCTGCCGAAGGCCGGTGCGCTGGCGGTGCTCGTGGGTGGTGTTTTGATCGCCTGGGGTTTTATGGGAGCGGGTGGCATCGCGGCGCTGATCGGTGAGCGGTTGTGGCCTCAGGTGGAGCCTTGGCGGCAAACGAAGCACGGCGGGCTCACGCTCATCTGTTGTGCTTTGCTTCCTGTCGTTGGCTGGGCTGTGCTGCTGCCGCTGATCGCCATCATCGGCTGGGGCATCAACGTGCGGACTTGGTTTGCGAAGGCGGAGGTCACGCCTCCTGAACTGCCTGCTGCCTGAGTTTTATGAAGCTCACCCGGCGTCATCTTTTATCCACCGCCGCGCTGGGGCTGGCTTCCTGTGATCGAGTGGTCACGCAGATCAATCGCGAGTTTCTCTGTGAAGGCGTGCCGGGCAAGATGCCGCCACCGCCGGCAGGTGTGGACATTGATCCCGACTTCCATCTGCTCTCACGCGCTGCCTTTGGCCCCTGGCCGGGTGATGTCTGGCGCCTGAAAAAGATGGGCAACGAAGCCTGGCTGGAGCAGCAACTGCACCCCGAGCGCATCGACGACACGGCCTGCGATCTGCGGGCGGAGAGGTTTGAGTCCATCTACTTCAGCGCGGGAGATGCTTATGAGTTCCGCAAGCCGGTGCTGCGGGATGAAATCACCCGTCACACGCTGCTGCGGGCCATTTACAGCAAGCGCCAGCTCTTCGAGGTGATGGTGGAGTTTTGGACCGATCACCTGAACATCGACCTGGAAAAGGGCGACTGCATCTACCTGAAGCCGAGCGATGACCGAGATGTGATCCGCAAGCATGCGCTGGGAAATTTTCACGACCTCATCCGAGCCTCCGCCACCTCGCCCGCGATGCTCGTGTATCTGGATGGAAAGTCGAACAAGGTGCGGCGAAAGACGGATGACAAACCCAACGAAAACTACGCCCGTGAGCTGATGGAGCTGCACACGATGGGCGTGCATGGCGGCTACACGCAGCAGGATGTCTATGAAGCGGCCCGCTGCCTCAGCGGCTGGACCTTTGATCGAAATCGCTTCTTCGCTCTGAATGCCGGCGAGTCTTTCTTCAAACCCGACTGGCATGACGATGGCGAGAAGCGTGTGCTCGGGCAGGTGATCCAGGCTCGCGGTAAGCAGAAGGACCTAGACCGACTCGTAGAGATCGTTTGCAGCCATCCGAGCACGGCGAAGTTCATCGCCACGAAGCTGTGCAAACGCTTCGTCAGCATGGAGCCGCCTGCGAGTGTGGTGGAGAAGGTGGCGGCGGAGTTCACGAGGACGCGTGGGGACATCAAGTGCGTGCTGCGCGTGCTTTTTGGGTCACCCGAGTTCGCCAAGAGCCATGGGCAGCTTTTGAAGCGACCGCTGAAGTTCATGGTCACAGCCCTTCGGGCACTCATGGCCGATACTCAGGCCGACAAACCCTTGCTGGAGCCGCTGCAACGCATGGGTCACGGCCTTTTCCAATACCCGACACCCGACGGCTATCCTGATGAGGAACTACCCTGGATGGGCACGCTCATGTGGCGCTGGAACTTCGGCATGGCCCTGGCTTCTGGGAAACAAAACGGTGTGCGCGTGAACCTCTACGAACTGCGCAAGCAGATGCATTTTGTGCCTGAAGCTTGGTTCGCTCATCTCATCGGTCGCAAACCCACGCCCGAGGAGCTGGCGACGCTGAAGACCGAAGATGAAGCTCAATTTGTCGGACTTATCCTCGCAAGTCCGGCTTTCCAGAGGTGTTGACTCGAAAGTCCTATCCTTCGTAACATCGCGCCCGCTATGATTCCCTTCGATTTCAAATACCAGAATGGCTCGACGCTTTTTGCATTCGCTATCTTTGTCATTTGGCTGGTCTGGCTATTCCTCTACTGGCGAGCACTGATTCAGATTCTTGGTGCACCAGAATTTGGAACTCAAGAGAAGATTCTCTGGTTTCTAGTCATCACGTTCGTCCCAGTCATAGGATTGATCACCTACTGGATGATGGGGCCTGAGCACATAGTGGACACTCGCATTTTTTGCAGAAAGCAGCCCGTGCCCACGCCCACGGCGGAACCTCCGCAGACGCCCAACCCGCCATGACCCGTCGATCACTGATCTCGAAGCTCGCCCTCGCCGCCGCGCCTACTTTTGCGGCGGTGCCGCGTGAGGAGTCGCACACGCTGATTCATGTCTTTTTGCGTGGCGGAGCGGACACGCTGAATCTCTTCGTGCCACATGCGGATGATCGCTACTACCGACTGCGGCCTGGGCTGGCGATTCCGGTGAAGGATGCGATCAAGATCTCCGACCACTACGCGCTGCATCCGGCGATGAAGCCGCTGGAGTCGCTCTACAAAGAAGGACGCTTCGGCGCGGTGCAGTCGGTGGGCGTGGATAACACCAGCGGCTCTCATTTCGACTGTCAGGACCAGATGGAGCATGGCGACTCCATGCACGGCACGCCGGCGGGCGGCGGTTGGCTCGGGCGTTTCCTGCGTCTGAATGCCACGGACTCGACTTCGGCGCTGTCGGCCGTGGCGATTGGCACCGTTTTGCCAGAATCCCTGCGCGGTGCGCCTGCCGTAAGTGTGGTGGAGCGGATCGAGGACATCGCCCTCAAGAACAGCGGCGACTCCGCCAAAGCCGTGCAGGCACTCAAAGCCATGTACGGTGCCGACGTGACCCTGCTGGGCCAACGAGGCGTGGAGACGCTGGATCTCTTCCAGCGCGTGTCTGCTCTGCAAGGCAAGGGTGATGCTCCCGAGCATGGCGCAGCCTATCCAAAGGATGGTTTCGGCGCAGGGCTGCGAGAGATCGCGCGGCTGATCAAGGCGGGGCTCGGTTTGCAGATCGCCTGCATCGACCTCGGTGGCTGGGACACGCATTTCTTCCAGGGCAACGCCAGCGGCACACAGGCAGAGAAGATCAAAATTTTGGCTGAAGGTCTGGCCGCGCTCGATCTGGATCTGAAGTCGCACCGCACACGCTACACGGTGATGGTGACCACGGAGTTTGGCCGCCGCGTTTATGAAAATGCCAGCCTCGGCACAGATCACGGGCGCGGCTTTGCCCTCATGGCGCTGGGGGATCGGGTGAAAGGTGGCCGCGTGCTCGGCACCTGGCCAATCCAGGCGGAGGAGGACCTCAACGTGAACACACCCGGCCCCGGCGGTCTCCATGCGGAGACGGATTACCGAGCCGTTTTCGCTGAGGTGCTACGCGGCTGCTTCAGCGCAGCTGAGGTGACGAATGTCTTCCCCGGTGCTGCACTCAAGCCCGTGGGGCTGATGTGATCAGCGACTTACTAGTCCCGCGCTCGGTGTGCGACGGATAAACTGCTCGACATCAATAACTGAATGTACCGATTCACGCTTCTGCTCGCTAGATCTCGTCCGAAGCTCCATGAGAACACGAGATAGAACTTCGGGTGAGATGATTTGCGCCGTGTGGGAAAGGATATGTCGTCCCAGCCCCCTGTTGATCACGTTAGGCTCTGGCTCCTCTTCAAAGCTAACTTCCGACTGGAAAAAAACGACTGAGAAGAACAACGCCTCTGGGAGACCGAGGAACTTGGCCAGTGCCTTCACATGATATTGGTTTCTGACAATTGGGTTGATGAAGTTTTGCTGCCCATCTTGCCCTTCGACAGTCCAGTGTTTGGCATCAATCTCGCCTGAGACGTGACCGTGTTCATCCTGCGCCTGTATGACAAACATGCCGTAGGTGGACAATACCACATGGTGCATGCTGGTGGTTCCTCTCCCACCAAGACGTGGCACCTGTACATGGCTGAGTATTCGATACTGTTCCTTCGGCAGGCGATGGAGGGACTTCAATACAGCTTCTTTGTTCTCTGACTGCTGTCGAGTGGGCTGCAATGCCTGAGCATTATGAACTTTCGTTTGCCCAAGAAAAAACTCCATCACCATCAGGGCGAGTATGAAAGCAAAGACGCTTAGAACAAGAATCCAAGGCCAGTGTTGGCTAAGGATACTGAGGCACCGATCTATGAGGTGATGAATCATTAAGACAATTTAATTAACTAGTTTGGTAAATCAAGAGCAGATCAGGAATCACTTTTCAGCGCCTCGCTCAGTGGCACAACGGAACCCGCGGGGGGCTCTGGATCGAAGTCACCGCGTCGGCCAGGGTTGGCGGCTTTTTCGGTCTCAGCTTTGGCTTTATCGATTACGCCTTGTTCAGCGCGTTTGCGCGCCTCTTTTTTCTCCGTCGGCGTACTCGGCAGCATATCGAGCATGTCGGAGGAAGACTCGCCTGAGGCCTTTAGTTCACTGATGCGCGGGTACTCCTCATCCATGGCGGCGATGAGTTCGTCTGGCAGCCCGCGCCAGATCGTGAAAATGCCGTCGGCGATCACATCATCGATGGTGACGTAATCGACCACGGCGGCGTTTACCATGCTCACGAGCACCTCCCCCTGCCTCAAGCGGGTGACTATCTCCAGGGCGTTGGCACCTTTGAAGTCGAGCTTCAGGGCCACACCATTCGTGCCGTCAGCGGCAGGGAATGGGTGGAAGGCCACGATGCTTTTGTGAGTAAATTCGGGGATCACCTTCAGCACCATCGTTCGGCCCTCAATCTTCCGGCGGAAAATGGTCTTCGGTGAATCCATCTCATTGCCCTGGGCAAAGACGGTAATGAGAACCTTCGGATCTTTGTCGAAGGTGGAGCAGGATGAAAGAATGCTAGTGGCGACGGCCACGAGGAGAAGCGGAAATCTCATGAATTAAAATCAGGAAACCAGAGCCGTGATGAAAATGCAAGGTAGCAAAGGCGTTACTCCGGGTTCCGTTGTAACAATCTGCTCTTTGGCAACTTGCTTGCTTCAATTTTAGGAAACTCTCCGCCTCAAGTGTCCGACTCCAACCCAGAAGACTCAACTTCCCCCGACATCGAAAGCGATGTGACGATCGTGGTTGATCATCTGCACACTGCGGCGACAGCAGCCAGGGAACGCCGAACAAGTCCATACGGACCACCTGCCAAAATATCATCGAAGCCACGACCGACCAACTTGCTGGAGGACAACGATGGCTGGATCGAGGGCAAATTCCGCCTTTTAGAAAAGCTGGGCGAGGGCGGTTTCGGGCTCGTCTATAAGGCCGAGCAGGTCCAGCCCATCCAGCGGCTGGTGGCCGTGAAGGTGCTGAAAGCTGGCATGGACACGCAGCAGGTGATTGCCCGCTTCGATACAGAGCGTCAGTCACTCGCCCTCATGGAGCACCCGAACATCGCCCGAGTTCTGGATGCCGGCCAGACTGAGCACGGGCAGCCTTACTTCGTGATGGAGCTGGTGCGTGGACGCTCGATCACCAGCTACGCAAAGAAAAAAGAACTCACCATTCAGCAGCGGATCGAGCTCTTCATCCCGGTCTGTCACGCCGTGAACCACGCGCATCAGAAGGGCATCATCCACCGCGACTTGAAGCCGTCCAACGTGATGGTCATGGAAGAGGATGGAGTCCCTGTGCCAAAGGTCATCGACTTCGGCATCGCCAAGGTGCTGGAGCAAAAAAACACCAGCCAGACTCTGGCCACAGGGATGGACCAGCTCGTCGGCACGCCGGGCTACATCAGTCCGGAGCAAATCGAGCATGGCAGTTCCCATGTGGATACCCGATCTGACGTGTATGCCCTCGGCTCCATCTTGCTCGAATTACTCAGCGGAAAGCCTCTCATCACACCAGCGGATCTGGCGAACCGGCCCATGCATCAAATTTTGCGGGACCAAGTGGAGCTCGACCCGCCGAGGCCGTCCTCTCGTGAGCCGCTGCTGAAGGGAGATCTCGACTGGATCATCCTGAAAGCGCTCGAGCGTGATCCCGCCCGCCGCTATGGCAATGCAGATGACCTGGCGGATGATCTGCGGCGCTTTCTCAACTTCCAGCCCGTCCATGCCTTTCCACCCAGCAAGCGCTACCTGCTGAAGAAGTTCGTTCGGCGGCACCGCGTAGGGGTAGCAGCGTCCGCAGCCGTAGCGCTTGCAGTGCTTGCGGGCGGCATCATCAGCACCGCGCTCTACTTTGAGTCGGAAAGGAACCGGCTGGCCGTGCGCAGAGCCTCCTCGATCTCCGATGGTCAGATGGCTGCCCAGATGCAGCTCACTGAGCGCATGGACTATCACAGCTCCGTGGCCCTGCTGAGCCGAGCCTTGCGCACTGATCCAGACAATGCCGAGGCCGCGACAAACCTTCTCTCCCTCCTGGAGCATGCACATCTCATCCAACCAGTGACCCCAGAGCTGTCGCTTCCCACGGGTGTGGTCGAGGCACGTCTTGTAGGTGTCAGCAAGCAGGCAGGGCGGGTGCTCGCTGTCTCCAGCCAGAATCAGGGTGGCGTCACGACCGGCAGCGATGTGCTAAGCCTCTGGGACATGAGCACCCTGCGCCGCACGGATCATGCGCTGTCTCGCGGCGTCGTGGTCACTGCGATCCAAGTTTCAAAAGATGGCCAATACGCCTACCTAGCCCGTGACGATGGCCGGATCATGCGCTGGAATCTGAAGGATGATGAGAGCGCACTACTTTCCCCGCCCATGCCTGCCGGAGCCGATGGCAGCCAGCAGTCTGTGCTTTCCATGGTCGTTTCGGGAGACGGCGAAACACTCGCTGCCGGTGGGGACCAAGGGGCGATCTTTGTATGGAATCTCCGCCAGCCAGAGAAGCCAGCGCTGATGATGCAGCACCCTGCGCCTGCAGCGGTGAAAACGCCCATCATTCACCTAGCGATGGACTATCTCGGCGCAGTGATCGCCAGTGCCAGCAACGCGGGTGCCGGATCGGCGGGGTCAGCAAAAGGAGTCGTTGCCGTCTGGGACCGAGAAACGGGAAAGATCCTCGGGGACCTCGTGCAAGTGGATGAAGGCGTGAGCGCACTGGCAGTGCATCGGGAAAAAGAGATGCTCGCCATCGGCTTGTACAGCGGTGTCGTCCATGTGCTGAATTTCCGTGCTTTGCAGGAGGTGATGCCGGAAATCTCCCATCCGTCAGCCGTCACGAGCCTTTCTTTGACCTCAGACGCCACCACCCTCGTCGTCGGTGATGGCGGTGGAAATCTTCATGCCTGGAACACCACGAAGGGCCGCCCACGTGCTCCAGCTCAGGCTCATGATGGTGAGGTCATGGCCATGTATCAGGCGCTGGAGCAGGGCGTGCTTGTGAGCATTTCACGGCATGGCGAAGTCCAGGTCTGGAATACCCAGACAGGAGCCCGCAACAACCAGCGCCTGCGCCACAGTCTGGCAGATGCGGCGGTCACGCCGAACGCCTCCCTACTCGTCATGGCACCGCGATATGATCCCCATGTCCAGGTCTGGAGCATCCACAGCCGCATGGCGACGCGTCGGTTCCTGGCAGACCCGGCGGATTCGTTCCGCCGGACTCCAGCCTTGACGAAAAACTCACCCAAAGTGCTGCGAGAGGCTGCCACGGTTGGGTGGAACTCCAAAGGCACACTCGCTGCCGCCGCCAGTGCGGATGGGAGCGTGATCGTACTCGATCCCAGCAGTGGACGCCCTCTCGGTCCAGCCATCCAGCATCCGCCTGCCGTCGGTGCTGTAGCCGTGTCAGACGATGGCAGCCTGCTCGTGACGTCTGGGCGAGATCAGGAGATCCGCTTCTGGCAGGTCGCCACGGGGAAGAGCACCGGCATCGTCATCCGCCCTGAGAACTTTGTCAGCAATCTCGCCCTCACCACCGATGGCACTCAACTCGTCACCATCACCGACACTGGTGAAATCCGTGTCTGGGAGACGGGCCGGGGAAACAGCCTCACGCCTCCAATCCGCGCCGGAGCAGGCATCAACGCCGTCCACATTTCAGAAGATGCCACGCGCCTCATCTATCGTCTGCCTGAGAGCGGCTGGTTTTCCCTGCCCATGCCGCCAAAAAACATCCGCCTACCCGGCTGGTTCCTCGATCTTTCTGAAGCCCTCGCTCGCCGCCGACTCACCTCGGAAGCGCAGGCCGAGACCCTCACTCTCGATGACTTAAAGAAAGCCATCGCCGCCGTTCCAGATCAACCCAGCCCGGAAGATGCCATCGCTCACCGCTGGGCTCAGTGGCTCCTGGCCGAGCCGGGCAAACGCGCACTCTCACCGCAGGATGATCAGAGCTTGGAGGCCTATCTCGACTCCCTGAAGAGGAATCCCTCTCCCGCAGCGATAGAGGAACTGCAAAAGCTTCACATTGAAGCCACTGCGGGTCAGTGATGGTGAGTTTGCCGAGACGATTCGTCCGCCACGTTCCTTCAGGCCACGGTCACCGTTGTCACAATCACATGCTGGCTGCCGGGGGAGATGCGCACGGCGGATTCACCGGCATTCGCTGCCTCCACACAGAGGAAGCCGTGGTAGGCCTCGTCGGGTAGATCGGCGAGACGTTTTGATTTTTCGATCCAGGGATTCCACACCACGGTCGTGCCGCTGCCGAGCTTGTTGACTGTCAGTTTGCGGCCCCAGGTCGGATCATCCACCACCACGCCGCTCGGGCTCACGTATTGGCGATCCACCTCACGATCAAAAGTGATGTCCGCCTCCTCGCCCTCACGCATCGTAGGGGTGCCGACTGTGTCCAAAAACCTGGCACCATTCAGGCCGCTGACCGTGACTTTGGAAATGTCGCCCACACTCAGGTAGGTATGAAGAGCCTCCGTGATGACCATGGCGCTAGGGCTTGTGTTTTGGGTCATGAGAGAAACCTCCAGTTTAGCGCCAAAACTAATGCCCAGATGGCAGGTGAAGTCGTGCGGCCAGAACGCGCGCGTTTCGTCATTGCTCTGCAGACGGAAAAGCATGGCCACCTGAGATCCCAGCTCATCTGCCCGCAACAGTTCCCAGGGCAAAATTCGGGCGATGCCGTGGGCCGGCATCGCTGGGTCAGACACATGGGGCCCGAACCAGGGCCAGCAAAGCGGGATGCCGCCTCGGATGGGTTTCCCATTTTGCAGCACGGCATCTGGACTCATGTACAAGACAGGCTGTGTCTGGCCAGTCGGAGTCCACTCCATCACATGCGCACCATTCACCGCCACGCGTGCCGTGGCTGCGGCATGACGGATGACATAGATAGGATAACCGGGATTCAGTTCTTCGAGAGTGATGCAGTCGGGGAGTGACATACCGTCCGAGTAAAGCTGCGCGGACTCCAGCGCAAGCCCAGGAGGTCGCCCAATCTGTCTTCGGGCTGGCCTGCGGAGGGAACCAGCGTTTCCAGTCTTGTCATCAGCTGCGGCTTTCCCCAGACTCCGCGCATGTCCGCACCTTCCCCGCTGCCCTACACCGACTCAAAGCCTGTCGGTGCGGCGGATTTTTATGCCGCCGTAAATGCCACCTTTCGATTCATCGCGCAGAAATTCGGCAGCGAGGGACTGCGGCGCTATTGGTCTGAAATGGGCACCCGCTACTACGCGCCCGTGACTGAGCGCTGGCGTGCTGGCGGCCTGGCAGCCGTCGCTGAGCATTGGCACGCATTCTTTGCGGCTGAGCCGGGGGCAAAAGTCGAGGTCACTCAGGGTGAAACAGAAGTCGTCGTCGAAGTCCGCACCTGTCCGGCCATCGCTTACCTGCGGGAGCATGGGCGCGAGATCGTGCCGCACTTCTGCCAGCATTGTCATTTTGTCAGCACGGCCATGGGAGCCGGAGCCGATATCGAATTGCGAGTTTGTGGTGGCAACGGGACCTGCACCCAGCGCTTCGCCAAAGTAGGCCACTTTCCTGAACCTCAACGACTGCAGGACATCGCCACAGCATCATGATCGGCATTTACGACTTCTGCGGTCACTACGAGTGGACCTTTCAATGGCTGCATGACCAGGGCGGGCACGACCTCGTCCGCCGTTATTGGGACGAGGCCATCCACCAGGACTCCCAGACCCACGCCTCGGCCCTAATCATGAGCGGCGGCTTCGAAGGCATGAAGGAATACTGGGGGCATACCCTGGCCGATGAGGGCGCGGAATGGACCACCACCGTGCGTGACGAAGTGTTCCGCATCGACATGCACCAGTGCCCTTCCAAGGGCTTCCTGATCCAAAACGGCTTGAAGCAATACTCCGACTACTGCGACCACTGCCTCGGCTGGATCGGCCCGCTCATGAAAAAGGCCGGCTTCGTCATCGATCATGAACACAACCACTGCGGCCAGTGCTGGTGGGAGATCCGCCGCGCTGGAGACACCTCCGCCCCACTGCCGCCCGGCGCTGTCGCGGGAGCGGCTGATGTACGGCTTCATGCCGATTGGCAGACTTCTGAAACCCACCTCGACACTTATGAACGCGCCACTGATCCTGACGACAAGCTGCCTCCTGCTGCTACTCACCATTAGCCAGGCCGCCGAATGGGAGAAGCTCCCGCCTCTGCCCGCACCAAACGGTGGGTTCGTCGTCGCTGCGGATCAGGGCCAGATCGTCATCGCTGGCGGCACGAATTGGGAAGGCGGGAAAAAGAACTGGCTGACGAAAGTCTGGGCCCTTGATCCCAAGACCCTGAAGTGGGCAGCACGCACCGAGCTGAAAAGCCCAGTCGCCTATGCCGTCGCCGGAACCCGGGATGGCAGGATGGTCTTCGCAGGTGGATCAGACGCCCAGGGAGGGCTGCGCACCGTGCAGCAGTCGAGTCAGGATGGATTTCAGGCCTATGAGGCCGAACTGCCACCCAGCGCTGTCCTCGCCGCTGGTGGCGTGCTTCAGAGGTCTCTGATCTTTGCTGGCGGCAGCCCCGATGCCGCCCAGATCGCCCAGGCCTCCACGGCCACCTGGTCCATGGACCTCGACACACGGAATGTCACCACCCACGCCCCCTTCCCAGGTCCGCCCTTTCTCACCGCAGCCTCCGCTTTGGACCCGACGGGCACTTTGTTCGTCTTTGGCGGCGGCACCTGGGACACCCAAGCCCAGGCCGTGAAGAATCTCGATACCGCTCACAGCTTCGACATCAAAAAGAACGCCTGGAAAAAACTGCGCCCCCTGCCTTACGCCGCCCGTGGCATGAGTGCGGCCATGCTTGACCAGGACAAGCCAAATGGTGACGCCAGCACCTCGTCATTCATTTACCTCGGCGGAGGCTACAAAAACGACACCGAAGGCTTCAGCGCCGAAGCCTTCATCTATGACATCGCCAAAGACGACTACCGCCCAGCCCCACCGCTGCCCTACAAAGCCATGGTCGCCCTCGTCGTGCTGGACGGCTACCTTTACTGCCTCGGCGGCGAAGACAAAAAACAATCCCGCACAGACGCCTGCTACCGCATCCGCGTGGAGGAAGTGCTCAGGTAATGCGGTCTAGATCACGCTTGCCCGTGCTGGATTCACCAGCTCAGTCACCTTCGCACGCTCCAGACGGCTCATCAGTTCGCCCGCCCCAGCCTTGAGTTTGAAGTCCATCTCCGCCGCAGTGAGCGGCAGGGCGGCCAGAAAGCGGATGGTACGGGAGGGTGGCACAAGCAGCTCATGAAACTCCACGCTCGTCGTCATCGGCGGAGCCAGCATGAAGCCTACAAAGGGCGAGCCAGCAGCCAGCGGTTCGGCTGGATCTCCATTCGGAATGGTATGCCAGTGGCTCAGCCAGGTCTGGTACTCGTGTGGCAGCCGGGCCAGCATCTTCAGCCATCGGATAGGCCAGTAGTTCCGCTCATCCTTGAAGTCCTCCTGGCTCAGCTTCCAGGTCGGCGGCAGGCAGAGCATAACTTCGGCAAACTGATACTCCTCCGCGCCTTCGGGAGGATGCATCGGCAGATCGCTCATGCCACTCGTCACCAGGGTGAACCACGGGCGCTCCGCCGTTGGTTTGATCACATGGATGTCGATGTGTACCAGGTCCGACAGCAGCTCATGCCAAACGTAGTCCACCTTGCCAAAATGCTCTTCCAAGTGCTGATCGATCGGCTGCAGGTTTGACTCACTCATGTCCGGCGGCACCCAGCCTTGAGCGCGAGGCTGATGCCGGTAAAGCGTGCTGCCCCCTTCGCTCACCCCCGCCACCTTGGGTGAAGGTGTCACCGGCAAGAAACGGGCACGGTGTTCATTGATAAGCTCGTTCTCCGCCGTGGCGGTGAGTTTCAGCGGACTGTCTTCATGCCCCGGCAGCGTGCAGATGAGGATGCCGCCCTCGAGTTCAAAGGTTCCTTCATACTCCGATTCGAAGTTTGGAGCATCTTCCTGGATTTCACCATTGATCAGCAGGCGGACTGAGATCTTGAGCCAGCACCGCTGCTCGATGTCCAGCCGCCATTCGGAACTCACCCATTGAGAGCCAAGCGTGCCATCCTCAGCCTCATGCATGACGGTCTCGCACTGCCAAGCCCAGGTTCCCGCCAGCGCTTCCGGGCTAGCTTCCTTCCATGGTAGAGGTGGCGGCATCGTCTTCTCCATGTCTCTCCACGCATTCGTCTCTGCGATCCGCTGCTCAGAAATGTTCCTCCGCATGGCCCGCTCACCCACGGCTAATGCCCAGGGCACACGCAGCTCATCCGGCCAGAATTTACCAGGGATGATGAACACATCATGAACCTTCTTCGCCAGCACGAGCAGCGGCACGAGCCGACCACCCAAAGCCCGCTCTGGCAAATGATCACGATGCCCCCAAAACGTGCTCGTGAAGCAGGCCAGCCCATGGCTGAAGGAAGCAGGCACCGGCATCCCGAAGGCGCGATCCTGTTCGTTGCGCAAGTGGGCCACGATTTCCTGCTCCTCGATTGGGAAGGCCTCGCTCTCTTGCTCAGCGAACTTGGCATCATGCAAGGCATCAGCGATCACCGGCAGCTTTTCCAGCGCCTCCGCATCCGTCGCGGTCAGGGAATAAACCACCTCGCCCGGCAGATCGGTCTCGCCAGGGAATCTGAGCGCCCGGTTGGCCACAATGACATGTCCCCAGACGATCTTGCCCTGGCGCCAGATCTCCTTTTGCCGCAGCAGCGTATCCAGCAGCGGCTCGTCACTCGGTGTCAGCCCACTTAGACTTTTTGGGATGGGAAACACCTTGTCTCCCCAACTGAAAAACCCGATGCGTCGGGGTTCAGGGCCGAACTTTTGACGAATAGAATCGAGGGACGGTAGCATGAACTACCTTTATCGAAGCGTCTGGGATCGACTTCAAGCCTGTGATGGTGGCACGGATGCTAGGCAGAGCCGCCACGCGGTGACAGGTTTCCCGAGTCTATTCCCAAACACTCCACATCCTCCCCCTGGCAGTTTCTAGCGCGCTCATTTTGGCCTTTGCTATCGAAGTGGCTCTCTTAACACGGAGGACGAACTTGGAAAGCCAGGGGGAGAAGCCACTGCTTGGCCTTGTAAGGTCGAAGTTACTCCAGCACCTTGATTTGAATGTGGCGGTATTCCATCACGCCGCGGTCGCCTTCCAGGCCGATGGGGCCGGTGGCGGGCATGGGGAGTGCGGCTTCGAGCACCTCGCCATTGCTGGTGCAGTGGGCTACGCCGTCCTTCACGGTGACTTCGATCTGATTCCACTCCTGGGGTTTGTATTGCTTCAGGTCTTTGTAGGGACCGGCCACGAGGTAGTCACGGCACTGGAGCTGGGGTTTGCGGATGAAGACGCCACTGTCAGCATTCACGCTGGCGCGGAATTCGAGCTTCAGGATGAAGTTCTTTGGGAACTCCTCCACGGTGTAAAGCTGGCCGGTGAGCTTGTCGGCCTCCGTGGGGAAGGTCACGGCGATGACGCCGTCTTTCACAATGTAGCGCCCGGCATCAGCGGCCTCGGTTTTGCCATCGTGCTTGTCCAGGATGGCTCCGGGATTGGGGTTTTCCTTTTTGGTCTTTTCGCGGAAGCACCAGCCGGTGAGGTCTTTGCCATTGAAGAGACTTTTAAATCCCGCCTCGGGCTGCCAGTCTTCGGCATGGAGGGTGGAAACGAAAAGGAGGGAGACGAGGGCGAGGGATTTCATGGTCGGGATGGTTGAGCAGGTGCCAAGGAACGCGAAATGAGCGGGAAATGTTGTGGGGAATCGCTGGCTCAGTCTTTCTGTCCCCAGACTCGCGGTGTCTTGAAGTTGGCGGCTTTTGGCGCGCTCTTCGGAGGCAGGGCTTCGGCGGCGAGGCTTTCCAGCCGGGCGCGGAGTTCAGCGACTTTGCCGGGATTGGCGGAGGCGAGGTTGGTTTTTTCGTTCGGATCAGAGGCGAGGTCGAAGAGTTCGACGTCGGGAGGATTGCCAGCAGCTTTCTTTTTGCCCTTCTTCTTGGCTTTGGCCTTGGGTTCTCCGCCTTCCTCGCTGTCGCTGATGTTTCCGGCGAGCACGAGCTTCCAGTCTCCCATGCGGATGGCTCCGTTGGCGGGGGTGGTGTTGAGCAAAATGGCGTCATGGGGTGAGGCTGCGCCTTCGGTGATGGCAGGCCAGGCATCGCGACCATCGAGGGGGAGTTTTTGCTCCAGGGAGACGCCGGCCAGCTTTAGCAGCGTGGGATACCAATCGACCATGTGCAGGGCGGAGGTGACCTTGCTCCCGGCTTTGATCACGCCGTCCCAGGTGGCAAAGGCGACGACGCGGGTGCCGCCTTCGTAGAGGGTGCCTTTGCCGGCACGGAGCGGGCCATTGTCGGTGATCTGGCCGGGGCTGGGGCCGCCGTTATCGCTGGAGAAGATGAAGAGGGTGTCTTTGCGCATCCCGGCGGCGTCGATGGCAGCGGCGATCTGACCCACGGCCTCGTCCATGGCGGTGAGCATGCCCGCGTATTTCTGGCGGGTGCCTTTGAGGTCGGGGTAGGCCTTTGAGTAGCTCTCCGGCACCTGATAGGGGCCGTGGACGGCATTGAAGGGGACGTAGAGGAAGAGCGGCTTCGTTTTGTCGCGTTCCCGGATGAGGCGGACGGATTCTTTGGCCAGGAGATGCGTGGAGTAGCCTTCGTCATGGTTCTCCTGGTCATCACGATGCCAGTCGTGGCCGCCATCGCGGATGTGGATAAAGTAGTCGAGCGCACCGTTGTAGTGGCCGTATTGATGATCAAAGCCGCGCTGCAAGGGCAGGTAAGCGGGCTGGAAGCTGCCGAGGTGCCATTTGCCGACGATGGCCGTCTCGTAGCCGCCTTCTTTCAGTGCTTGGGGCAGCGTCCGCTCCTCCAGTGGCAAGCCATATTCTGCCCAGGGGCGGACCACGCCGACCTGCAATCCATGCCGCATGGGATAGCGCCCCGTCATGAGCGCGGCGCGAGTGGGGGAGCAGACAGGCTGGACGTAAAACTGATCCAGGATGGCTCCTGCCTTCGCGAGTTTATCGAGGTGCGGCGTCTGGATAATCTTTCCGCCCATGAAGCCGCAGTCCGCACGCCCGAGGTCGTCCGCCAGCATAAAGACGATGTGTGGACGCGATGGCTCCGCGTAGGTCCAGACGGTGAAAAAGGAGAGGAGCGCGACGAAGAGAGCGGATTTCATGAGCGCGCGTAAACGCGGGCCCGGGGCTCGTCTTGCCTCTCTCGTGGAGAGGTGGTGCCTGAGACAGGACTCGAACCTGCACTAGTTTCCCAACCAGATCCTAAGTCTAGTTGTTGCGGGTTTCGTCGGATTATGCCAAGTTAGGCCATGAGCACGACAAACCCTTATAGATCAAGGCATCCTTCGACACGCACTCATAACTTGAGCGAACATGAGGGGGCGCTTTTGGTCGCTACAGATGCACAGCCGGTGCACAGCGAGAATGCACAGCCGGTGATTTTGAAGGGTGTGGGCGGTGTTTCCCGCACTGATATTCGCTACTGGCAGGAACGGGTGGAAAAGGTCGCTGGCAGGGGTGGCAAGGAGAGTCCGAACTACAGCGTGCAGATCGCCCACCTCGGGAAGCGGCATCGCTTCAAGCTCCGCACGTCGGAGAAGCGGGCGGCAGCGGGCAAGGCACAGGCCATCTACCGCACGATTCTGGAGAAGGGATGGGATGAGGCGCTGGCAGAGCACAATCCGAAGGCCGCACGGCGGTCAGGATGCGCCACTATCGGGGAGTATCTGGCGGAGCTTGAGACGACGGTGCAGTTGAGGAAGTCCACCGGGCGGGCCTATGTGCAGGCGCTCCGCGCCATCGCGGCGGGCGTGGCTGGCATCGGTGATCAGGCGGCGGTGGATGAAAGCGGCCAGGTGCGCAAAGATCGCCGTGGCCGCATCATCTACGTCTCACGCAGGGACCGCTACAGCGGCGGGGTGACTGCTTGGCAGGCGAAGGTGGATGCGCTGCCGCTGAGTGTGCTCAAGGATGAGGCCGTGCAGAAGTGGAAGCTGGCCTATCTGGCGGAGCATGGGACGAACCCGGTGAAGCTCCAGCGGGCCAAGCATACGGTGAACTCCATGATTCGCAGTGCGCGGAGTTTGTTCTCGAATCGAAAGGACCGTTTGAAGCATCTGCGGGCCAAGCTGTCACTGCCGGAGCCGCTGCCTCTCAAGGGGGTATCGCTGGAGGATGAAGGGACCAAACGCTATGTGTCGAAGGTGGATGCGCGGCAGTTGATCGCCGGGGCAAAGCGTGACCTTGCCGGAGATCCGGCGCGCACAGAGCAGTTCAAGATTTTCTGTCTGGGGCTGCTGGCTGGGCTGAGGAAGCGGGAGATTGATACGCTCCTCTGGGATCAGGTGAAGTTTGAGCTGGGTCAGATTCACATCTGCCGCACAGAGCACTTTGAGCCGAAGTCGAAGGAGTCCGAGGCCAAGGTGTACTGTGACGCGGAGCTGCTGGCGCTGCTGCGTGGCTGGCAGGCACAGGCACGCGGGCCTTTCGTGATCGAGTGCAAACGAAAGGCGCGCTATCACAAGGCACCTGTGGGCTACTACCGTGCTGAGGAGCATTTCCGCCCGCTCTATGCTTGGCTGGGAGTGCAGGGCATCACGGATAACAAGAAGCTGCACACTCTGAGGAAGGAGCTGGGCAGCGTGCTGGCGAATGAACAGGGCATCTTTGCCGCACAGCAAGTGCTGAGGCACGCCCACATTCAGACGACGGCGCGGCACTACGCGGACAAGCGGCGGACGATTACGGCAGGGCTGGGTGCCTTGCTGGGCGATGTGACGGAGCCGGGAAAGGTGATCGCCTTCCCGGTGCCGGAGCCGGTGACTACGCCCGTGGCGAAGTCTGCCAAGAATCGCGGCGCGATGTCGGCATGATCAAGACACCGGGGGCGGGGGTGCGCGGCGCGCAGATGCCGCTCAGCTCTTCATGGATTCAGCCGCGCAAAATTTAATGCATTGGGATGGATAATCGCACCTAACGTTTTGCCACATTTGAGCATCGCCAGAATCAGCCAGAAATCGAAAGTATGGCAAACTGTGGCAGCAGTTGCTAATGCATTATGATGAAGCAATTTTGAGCTTGTGAGAGCTATCATCTGTGATCATACTAACAGTATTCTTCTACCTAATGATGCACAGCGGTGCGTCGCACGTTTTTACCCTGCCCCGCTAATCATTCGCTTATGGGGACTGCGTAGGGAAGCGAGACGGCGGGCATGGTTTCGTTGTCATTACTGGTGACACACTGCCCGAATAGCACCGCGCATGAGGCCAGGCTGCGGGGCACAGCAAACCCATATCAGATATGACGAATGACTTACAAGGAAGGGACACGGCTCATTTTACCGTGGCGGAAATCTCACGCCGATTCGGCGCGCATGAAGTCACCATCCGCAGATGGATCAGAGAAGGACGTATCAAGCCGTTGAGGCTGGGTCGCTTGGTCAGGATCTCGGCGGCAGAAGTCGAACGATTCGAGAATGGGGGCGCGCTGTGAAAGAGCTTATCAGCTACCGAATACCGCCGCGTGGGGAAACTTGGGTGACGCTCTACGCAGATTGCAGAGTCGAAATCACCCAAACATCCGCCATAGACGAACCATCGCCGAAGGTGCGGATTGATGAATGGGACTTGCCGGAACTCATCGAGCTGCTTGAAAAAGTGCGTCGCTACGAACCGCCAGAACCGAATCTCACAGAACCAGCAGAGCCAGCTTTGGAAACCCTGAGCATCGCGCCCGAAAAAAAGAAGGGGCGGCGATCTAACGACCGATTCAACCAAATCTAGAAACACAAAACCCGGCGCACCTTGGCGGCGCTACCGGGCTTTGACATGATGCAGTGTGGTAGCTCTATCATGCCATCGCCAACGGTGCCGCGCAAGACCGTGCAGTGTTCAAACACGGAGACATGAGACATGGCTGATATTTGGCAGAATCCACCGCAGAGTTTTATCCGCGCTCCACTGGCGGCGTTGGCGTATCCCGCGAAACCTGCGGACGTGATGGAGCACCTACTTGATTGGAGTCTGCACCACGTCGGGGCGAGCATCGCACGCAAGCCGCAGGTGGGCTTGACGACATGGGCTGACTTGGCGGGCGAGCTTCGCAAAAAGCGGCCTGAGCTGTGGAAGCAGTATCATCCGAAGACTTGGGATGAGTGTGTGCTACTGCTGGGAGCCGTGGCGTCGTGTGTAAACTACAACGGCAACTCATTACAGGCGGTGGTGCGAGCATCTCAAGAGCTGACCGGCTGGCTTTTGAAAACCGGAGCCATGCTCAAGGATGGCAGTTGGGAAGGCGTGAACACCTTCACCATGACGATGAACGGGATGGGCGAGCGGAATTCGTGGTGGGATGCCATGCACGGTGTCAGAGAGCAGGGAAAGGGCGGCGGCGTGAATCGGAGCGATGGGCAGCTCTCATGGAATGAGTTCCGCGTTTATGCGGCCATCCTGAGTGTGACAGGAGAGAAGCAGTGGGGCCGATGCACCCGCGAGGACATCGCGGCGCGGGCGGCGGGATGGGTAGGTGTGAAGGCACGCACGAAGGCGGAGCCAATGGAGATCGAGCGGCGGCGGGCGGCGGGCCTCATGCTGTCTGACAAAGCTGTGCGCTTGACGTTGGACTACCTCGAAAACTCGGGGCGGCTCGCCAAGGTGCGCTGGGGCATCGCACGGCTTTCTATGGCGTCGGTATGAAGCCCGACGAACTGCGGCAGAAGATCGCCACCATGATGAAGGAGAGGGCGCTGGCAGCGGCGGCGGGCCATAGTAGCCTCGCCAAATGAACACCGGACGTTTTTCATTTCTGGATGCCGTCCTTCTGGCCGGTGCATGGGCACTCGCAATTTATGCTGGTTGGCCTTCCATGAAAATTTTGGCGATTTGTCTCAGCGGTTGGTGTGGGGGCGCATTGCTGGAATTGGCGGGAACAAAGAGCATGTCGGTAATCGGGGGGCCTTGTTCGAGGATTGTCAGGTTTGGGCGGTGCTATCGCCATTGCGGCTGTGTTAATCCAAGCGGTGCAAAAACTGTTTTTCTGATGACCACGGAGACGAGGAAAAATCATCCTTGGATCAAGGCTGCACTTGCGAACGCAAAAGAAAGCCTCAAGCCATCTCCCGAGATGAACTACCGCATTGTGATTCCTGCTCTCGTGCTGTCGATGGTCGTCGGCGCTTTCCTGCACACTTGGCTGGGCGAACGCTATCGTTTTCAAGCCGTAGGCAACGGAACAATGCTCAAGACAGATCGGTGGACAGGTGAGGCGTGGAAATTGCATAGCTCAAATGGCATTTGGCAACCCATTCAGGAGCCGAATTCCGTGACCCATAAGTTTACTCGGCGAAAGGATGGAAAACTGATGACAGTCGAGTTTGAGCGTCAACCTAGCCAAGCCGACCTTGACGAGGTGCAGGCTCGGATAGACTCCGGCCAATAGACTAGCCCTGACGATCACTATGGGTAATTGATGTCCTTGCCAGTGGGTAAATAGTCAGGTGCTTTCAGAGAAGGCCCGGCGAGTCAAGGACAGAACCGCATGACAACAGAGGGCGTTGCGGCTGAGTCGCTTATCGGAGCGGGGGCCAGAGGCTACGCCTTGACCATCACCAGCTTGACCTTGCGCCCGAGTGCTTTGGCAGCGCGCGAGATGGTGCCGAGGGTGACGCTGGGGTTTTCAGGATCGAGCAGACGGTCGAGCTGGGCGCGTGAGGTGGACATGCGGCGGGCCAGTGTGACCTTGGAGACGCTACCCTTTTCCATGAGATCCGAAATCTTCAGTGCGATGGCGCGCTTGATGGCGACGGCCTCGACTTCTTCAAGGATGCCTTCTTCAGCAAGGAAGCTGTCGAAGCTGCTGCCACGATGAGGGTTTTTAGCTTTGGCTGTTTTGGGTGTAGGCATGTTTTCGTTTCAGGGCTAGCGCCCTGTCCTCCGTTGGGGTGCGTTGGGTCTTTTTGATGAAGCCATGCAGGAGAACGATCATCCTCCTGATGGACGATGAAAAGGGTGCGGGCGATGCGTGAGGGGAGACGGGTGCGCACCTCCCAGAGGCCATCACCGAGGCTGTCCACCAGCGGCATTCCGAGAGGCCAGCGGTATTGCACGGTTTTGATGTCCTCGCCGATGATGCGGCGCTCGTCTGCGGGCAAGTCCTTCAACCAATCCCGCACCGGCTCATTGCCAGAGGCGGAGCAGTAGAAAACGACGTTGAGGGGGCGCGGTGCGGGCACGGGTGGAAAGTCTTGCTTGGCCTGAGTGTATCATTTTTGATGCACTCTGCCAAGTGATGAATGCGGAATGATCCGAGCCACACAACCGGGCCGCCCCTCTTTTTCTTTTTTGCCGGATGCCGGGCATGAGGTGAGACAATGCCATGAAGGCGCTGGAGATCGCCGGGAGGACCACGGGTGCAGGATGGAGGGAACACGCATCTGCGGGCGTCCCTGTGGCCGCTGCCGAGCTTCTACGACTCTGGGTGGATGATGGAGCGCAGAAGTGGCAACGGTGCTGTAGTGTCAAGAAAGGAGATCAGCGCTCACTGGAGGAGGGTAAAAAGGGCTGTGGAGCAGTTGGAGCGGTCTATTGCATCACCCGCCCACCTCCTGACAAAGTAGGAACACCGGAGCGGACGAAGTGCCGAGGGTATCAGATAGGAGCCTCTGGAATGGATTTGGAAGCCGGGAAAAACTCGTCAATGCGCGGGCCGCGAGCGATTGCCGGGGCGTGTTTTGGTCGCTACAGATGCACAGCCGCAGAATTTTCACGCGAGAAACTAACTTTTTGCGTGAGTCGTGAATCCTTGAAAATCAAGGATTGGTGCCTGAGACAGGACTCGAACCTGCACTAGTTTCCCAACCAGATCCTAAGTCTGGCGCGTCTACCAATTCCGCCACTCAGGCATTGAGGGCTGCAACGCCCGCATGATTCCAGACTCAGCGCAGGCTGCAAATGAATTGTCAGCTCTATTGTCGGGGGAGCAGACGAAGGGCCAGCCAGCCAGTAGCGAGCACCATGACCAGCGGTACGAGGCCAATTTTCAGATTGGGGCCGATCCAGGGGAGCCAGCTCTTTTGATAAAACATGAGCCCGCTAAACCATTTCAAGCCGAAAACCCAGCCACCATGCAGGCCAATGCCAGCCCACAGGGCACCAGTTTGCATCCGGACCTGAGTGAGCACCCAGCCGACGGCAAAGAGCGTGGAAAACTCGGCCAAAAGGAAGTCGATATCACCAAAGCCACGGGCGATCTGCGCCAGCACGGCGAAGCCGCTGTGCCAGACGACCTGGTCATCGGCGATCTGCCAGCCCTCCGGCGGCTTCATGAAATGCACGATGGCGAAGATGAAGGTGGCCCAAAACACCGCTGTGCGCGTGGTCATGGTGCGCAGCAGGAGGCCGAGCAGCAGAGCACGGAAGAAAATTTCCTCCACGATGCTGGCACCAAGCGAGGCAGTGATGGGCTCGCCAAGGTTCAGCCATCCAGGCTCCGGGCGGAGGCGATAGGCCCCTAGCTGGTAAAAAACAAAGCCCATGGTCAACAGCAGCCCGGCGGCAAGGGCGAAGCCGAAGAGCCACTGGCGCAGACCCGACGCAAAGGGTCTCCAGGTCGGCAAGAGGCTGCGGTCGATTTTGACACTGCGGAGGAATGGCCAGATGAAGGCGATGGCACAGACGAGGACGGCACGGTTGAAGTAGCGTGGAAGGTGGGCACGCTGGATTTCTTTCGTGAGCCACCGTCCGATGCCGCTTTCCCCCATGGACGAACTTTTCAGCCAAAGGAGCGTACTTTGCCCAAGCTCAAACAGCGGCGCAGAGAGCAGCGCCCCGCCGAGCATGACGGCGAGGAGATAAAGAAGCAGCTTGGGCAGAGCGGAGACGGGTGGAGTGATGGCGGGTTGCATCGGCGGCAAGCTAGCGCATCCTGAGCGCTCTCAATGACCAAAAACCAAATCCACGAATGGCACGAACGCTTGGAGGATGGGCGGAAGCAATACATCCGCGCCCACTGGAACTCGCGTGAATGGCTTTTCCGTCTCGCCCACCCAGACGGTGAGGCCTGGATGCCGATGTCGCCAACCGTGGAGACCTGGCTGGCTCTGCGTGACGTGCTCTTCCGCAAGTATCAGCGGAAGCGTCTGCCCATCAAACATCTGCAAACCGTGGACAACGTGCTCGAAGACCTCGGCTGGCGCGTGGATGAGAACGGCGAGGCAGTGAAGATCGAGTCGTAAAACGTGTCATCTGAGATGAGTCCAATGCGTGTGTCTGGCTGGAAGATAGTAAACTACCTCGCCGCCACGCCGGGCTTGCGGATCTTCATGAGGATCGGGAAGCTCGTTTGAAGGGCGGCGCTATCGTGTTCATTGCGGGCGGAGCTTAGAGCGGCGTGGATGAGTTTGTCTTGATCGGCGACCCAGTTGGCGGCGCGGAAGAAGATGGGGCGCTCGTTTTCCTTCTCGCGGATCTGCACGCCGTTGAGGCCGATGTCATCGACGATGACGCCGTGCGGGAGGCCATGTACATCGAGATTGATGAGGCCGTCGTTGCCCTGGCGGACGGCGCGAATCCAGGCTTTGACGGTCTGGCCGGGGACGAGGGTGATTTCGAGCGGCTGGGTCTCGTCTTTGATCTCGCGCATGACAGCTTTGCCACCGACATCAGGCTCCATGACGATGATGAATTTCGGCGCGGCACCGAGCGTGACCTTGCCGAAGGTTCCGGCGTCGTGCGTGATGCCTTTGCCCTTCGCGGTGATCTTGAGCTTGCTCCAATCCGCATCCGCTTTGGCATCGGGCGCGGCGCGGAGTGAGCCACTGATGAGGTCGTGTCCGGCTTCAATAAGGAGCGGCGAGGAGGCGAAATAGCCGGCGGGCAGGCCGGTGATGTCGATCTGGATGGGATCGTCGAAGTTGTCCGTGCGCTCGGCGCGGAAGGAGAAGCCGACGGAGGCTCCGGGCATGACGGTGGGGTTCATGCCGGCGAGTTTGACGCTGAAGTCGGGCTTTGGCTCGCGGATGGCGAGGGAATACACAAAGCGCTCGCCGCCCCAGCCACGGGTATCGGTGACTTTGACGATGAAACGGCCATCGGCAGGCGCGGTGAAGGTCAGGCGCGAGTCGCGGCCGATTTTGCGGTCGCCGCTGTCGTCGTTTTGGTAGTTCACGGTGAAAATGGGCAAGCCGTTCGCGGCGATGGCGCTGCCGAGCGGATAGGGCTGCACGACGTAGCAGGGCTCGTCGAGCGAGTGCGAGGTGGCGCTGGTGTCGAAGTAGGCGCGGCGTTTGCCATCGTTGATGTAGAAGAAGCAGCCACCGTCCGGCCCGCGTGGCATGCGGATGATCTTCATCACATCGCCGTTGAACCAGACATACTCATTGAGCTCCATCTCCTCCCAGTTTTGCAGGCGGATGTCCGGGTTGTTGGCATCGACGCTGCGGAAGTTGTTGTAGCTGTCGCGCACGGCCTGCATGAGCAAACGGGCGACGGGTTTGCCGTCGGGGTGCAGCACTTCGAGTTTCGTATCAGCGGGCGATCCGGCTTGTGCGGCGTTGGTTTCGATGATCCACGTCTGGCCTTTTTTCGCATCGAATGCGAAGTGATCGGTGTCGGCCGCTTTGGCGACCAAACCGTTGATGTTCGCAGGAATGGAAACGACCTGCGCCTTCGCGAGGTCATCATTCCCCTCGACCTCGCTTACTTGCGGCAGCGCACTCACGCGCAACGAGGGCATCGTGCGAAAACGCAGCGCTTTGGCATCGAGTGGCACATTCGCCAGGCCTTCGGTCGCCGGCTTCATCGTCACCGTGGCTTTGTCGCCGAGATGATGGCCGATGAGCGTGACTTTCGTGTCCTTTCCCACCTGCGCGGTGAGCGGCGACCAAGCGGTGACATACGGCAAAGCGCCGATGGTGAGGCGATACGCATGCCCCGCGCTGCCATCCATCGTCGTGTTGCTCACGAGGACGTGGTAATCGCCACCCGCAGGCGCTTTCCACGCGAGGAAGGGATCGCTGCCGCTGTCGAGGCCGCGATTCACGACGAGCACGTTGCGGTTCGCATCCACGATTTCGAGCGTGGGCGATTTTGCCGCGCTGCCGACCTGCGCCACGGCGAGATCGAGCACGAGTTCCTCGCCCGCCTTCGCGGTGAAACGATAGGCGTCATGCTGGCCGGTTTCGGTGAGCGTGCCCCAGATGCTCGCGGGGAGCGTGAGTGTCGGTTTGGCAGGCTTCGCGGCCATTTTGGCGGCTGCGTCGGCTTTTTTGGGGTTGGGGGCCTTTTGAGCCTCGACGGACGAAAGGCCTAGCAAAAGGACAAGGACAGGAAGGAGAGATTTCATGGCAGGTGAAGGCATGGAAGGTTCAGCGAGGCTCATACACGCTCCAGGTGCCATCGACGCGACCCGCGATGAGCTGCGCTTTGTCGGTGAAAGTGAGAGAGGAGGTCCAGTCGGGTTGTTTTTCGAGGAGGAGCTTTTCGGTGAGGTCGGCGGTGTTCCAGAGTTTGAGTGTTTTGTCCGTCGCGGTCGAGGCGAGCCGTTTGCCATCGGCGGAGAGCGCGAGATTCAAGATGCCGCCTTCATGCGCGAAGCGGCTGGTGAGAATCTTGTTCGTGCCTTCCTTCGCGGCGGCGCTGATCGCCCACACGCGGATGCGGTTGTCGCCACCGGCGGCGAAAAGCGTTTTACCGTCGGCGCTGAAGACGACGCTCGTTTGCTCCTTCGTCGGCTGCGAGAGCGTGTCGAGTCGCTGGCCTGTCGGGATGCTCCACAGCTTCACCGTGCGGTCCGCGCTGGCGCTGGCGAGCACTTTGCCATCCGGACGGAACGAGAGGCCGTTCACCGCGCCGTTGTGGCCTTTGAGCAGAGCGATCTCCTTGCCCGTCGCCGTGTCCCACAGGCGGATTTTTTGATCGTAGGCTCCCGTGGCGATCCATTTGCCATCCGGCGAAACCGCGAGCGCATATGCGGCATCGGTGTGACCTTCAAACGAGCGCAGCGCCGTGCCATCGCTCGTCTTCCAGCTGCGCACGATGCCCACGATGCCCGCCTCGCCACCGGCGGCATAGACCGTTTCGCCATCGGGCGAAAACGCGACGGCGTTCACCTTGCCCGTGAAGCCGGTGAGTTTGCGAACGGTGACTTGATTGACCGGATTGACGAGTTCGACCTCGCCGTAGCGTGCAGTGGCGATGAGCTGCGCTTTCGGCGAAAACGCCACCGCCTGGATCGAGCGCTTCGGCGGCACCGTGGGCGCGATTTTCGGCGTGATGACCTCTTTCGGCATCGGCTTCGACTCGGTGACGAGTGGGCCTTTCGCGCCGGCATTGATCCACGCTTTGATGAGCGCGATCTCCTCCGCTTTGAGCTTCTCGCGCTTGCCCGGTGGCATGAATTCATTCTTCCCGCCGCGACCCGAGCGACCTTCGAGGAACTTCACCAGCAGCGACTCCTCCGCCATCCCCGCCACGATGGCCGTGCCTTCCTCGCCGCCCTTCATCAGCGCCGCAAACGTGTCCAACGCGAACTCCCCATCCGCGTCGTCCGCGCTGTGGCAATCCACGCAGTAAGTGTCCCACAGCGGCGCGATCTGCTTCGTGTAGTCCACGCTTTGGGCGTGGATGGTGGCAATGAAGGCGGGTGAGAGGAGGAGAAGTCGTTTCATGACATCAAGAGATGGGAAGGGTGAAAGCACGCGGCAGCGTCCTGGAGTGCGCCGGTCCTCCGGCGCTTTCGGGAGTCGTTTGGCCTGCGGAAAGCTCCAGAGGGCTGGAGCACTCCAAAACGCTCACGCGAGGTGCGGGTGCCGTGGCGCCCGACGGAACCCCGTTGGGGTTCGGCGAGATAGAGGTGTGGGGTGACTCGATACCCAGGGTTCTGCGAACCCTGGGCTGCATGACGCAAGCCCGTTGGGCTTGGATGAGTTGGATTGCGCGGCTCATCGTATCGCCTCCTCGATCCGCGGATCATCAATCAAACTTCCATCCGGTTCGTTATCGCCCAAATACACGCTTTTCGGGAAAACTTGCCAGCCCCACACGAGGGCCACAACGCACGGATCAACAAAGCCGGTGTCCGTGACATAAATCGTGCGGCGTCCATGATGCTCGATCTTGCTGAATCCAGTAGGACTGAAGATTGGATGCTCGATTACGCGCCACTTCCACGCATAAATCTGGCCTCCAAAAACAGCGTGGTCAGTCACGAAAGTGATCCAACTGAAGGCCAGAGGCACGACGAAGAGCAATGATGAACTTCGAACCGATTTAAACCAATAGGAGGCAGCCCAAAATAGAGAGACGACCCCAACCAGAATCGCCGATTCCAAAGGGCGACCGTAGCTTAGCGCGGCTCCCAGTGATCCTGCTCCACCCATGAACCCAAAGGAAGGGAATCTCACCCAGCTTGACCTCTTCTTGTCCGCAAAAAGGTAAACAGCTCCAACAAGCAAAAGAACTGCGAGGCACAACTGCCAAGGGAAACGCCAAACTCGGTAAGTGAGCAGGGCAAACCAACACCCCAAAAAGCCCACGGCTGTGAAAAGCAGCCCGAGCATCAATTGGAAGAAGCGTTTCATGGGGTTCCAGGTTCAGCGAATGTGGACATTCGCTCTACGGCTCAATGATTAAACAAAAACTCCTTCGAGCTCATCAGGCTCCAAAAC
>JAGKWZ010000120.1 GCA_021151605.1 Verrucomicrobiaceae bacterium
ATCCTCGAAACCGCGAACGCAGAAGGCACCGTCGTCCTCTTTGCCGATGCGGACATGATGTATGACGCCTTCACCGTGCAGCAGGACCCCATGACCGGCGGCCTCGTCGCGGTCGATGGCAACCTGCCGATGTTCTTGAACACCGTGGAAATCCTCAGCGGTGGCGGCGACCTCCTGCAGGTCCGCAGCCGCGCCAGCACCCGCCGTCCCTTCACCAAGATGGACGAACTGCGCGAGAACGTGGAGAAGCAGTTCCGCCCCAGCCTGACCCAGAAGCAGGCCGAGATGGACAAGATCGCCCAGGACATGGGACCGCTTCAGGTGAAGAACGGCCAGATCGTCATCGACCCGAATCAGGCGAAGAAACTGGATGAAATGCGGCTCAAGCAGACGCAGATCAAAAAGGAAATCCGCGAGATCAAAAAGGACCAGAACAAGGACATCGACTTCACCCAGAACATGATCACGCTACTGAACGTGTTCGGTGTTCCGCTTCTCGTCGTCGCCATCGGCCTCACCCTCGCCATTCGCCGCCGCACCACTACGGCCGCCGTCTGATCCCCACGATTTAGAAATCCCTGAACCCTTCCACATACGACCATGAAGAAGCTCCTTCTCCTCCTGGCCATCCTCGGCGGCCTTATCGGCTTCGCCGTGTATTATCAGAACCAGCAGAACCTCTCGTTGAACACCGCCGCCACACGCGGCGTGAAGCAGCGTGAACAATTGCTCCCTGATCTGCAAATCTCTGCGACCCGCAAATTTGTGGTCAAAGATGAAAAGGCCAGCGTCACGATCAGCATCGCTGACGATCTCAAATCTGCCGTTGTGGCTGAACGTGGAGGTTATCCAGCCTCCATTGAGAAGCTTGGCACTGTCCTGAGTGATCTGCGCGAGCAGAAAATCTCCAGCAAAGTGCAGATCGGCAAAGGTGCCTGGGCCAAGCATAAGCTGAAGGCTCCCGGCGACGGCACCGAAGGCATCGGCACTCAAGTCGAGATGAAAGACGGCGGTGATAAAGCGCTCGCCACTCTTGTCCTCGGCAGCAACACCGAAATCTCCGGTAACCCTAACGCCAATCCCATGATGGGTGGCGCCAGCCAGCGCCTCGTCCGCACGCCTGATGATGGTGAAACCATCTGGCAGGTGAGCAACACCTTCTTTGATCTCGAGGCCAAGCCCGAGGACTGGGTGGACAAGGCCTTCATCGATGTGCAGAAGATCCGCGACATCGCTGTCACCGCTCCGAAGGCCGAGGACTCCTGGGCCATCAAGCGTGACAAGGACACCGAGAACGACTTCGTGCTAGCCGACGCCAAGCCTAGTGAAAAGCTCGACAACACCAAGATCACTGCAGGCAGCCTGCTGTCATCACCGAGCTTCAACGATGTCAGCACCAAGGACAAGGCAGCCGAACTGCTGAAGGAATCCGTGAAGGCAAAGATCACTACCTTCGACGGCTTCAGCTATGATGTGCAGGTGGCCAAGCAGAGCAAGGATGGCAGCGATAAGTATTACATGACTGTCGGAGTCTCTGCCGACATACCCAAGGCTCGTGCTCCGGTGAAGGATGAGAAGGAAGAGGATAAAAAGAAAGCCGATGAAGCTTTCGCCGCCGACAAAAAGACCAAGGAAGAGAAGCTCGCCAAGGAGCAAAAATTCGCCGGTTGGGTCTATGAAGTCAGCGAATACACCGTGAACAACCTGCTCAAGAAGCGCAGCGAGATCGTGAAGCTCGAAGTGCCGAAAGCCGAGGATCCCAAACCCGCCGCACCCGCGCCAAGCGCTCAACCTGCCGCTGCTCCTAGCCCATCTTCTGCTGCTACCCCTGCGCCCGCTGTTAGCCAGCCGATCAGTGTGACCACACCTCCGATCTCCGTGCCACCGGCTCCGGCAAAGCCTGAAGGCGAAGCCAAGAAGTGAGTTAAGCTAGAAGCCATCATCTCCATCTCAGCGGCACCGAATCATCCCGGTGCCGCTTTTTTTCGCCGGTGGTGCAGCCCCCAAAGAGCGGTATGCCTAGTCCCCTGTGCGTTTTTAGAGAGGCAGTCGCAGAGGGGCTCTGATCAGAATGCACCTATCCCGAATGGCGGAAGGTCCTTCCGTGAGTTCAAAGAGCTTGAGATGGTGCATGAGATCACTTCTCTCCCGACTCCTTTCTATTGGCTTTATCGATAGTTGAGAAATCATGCGTGAAGAGCCTGGCGGCTTACTTCACTTCCTTCGCCGGCTGATCGCCGAACTGGATCGTGGGGACTTTGGCCTCGGCGCTGACGTTTAAGGCAACCCAGTGACCGGCGACGGCGTGTGAGGGGAAACCGCAGGCGAGGGCATACTCACCCGCTTCGTCTGCGGTGAAGCTGAATTCGGATTTGCCCATGGTCTGACCCGTGAGGTGCTTAGGTGAGGCTCCGCCTTCGAACCAGGGCTCGGGGATTTGCAGCTTCTTGGTGTCGGGTTTGTCGATCACGATGGCGCTGTGTGGCACGGGGCTGGGATTGATGAAGGTGACGTTCACCTTGGTGCCGACAGGGATGGTCAGCACGGCCTTGCCATGGGAGTAGCCATTGAAGTTCATGCCGTAGTTGGCGGCATTGAAAGTGGCGACGAGGGTGACTTTGACGCTGTTTGGCTCGCTGCCGGGGCGGAGCAGATCTTCGGCGGTGATGCCCGCGAAGAGTTCCTTTTTCAAACCGGGGATCTCCATGCTGTGATCATGCCCTGGAGGTGGAGCAGGAGTCTGGGCGAGGGCGATGGAGCAGGTGGCGGCAAGGAGGAGGGCGGAACGGAGCATGGTTGAATGCAGCATGAAGAGTGTGGCGGCACACATCAACGTGAAAACCAGTGCGGACATTCCATCGGCATGATCAGACAAAGCCCGAGAGTGCGTGAAAGTGATACGAAAGGCACAGACAAAGGCCAAACTTAGACAAGAAAAGCCGGAAAATTACAGGTGCCGCTTGCGGTGGGGTGACGTATTGCCACTGTGACTGCCCCGTCCCCCATGAGCGCTGTTTTTGACTCCCTTTCCCGCTTCTACGCCTCCTCCATTGGCAAGAAAATCCTCGTCGCCGTCACTGGCGCGGCCCTTGTCGTCTTTGTGCTCGGGCACATGATCGGCAACCTGCTCATCTTTGCTGGCCCGGAGGCTATCAATGAATATGGGCACATGCTTCAGACCTCGTTGCACGGCGCAGGGGTGTGGATCGCCCGCCTCGGATTGCTCGCAGCCGTCGGCATCCATGTCATCGCCACCATTCATCTGACGAAGCAAAATCGTGCTGCCCGCAAAGACGCCTATGCCAAACACAAGGCGCAAGTTTCCAGCAAGGCCTCCCACACGATGATCTGGAGCGGCCTGACCATCCTGGCCTTTGTGGTCTATCACCTCCTGCATTTCACCGCCCGTGTCGGCAACGAATACAACAGCGCCGCCTACAAGATCGATCTCCACGGCGAGTCCGTGCACAACATCTATAAAATGGTGATCGATGGCTTCTCCTGGGCTCCAGCTTCCATCTTCTACATCATTGCCATGGGTTTGCTCTACAGTCACCTGAGCCACGGCGTGAGCAGCCTCTTCCAGACGCTCGGCCTCACCACGCATCGCAATGCGCCGGTCTTCAAGTTCCTCGGTCACGCCTACGCCACGCTGATCCTCTTGGGCAACTGCTCCATCCCTGTCGCGATCTGGATCTTCGGCTACGGTCGCTGATCCGCTTCATTCTTCGAAATCTGAAATCTGAAATTTCCAATGATTGACTCCAAGATTCCCTCCGGCCCGATGGCCATGAAGTGGTCCACGCATAAGCAGGACTCCAAGCTCATCAATCCGAAGAACAAGCGCAAATACACCGTGCTCGTCGTTGGCAGTGGTCTGGCCGGTTCCGCCGCCGCCGCCACGCTCTCCGAGTTGGGTTACAATGTGAAGTGCTTCTGCTTCCAAGACAGCCCGCGCCGTGCCCACTCTATCGCCGCCCAGGGCGGGATCAATGCCGCGAAGAACTACCAGAACGATGGCGACAGCGTGCATCGTCTCTTCTACGACACCGTCAAAGGTGGCGACTTCCGCGCTCGTGAAGCCAACGTGCATCGTCTCGCTGAAGTTAGCGTGAACATCATCGACCAATGCGTGGCCCAGGGCGTGCCCTTTGCCCGCGAATACGGCGGCGCTCTCGCCAACCGCTCCTTCGGTGGTGCCCAAGTCAGCCGCACCTTTTACGCTCGTGGTCAGACCGGCCAGCAGCTCCTCCTCGGAGCCTACTCCGCTTTGAACAAAGAGATCAATCGCGGCGGCGTGAAGATGTATCCCCGCACCGAGATGCTCGATGTCGTGGTCGTCGAAGGTCATGCCAAAGGCATCATCACGCGTGACCTCGTCACCGGTAAGATCGAAGCCCATGCTGGCGACGCCGTGCTGCTTTGCACCGGCGGTTACGGCAACGTCTTCTATCTCTCCACGAACGCGATGGGTTGCAATGTCACAGCGACGTGGCGTGCCCACAAGAAGGGCGCGTATTTCGCGAACCCCTGCTACACGCAGATCCACCCGACCTGCATCCCTGTCAGCGGCGAGTATCAGAGCAAGCTGACCCTCATGTCCGAGTCGCTTCGCAATGACGGACGTATCTGGGTGCCGAAGAATAAGGCCGATGTCGGCAAACCTGCCGCTCAAATCCCTGAAGCCGACCGCGACTACATCCTGGAGCGCAAATACCCAAGCTTCGGTAACCTCGCCCCGCGCGATATTTCCTCCCGTGCCGCCAAGGAAGCCTGCGATGCAGGTCTCGGCGTCGGCCCCGGCGGACGTGGCGTGTATCTCGACTTCGCGGAAGCCATCGGGCAGTTCGGCCAAAAGACCATAGCCGAGCGCTACGGCAATCTTTTCGACATGTATGAGAAGATCACCGGCGAAAGCGGCTACAAGCAGCCGATGCGCATCTACCCTGCCGTGCATTACACGATGGGCGGCCTCTGGGTGGACTACAATCTCATGAGCAGCCTGCAAGGCCTGCACGTTCTTGGCGAAGCCAACTTCTCCGACCACGGCGCGAACCGTCTCGGTGCCTCCGCCCTCATGCAGGGCCTGGCTGATGGCTACTTCGTCATCCCGACGACCATCGCTCCTTATCTCGTCACTCAGAAGCCTGGCAGCGTCACCACGAGCCATCCTGAGTTCCAAAAAGCTCTCGAAGACTCGAAGGCCCGCACCAGCCGCTTCCTCAACAACAAGGGCAAACGCAGCGTGGACAGCTTCCACCGCGAGCTCGGCCTCCTCGTCTGGGATAAGTGCGGCATGGCCCGCGACAAAGCCGGTCTCGAAGAAGCCCTCCGCAAGATCCCCGAACTCCGTGAAGAATTCTGGAACAACGTCATCGTCCCCGGCTCCGGCGACGCAGCGAACCCCGAACTCGAAAAAGCCGGTCGTGTGGCTGACTTCATGGAGTTCGCCGAACTGCTCTGCCAGGACGCCCTCCACCGGGAAGAGAGCTGCGGCGGCCACTTCCGCACCGAGCATCAATACCCAGATGGCGAAGCCAAGCGCGATGACGAAAATTTTGCTTATGCCGCCGCCTGGGAATACTCCGGCGACCTTGCCAAGCCAACGCTGAATAAAGAGCAACTCACCTTCGAGGAAGTCCACCTCGCCGTGCGCAGCTACAAGTGATCCCTCTGACCTGAACGACTCTCGCAATTCCCCTTTCGGCCCATGTCCCTCCTCAACCTCCACCTCAAAGTCTGGCGTCAGAACCGTGGTCAGTCCGGCCACTTCCAGGACATCGACGCTCCAGAGATCCCCGATCATGCCTCCTTCCTGGAGATGATGGACATCGTCAATGAGCGCCTCATTGCCAAAGGCATGGAGCCTGTGGCTTTCGACCACGACTGCCGCGAAGGCATCTGCGGCATGTGCTCCATGCAGATCAACGGCGTGCCCCACGGCCCTGAAAAAGCCACCACGACCTGCCAGCTCCACATGCGCAAGTTCCGCACGGGCGACACCATCTGGATCGAGCCCTTCCGCGCCACGGCTTTCCCGGTCATCAAGGATCTCATCGTCGATCGCGGTGCTTTTGATCGTGTCCAGCAGGCCGGTGGTTTCGTCACCGTCCGCACCGGTTCCGCTCCTGAGGCAAACTCCATCCTCATCGGCAAAGAAGTCGCCGATGCCGCCATGGATGCCGCCGCCTGCATCGGCTGCGGTGCCTGCGTCGCCTCCTGCAAAAACGCCAGCGCCATGCTCTTCGTCTCCGCGAAGGCCGGTCAGCTCAACTCACTGCCCCAGGGCCAGCCCGAGAAGGACAAGCGCACGCTCGCCATGGTCCGCCAGATGGACAAAGAAGGCTTCGGCAACTGCACCAACCAATACGAGTGCGAGGCCGCCTGCCCGAAAGAGATCAGCGTCCGCTGGATCACCAAGCTCAACCGCGACTACGCCGTCGCTGCCATGAAGGAAGCCTTCGTCGGCCAGCAGGAGCGTGCCGAAGGCGGCGAGTAAATCGCCCCTCAGGAGTCAGCCTCAAGACAACTGCCTCTTTGTTCGACAAGGAGGCAGAATCGTCTATTCTCGCGCCCCTTCCCAAACCCTATGAAAAAGAAAATCGTCCTCGCCTATTCCGGCGGCCTCGACACCTCCGTCCTCCTTTCCTGGATCAAAGAAACTTACGATGCTGAAGTGATCGCCTTCTGCGCGAACATCGGCCAGGACGACGAACTCAAAGGTCTGAACGCCAAGGCCAAGAAGACCGGCGCTTCGAAGATCTATGTCGATGACCTCCAGGAGGAGTTCGCCAAGGACTTCATCTTCCCGATGATGCAGGCTGGCGCGATCTATGAAGGCCAGTATTTCCTCGGCACCAGCATCGCACGTCCGCTGATCGCCAAACGTATGGTGGAGATCGCCAAGGCTGAAGGTGCCACCGCCATCGGCCACGGAGCCACGGGCAAAGGCAACGATCAGGTCCGCTTCGAGCTCACCACCGCAGCTCTCGCCCCTGATCTGGAAATCATCGCACCATGGCGTGACGAGCGCTTCCGCACGCAGTTCCCCGGCCGCGTGGAGATGATCAAGTATTGCGAAGACAAAGGCATCCCCATCCAAGCCAGTGCGAAGAAGCCCTTCTCCATGGACCGCAACCTCCTGCACATCAGCTACGAGGCCGGCATCCTGGAAGATCCTTGGTTCAACGCTGGTGACGTGAAGTATCGCGACTACTTCACCACGCTATCCGTCTTCCCCGAAGACGCGCCGGACAAGGCCGAGTACGTCGTGCTCGACTTCGACAAAGGCAACTGCGTCGCCGTGAACAGCAAGCCCATGAACCCTCTCCAGGTCATGAAGGCGCTGAACAAGCTTGGCGGCAAGCACGGCGTCGGCCGCGTGGACATGGTGGAAAACCGCTTCGTCGGCATGAAGAGCCGCGGCGTGTATGAGACTCCCGGCGGAGCCATCCTGCACTTCGCTCATCGCCAGATCGAAAGCCTCACCATGGACCGCGAAGTCATGCATCTCCGTGACAGCCTCGTCCCCGAGTATGCGAAGCTCGTGTACAACGGCTTCTGGTATGCGCCTGAGCGTCTTGCTCTCCAGGCCCTCGTCACCGAGAGCCAGAAGAACGTGTCCGGCACCGTCCGCGTGAAGCTCTACAAAGGCGGCATCCACGCCGCTGGCCGTCAGTCGCAGTTCAGCCTCTACAATCCGCACATCGCCACGATGGAAGCGGACCCCACAAAGGCCTACAATCAGGACGACGCCACCGGCTTCATCCGTCTCAATGGCCTCCGCCTGCGCGTGAACTCCCGCGTCAACGGCACCAAGAACCTGGGTAACTGATCAAACTCTGAATCAACTCCACCGCCAGTCGGATGCCCTGCATCTGGCTGGCGGTTTTTCGTAGAACGAGATTCCATCTCGTAAACTGGTGCAGCGAGTTTCCAACTCGCTCATCTCACCAGCAATTCCTCACCACGATAGATCACGCGTTCAACCAAACCTTGCAGCGTCTTGTCGAGGAAGGGCGTGTTCACACTCTTCGACTTCATGAAGTCACGGGTGAAGGTGGTGGTGCGCGCGGGATTGAAGAGGATGAACTCAGCCACACCGCCTTCTTTGATCGGCACGGGCGCGAGCTTCATGAGACGTCGTGGCTCGGCGCTGTAGCGTTTCACGATGAGGCCCCAGTCGAGGATGCCTTTGCTGATGAAGTGATCATACAGGCTGGGCAGCGCGGTTTCGAGACCGGTGATGCCGAAGGGGGCGCTGGCGAAGTCCTGATTCTTCTCGAAAGGCGTGTGCGGAGCGTGGTCGGTGGCGATGACATCAAACCAACCGTCTTTGAGCCCCTGGAGCAGCGCGGCGTTGTCCTCAGGCGTGCGCAGCGGTGGGTTCATCTTGTAGTGCGTGTCGTAGTTTCCGATGTGCTCGTGATTGAAGAGGAGATGATGCGGCGCGATCTCGCAGGTGACGCGGATGCCGCGATCTTTGGCGCGCTTGATCGTGCCCATGCCTCGCTCTGTGCTGACGTGTTGGATGTTTAAATGTACACCTGTGAACTCAGCGAGGCGGACATCGCGGGCGATGCTGATCTCCTCGCTGATGCTGGGAATGCCTGGCAGGCCGAGTGAGTAACTGATCTTTCCTTCATGCATGCAGCCTTTGCCGGAGAGTTCCTTGACCTCGCAGTGGCTGGCCAGCGGAATATCGAAGTCGCGAGCATACTCCATGGCACGGCGGAGCACCTGGGGGTTGTCCACGGGGAATCCATCATCCGTGAGCATGACCGCGCCTGCGGATTTCATGCCGGCGATGCCCGCGAGTTCCTCGCCTTTGCGGCCCTTCGTGATGGCGCCGGTGGTGTAAATGCTGGCTCCGATGCGGGCTCGGCGGGCGCTTTCCAAAACGGTGCGCACGACACCTGCGTTGTCGATGGTGGGCGAGGTGTTTGGCATCATGACGAAGCCGGTGACGCCGCCATTGATCGCGGCTTCAGCGCAGGTGGCGATGTTTTCCTTCTCCTCCTGGCCGGGCTCCCGGGCATGGACGTGGATGTCAAACATGGCTGGCATGAGGATGCGGCCCGTGCAGTCGATGACTTCGCAATCGCCAACGCCCGTGATCTCTGGAGCTACGCCGATGATCTTGTCCCCTTCGACGAGCACATCTCCGAGCTGGAGGGCAGAGCTGTCTTCGGACGCGATTTGGGCTTGGCGGTAGAGGCGTTTCATGCGTGAAAGGTGCCCCGATGATGGCGAAGCCAGCGCCTCGGGCAAGGGCAGGCTTCACCCGCGATGCCTCACAGCTTCACTTCGCCGCTGATCTTGCCACTGCTGGCATCCCAGACATGGACTTTGCCATCGAAGGTGCCCACGAAGACCCACTTTGAGTCGCCCGTGATGACGACGCTCGTCAGTGGTTCGCCGATGCTCGACATCTTGCGCTCCTTGCTCGCCTCGCTGCGCTGGGTGCCGTCGTGCTTCTTCAGATCCGTGTGGACACTGCCACCTCCTTTGTCGGTGATGACGGCCAGCGATTTCCCATCGGGTGTCCAGTCGAGCGCGGAGAAGGCGATCTTTTTGTCGCCTAGCGTGGCGTCCTGCTCATGGCTGGCCACATCCCAGACCTTCACTTCACGATCCGCGCTCGCTGTGGCGATCTGGGTGGCGTCATGGTTGAAAGCGGCAGAGAGGACGTGATTGGTGTGACCTTCAAAGAACGAGATCAGCTTTTGATTCGAGGCATCCCAAAGCTTCGCCATCTTATCGGCACCGCCACTGAGCAGTCGGTCGCCTTTGTTGGAGAGCTGGAGAGACAAAACATTGTCCTCATGGGCTTTCCAGGTGGTTAGCAGCTTGCCTGTGGCTGTTTCAAACTTGCGGATAAAGCCCGCGCCGCCCGTCTCGCCATCGGCAGCAAAGACTGAGGTGCCTGCGGCATCAAAGGCGACGGCGGTGATGCTGCCAACGAGTGAATCCGTGAATGGGCGCACCTGCTTCAGCGTGGTTGCATCCCAAAGGATGAGCTGCTGGAAGCCACCTGAAACGATCCACTTACCATCACGGCTCCAGGCCAGAGAATTCACGGGTTCCGTGTGGCCATCGAGCTTCCCGAGCACGGGTCGCTCCGGCTTTGAGAGATCCACGAGAATCACGGAGTTTGCTCGCGCGATGGCGAGGTGCTTTTCATCCGGGGAGAGCACCAGCGCGAGCACGGGCTGATAGCTCGCAGGCATGGCGGTGAGCTTCACTGGCTTTGGTTTGGGAGCTTCATCAAAGATCGTCGCATCCCACTTAGCACCGCCATCGATCCACGTTTTCAAAGCAGCGATCTCAGCGGCGGCGAGATCCTTCTTCGGCGGCATGTGCGGGTCGCCATCCTTCAGGCAGAGCTGGTAGAGCAGGCTTTCAGCGGCTTTGCCGGGTTTCACGGGCACGCCATTGTCGCCGCCCTTCATCATCTTTTCATGCGTGGTCAGCAGCAGTCCACCCTTGGCTTTGCCAGGTTTGTGACAGCCCACACATTGATCCCGCAGCACGCGCATGGCGGGTTTAGGGTCTGCGTGGAGCAGGGCAGGGAAGAGGAGGCTGGCGAGCAGGAGTCGGGGGGAATACGGCACGGAATCAAATACGTCCGAAACCCTGCAAGTCCTTGCGCCTCACTCGCCAATCCACACGGGTGTGCTGACGGGCACGAGATCGAAAAGCTCGATGACATCGCGGTTCCGCATCCGCACACAGCCTTGGCTGGCGGGGCGACCGATGGCTTTTTCGTCGTTGGTGCCGTGGATGTAGATGTAGCGCTGGAAGGTGTTCGCGTTGTGCGGCTGCGTGCCGTGCAGCCACAGGATGCGGGTGAGGACAAAGTCTGACTTCGTATCCATTCCCGGAGTCCATAGACCCACGGGCTGGCGTGATTTGAAAATGGTGCCGCTTTCCGCGCCCTCGCCGTGCTTTTCTTTGACGATGAAGCTGCCGAGAGGGGTCTTGTTGCTGCCCTCCTGGCTGCCGAGTCCGAACTTCGAGGTGCTGCATGGCCATTCCCGCACTTGGCGCATGCCATCAAACAAACGCAGGCTCTGGGTGGCGACGCTGACTTCGATGCGGGGCTGGTGGAGGCTCATGAGATCCATGCTGCCCGTGCACATCTTGTGTTCAACTCAAAAACAGACACAAGAACCGTCTAGTGATGAGCAAGTCGCGGAGAGCGTCAAAATGCCGCAGGTGCTTGCTTCGGTCACCCATGGAAGTCTTCGCAGTCACCATCTTTGTCAGCCTCATGTTCGCCGTGCTCTTCGCGGCACTCTTTCTAGCCGAGCGCACGCAGAAGCGGCGCGGCAGCATCGAACAGATGGCCCTTCTTCCCCTCGACGAGGCCGGACGCCTCTCGGTCGCCAATCACACTCCCTCCCACTCCCATGACTAGCACATCCGCCACTAAAGTCCCCATCGAGTTCAACGACAAAGTCGTCCGCCAGTTCATGCTGGCCTCGATCATCTTCGGCGTCGTCGCCATGCTCGCTGGTGTGTTCATCGCCAGTCAGTTGAACTTCCACCAGCTCAATCTCGCCGAATGGCTCACTTTTGGCCGACTGCGTCCTCTGCACACCAATGCCGCCATCTTCGCCTTCGTGGGGAACATGATGTTCGCAGGTGTCTATTACTCCACGCAGCGGCTTTGCAAATGCCGCATGGGCAATGACACGCTGTCCGCCATTCACTTCTGGGGCTGGCAGGCGATCATCGTGGCGGCGGCCATCACGCTGCCGCTCGGGCTTTCTCGCGGCAAGGAATACGCCGAACTCATCTGGCCGATCAATGTCGCTGTGGCGCTGATCTGGGTGGTGTTTGCCGTTAATTTCTTCCTCACGCTGCACAAACGTAACGAGCCTAGCCTCTACGTGGCTCTTTGGTTCTACATCTCGACCATCATCACGGTGGCGATGCTCTACATCGTCAACCATCTCTCCATCCCCACGAGTTGGACGCACAGCTACGGCATCTTCGCTGGCGTGCAGGATGGTCTCGTCCAGTGGTGGTATGGCCACAACGCCGTTGCCTTCTTCCTCACGACGCCCATCCTTGGCATCATGTACTACTTCCTGCCGAAAGCGGCGGAACGTCCGGTCTATTCCTATCGCCTCTCCATCGTTCACTTCTGGTCACTGGTCTTCCTCTACATCTGGGCAGGTCCGCATCATCTGCTGAACACCGCACTGCCAAAGTGGCTGCAAATGCTTGGCATGTTCTTCAGTCTCATGCTCTGGGCTCCGAGCTGGGGCGGTATGCTCAATGGTCTGCTCACGCTCCGAGGTGCCTGGGATAAGCTCCGCACTGATCCGGTGATTAAGTTCTTCATCGCCGCCGTGACATTCTACGGCATGTCCACCTTTGAAGGGCCGCTGCTTTCGATCCGCGCTGTCAATTCACTCTCCCACTACTCGGACTGGACCATCGGTCATGTCCACAGCGGTGCCCTCGGCTGGAATGGCTTCATGGCTGCTGGTCTCTTCTACTGGCTGGCTCCTCGCCTTTGGAACACGAAACTGTATTCCGTCAGCCTAGCCAACTTCCACTTCTGGATCGGCACCTTCGGCATCCTGCTCTACGTCGTTGCCATGTGGATCAGCGGCATCATGCAGGGCCTCATGCTAAATCAGGTCACGCCTGATGGTCTGGCTTTGAAGAACACCTTCCTCGATACCCTGCAAGCCATCCGTCCTCTCATGGGCCTGCGTGTCATCGGTGGAGCCATGTTCCTCGTCGGCTGGATCGTGATGTGCATCAATCTTTGGAAAACCATCCGCTCGGGCAAGCCAACCAACGAAGTGCGTGAGATCGCCGTCCTGCAGCGTGGCACTGTCGATACCATGGGTATGAAGGAGACCTTCATCAATGACCCGCTTACCTACACCATTGGTGGCTTGCTCCTTGTCTTTGGCTGGATCTTCCTGCCACCAGGTGCAGACATCACCTCGCTGATCTGCGCCATCATCTTCGGCTTCATGGCCGTGCGCCGCTTCCAGCAGACAAGCAAGACCTGGGCATTCTGGTATGAAAAGCTCCTCCACAACTATCTGCCCTTCACGGTGCTCACCTTCGTCGCAGTCGTCATCGGTGGTCTCATCCAGATCATCCCGACCGTCACTGTGAACAGCGCCAAGAACGTTGAGGATCGCATCCAGAAGCTTTACGAGCCGCTCGAACTCGCAGGCCGTGACATTTACGTCAGCGAAGGCTGCTACAACTGCCACTCCCAGATGATCCGCACGCTGGTGCCTGATGTGATGCGCTATGGTGACTACTCCCGCCTCGGCGAGAGCATCTACGATCATCCCTTCCAGTGGGGATCGAAGCGCACTGGTCCTGATCTTGCCCGTGAAGGTGGCGTGCGTCCCGACTCCTGGCACTACGAGCACATGATGGACCCACGCTCCATGTCTCCTCAGTCAAACATGCCTCCGTATGCACATCTGAAGGACAAGGCATTTGATCAAAAGGCCCTGCCCAAGAAGATTGCCGTGCTGCGTCAGCTTGGTGTGCCTTATCCGCCGATGGATGCCACAGAGATCAAGATGAAGGCTCTCGAACAGGGCGTGAAGATTGCTGAGGAACTCAAGAAATCGAACATCCAAATTCGTCCTGACTGTGAACTCGTGGCCATCATCGCCTACTTGCAGAAGCTCGGCCAATTTGAACAGCCCGCCGTGGAAGACGCGCTCAAAGCCAAAGGGCAGGGGATTCCTTTCCCACTCAGCCCTGTCATCCCCGACAAGTCCCGCAGTGCTGCCATCCTCAAGTAACCCCGAAGCTCCCACGCCATGTACAAGCGCATCATTTATGAAAACTGGCACGTCATCGTGCCCCTGCTGTCCTTCGTCACCACCGTGCTTGTCTTCGGTATCATGACCGTGCGCGGCATGCTCCTGCGCAAAGACAAAGCCGAGCACATGTCCAACCTGCCACTCGATTAACACGCCATGGACTCCTCCCCCAAGCCCAACTCCCCCGACGAGCCAAAACTCCGCGATCACGTCTATGACGGCATCCAAGAGTATGACCAGAAACTCCCCAACTGGTGGCTCTTCACCCTCTACATCACCATCATCTGGTTCATCGGCCACTGGGTCTGCTACTACCAGCTTGGCTTCGGCACCAGCGATACCGATGCCATGGACAAAGTCGTCGCCGAGATGCAAGCCGCTCGCGACAAGCAGATGGAGTCCATCGACGACAAACAGCTCTGGGAGATGTCCCGTGATCCTGCCGTTGTCGCCGCTGGCAAAGCGACCTTCATGACCCCCGGCATGTGCGTCACCTGCCATGGCACGGAACTGAATGCTATGCTTGCGGGAGCAAAGCTCCCAGGTCTGCCCTTGGATGATCAGCAGTGGAAATATGGCGGCACGCCCACCGAGATCTTTAAGATCGTCCGCAAAGGCTCCCCCGATATCACCAAAGGTATGGCTGCCTGGGAAGGCGTGCTCGGCATGAAGCGCGTTAGTGAAGTCGTCGCCTTCGTCCTCAGTCACCACCACGAAGGCGAGCCCATCACCCGCGCACCCGACTCGCCGCCTGTGGGGGGAGCTGCCACTTCTGCTGTGAAGTAGGGGTGTGTCGCCAGAATGATGTGCCAACGGTACAACTCCTTAGCCCAGGCTGGTAGGGAACTCGCCTTCAGCGCTGAAGAAAGAAGACATGACGGCGAAGGAAGGCAAAGGCGTCTGGCTGTCCCGAGCGCCAAAGGCGCGCCTGCACCCAGCCTTGGCCAACGGCCCAGGAACCGGGAGAAACCCCAGACAATCCGAGGCCGAGGGCTGAAGGTCCGACCTATATTCACCGTGCTTTATTCTATACGTCATCATTGTTTGTGATTTCCCACAGATTCAGGGAGGCCTCCCCGAATCTGTGGGAGATCAGTTCTGATTTCACAAAAGGTGACGACGCGGAGAATACCCACCGAGACACGGCTGTACGAGCATGATTCGGGCTTTCAGCCCTCGGCCTGTTTTTTGGGGTGGGTCGGCTCGTCGCTCGTCCTGGGCCGTTGGCCCAGGTATGGATCGCGCCTTTGGCGCTGGAGTGAGAGTTGGCTTTGTGTCCCTCCGCGCTTGGGGGGCGGCACATCATTCTGGCGACACACACTTGAAGTAGTCTCGTTGATAGAGCCATTCTACCACAAATCCCGCTAGCGCTAGAGGCCCCTAGTGAGGTGCGCTATAATGTTGGACCAGGGGATAAGGGAATAAGCAGCATGAAAACAACCCTCCGAAAACGTTACAGCAGTGATTTCAAAGCGCAGATCGTCGATCTCTTCAATCTTGGCAAAACGGTGC
>JAGKWZ010000121.1 GCA_021151605.1 Verrucomicrobiaceae bacterium
CGAGTTGAAGCTCCCCCCGACATAAAGATCCGTGCCGCTCACTGCCAGTGCGGCGACGCCGTTGTTCATCCCGGTGCCGAAAGCCGACCACGCGCTGCCGTTCCATTTAGTTATTCGGCTGACACCCACGCCGCTCGCTACGGTTAACCTTCCGCCAGCGTAAACATCCGTGCCACTTACCAGCAGCGAATTGACGTTGTCATTCACTCCCGTGCCGAGGGCAGACCACGCGCTGCCGTTCCATTTGGCGATGCGGAGTAAGGAGTTTGCCACTCCGCCTTGTGTGGTGCTGAAGCCTCCTGCAGCATAAAGGTCTGTGCCGATCACCGCCAATGCGTTAACTTCACCGTTCATGCCTGTGCCAAGGGCCGACCACGCGATGCCGTCCCATTTTGCGATGCGGCTAGTGTCCGCCACTCCGCCCGCCGAGGTAAAGGTTCCACCGACGTAGAGGTCCGTGCCAATGACCGCGAATGCCTTAACGCTGCCGTTCGTCCCAGTCCCGAGGGCCGACCAGGCACTACCATTCCATCTGGCAACGTTATTGGCCGAGACAGCGCCACTCACGTTGAAAAAACCGCCGATATAGAGATTGCCACTGCCGTCCACAGCCAGAGCTTGTACATCGGGATTGCCTCCGTACACCCCTGGGACGCTTGAATTCAAACTCACCCAGTCAGCATCGCTGAAGGTGGGGTCGATCCGCACGGGGTAGGCGGCTCCTGCGTCATCCACTCTCACCGCAAGTCGGGAAGGCGATAGAACCTCCAAGGTCGCGCTCAGCACACGACCCGTGGCGTCCGTCACACTCAGGCGATTGTAGGCCAGCGCCCGCCCGGAACCTGCCAGGATCAGCTTGACCCCATCCGCAGCCGTTTCTGCTGTGGCTCCGCTCAGTGCCAGCTCCACGCTGAGTTTTCCCTCTCCCTCAAGCCGCTCTGCCACGATGAAGTCCTGCCGCACGCCATCCACACTCACGGAGTACTCCTCGACGAGGCCCGGCCGCACCCAGGTGATGGTCTTTTCGGCCACCACGACGGTGCCAATAGTAGGCAGCGTGATCCGCTCTCCAGCAGCTCCACGCTCGATCTCACTGGCCCAGAGTCGCAGGCCGCCGCCTTCCACATCCGTGGATTGAAGAGCAAGTCCCGCACTCGTCACCGTACCCGAGAGTTTCTGAAAACCAGTGCGCAACTGCGCTCCCTCCGCGCTGGCGCTGATGCCGATGGAATCGCCCTTGTAATCAGCCGTGGCCTTGGCCCCGAGTTCGGAGAATGGGATGGCTGAGGACTCATCCACGGCCCGGAGCGCCGAGGTGCAGGTCAGGAGGAGGAAAAGGCAGATAAGATGGGGTTTCATAGCGATGCAGGAGTCACTGCATCCCGCATCCACAGATTTTCGGACCGTGTGTTACCCCGAAATGAATAATAATTTAAGGTTCTGCAGTTTTTCCGACTTGGGGGCCTATTGGGCCACCTTGGCCTCAGTGAGCAGTTTTTCAAAGTCGCTCCTCATGCCGTTGGCTTTGCGGCCGATGATGTGGCCTCCGTCCATGACCTGGAGGATGTGTTTGACGATGCGGATGCACTCGGCGTGCCGCTTGGCTTCATTTAACCTCACGGCGACGGTCTTCCAGCGCCGGAGCAGGTAGTAGGCGGACTCACTCCAGTCCTGTGCCTGGACGAGATCGGGCAATTGAAGCAGGAGCTTTTCAGCCTGCTCATGCCTGGCCAGGTCCCGTAGAGTGAGGAAATCATCGACCAGAAGCGGAGCGGCACCGGGTGGCAGGCGGCCATCCACACGCACGCGGTCCAGCCAGAGTTCCGCCAGGGCATGAGCCTCATCAAGGCGACGCAGGTCCCGCAGTAGGTCAACGACCTTGGCTGCCTCCCACTGGGTCTCGGGTGACATGGCACCGATCTGCTGGTCATACACGCTTAAGCTGGCTCGGCGGAGCTGGAGCACGGCTTCGAGATCCCCTTTGTCCTCCAGCAGCTCGGCCAGCGCATCCAAGGTCGCATTTGCCTTCACATAACCGGGACCGACGGTGTGCCAGTAGATGTCCAGAGCTCGGCGGCTGTGGGAGATGGACTCGTCCACCAGCTTGGCATCTCGGCAAAGTTTGGCCAGACGCCCGTAGGCGCGGCCAGTGACGACATGGCGATCGCCGAGTTCCTTTGTGGCATACTCGCAGGTTTCACGGCCCAGCTTTAAAGCTTCATCATGCCTGCTCAGGTCAAAGAGGGTGGTCATCCACTCAATGCGGCAGATGGTGAGATCGGAGACGATTTTCTGACTCTCGTAGTGCGCCACACAAGACTGGAGAAGGTCATTAGCCTCCTGCAATGCGGCGGAAGTGCCAACCTCTGCGTGTAACTCGACCGCCAGAGCATACTTCGTGTTGTAAATCTGGGTGTCTTCCGCGTCCAGATGCGCCGTCTGCCAGGTCAAAATGCGGCGCAGTTCTTCGCGGGCGGCGCTGGACTCTGCCCCCGTGGCCTCAGAGGCGTGCATGGTCTTTAGCGCCACACGGTAGCGCAGATTCCACAGCAGCGGATCGTCCGCCCTCAGGCCCGACTCCAGCTCCGCCAAGACCTGACGGAAGACGGCGATGTCGGCTGGTTTCCTCAGCATGTCGGACAACTCCATGAGCAAATCCGCCTTCCGCTCAGGATCTCCCTGGAAGGCTTTTACCCTCCGCAGCAGATCATTCCGCATCTGATCTGAATCCGTCTGTTTGCCGACCAAACGTTCATCGGCGTAATGAGCGGCAGCCAGCGCGATGGCGGCGATCTCATCGGAGTCCGCCTTTTGCTGGACAGCCAACATCTCCGCCCGATGCGCCTTCACGGCCTGCCAGAGCGAGAGGCCAGTGCCACCGATCAGGGTGGCCGAGGTGGCGAGAATGCCCAGCGTGGCTGCCCTGTGCCGCACGGCCAGCTTGCAGAGTCGCTCGAAAGATCCCGCCGCCCGGGAATAAATCGGTCTCCCGCTCAAAAAACGGTCCAGCTCGTCCGCGAGGAATCCGGCGCTGGCCAGCCGCCGGGCGGGCTGCTTTTCCAGGCAGCGTCGGACCAGCGTGGCGAGGTCCGGCTGGAGACGCTGAGCCGAAAGCGCTGATGCGCTGGCTGGGTTGCTGTCCTTTGATGGCGTCCCCGAAGTGGACTTCAGCTTGCCCGTCGAACTGATCTCTGGCTCCTCCTGCGTGATGCGCCGCATCACCTCCACCGCGCTGCCGCCCTGGAAAGGCAGCTTGTTCGTCAGCATCTGATAGAGCATCACCCCCAGCGCCCACACATCGCTCGCTGTCGTGATCTGCTTCACATTCCCAGCAGCCTGTTCCGGGCTCATGTAATGCGGTGTGCCTAGATGCGACTGGCTGTGCGTCATCTGCAAATCGGCGTCCATCAGCTTCGCCAGCCCAAAGTCCGTCAGCATAGGCCGCCCGCTGCCATCCAGCAGGATGTTCGCTGGTTTGAGGTCGCGATGCAGCACGCCATGATCATGGGCATGCTGCACGGCACGGGCGATGATGCTCATGAAGGCTGCCGCTTCCCGGTCCGGCATCGGGCCCTGCTTTTTCAAAAGATCAGCCAGTGATCCCCCCTCGGCCAGCCGCATGGTGTAGAAGGGCATGCCATCATGCTCACCGCTCTCGTAAATCGGGACAATGTCCGGATGGTCCAGCAGAGCCACAGCCTGCGTCTCTGCCTGAAAGCGCGCCCGCTCATCGCTGGAGGTGAACTGCGCATGGCGCACCACTTTCATCGCCACCACTCGGCGCAGCTTTAAATCCTCCGCCTCATAGACGATGCCCATCCCGCCACTGGCGATCTCCCGCAGCAGCCGGTAGCCGGCAAATTCACAGGGCAAGGTCAAAGCCCGAGAGGAAAAATCAGGTGTGGTGCCAGCCACTCCAGTGATGTGATCTGCATGAAGTCCCTCTTTTAACAAGCAGACCAGGCACGTGCCATCCCGCCCAAGCTTGCTGGAGCAAACAGGGCAGAGCATCTGCAGGCTGGTGGTACTCATTCGGAAGTCGTGAAATACGCTGATCGAGCCGTCATCATGCCTCGGTTGACAGCAGATTCACCAGATAGCGAAGTTCATTGTCCACTTCCTCATCCTTTGAAACCACGTTCCTCACCTCCGTGCGCAGCAGCACGCCGAAACGCAGCCGCAGGCCCGTGGCAGCCTTGCGCACCGCACCGTTGGACATGCCATGGCGTTGAGCCAGTTCCTCCCAGTCCGGGCCAGTACCGCTGGAGGCAAAAGTGCGCTGCCGCAATTCGAGCAAAAAGGCATGGTTCTCCCGCTGCTGAAGCTCCATCTCCAGCCGCTTCATGGCCTGCTCAACCAATGCACGCGCCCAGCCCTGGTCATAGGCCGTGTCGGGCGATTGCCCCTCGATCAGAGCGGGTTCACAGCTCTGGGAGCCAAGGTCATCGATTCTGACAAAAGCCGCACCTCCGCCGCGCTTGTCCGCACCTTTCTTGTCACGCTGATTGGCGAGCCAATTGGTGAAACACCGCAGCAGGAAACTGCGAAAGCGAACCTCGCCGCGCTGTACATTTTTCAGCATGTCTCGGGAAAGCAGATGCTCAAAAAAGCCCTGCACCTCGTCCGAAGCCACGTCATGGGCAGAGCCCCTTTGCCGGGCAAAAACATACAATGGCCGCCAATAGGCCCGGGCAAGCCTTTCCAAGCCAATCAGAGCCTCGCTCTCCTGTTTAGCCACCTGAATCATCGACCACATCGTCGCCGGAAACAGCCCACTGTTCACTGCAGGCTCATGGGGTGTTGGAGGTAAAGATCCGTCTGGCATCTAGTTTCGAATTACTTTCGGCAGCGCCCCTTGGTTTTCTTGACCGCAGGCTTGCAGTGCAGCTCAGAGACGATGCCCTCCATCATGGCCATGGCGAAGGAGATCTTTTTGAAGAAGCTGGGATTATGGGGAACCAGAACGAAGCGCGGGTGCTGCATCCACAGTCGCCGCAGCTTCCGGTCTAGCTCCACGGCCTGCTCCTGTGACTCATTGCGGATCGGGTTTCCGCCCTCGATGCCCAGGCCTCCCACGGCAGCACTTTCAAAAAAGATCACCGCGTCATAGCGCCGCAGTTCCGCTTTGATGGTCGTCCCAACATCCTCGAAGAAATGATGCGGATCTGTCGGCCAGTAGGCTGCCCCGTCGATGGTCCCACGGTCACAAAGCAGGACGCGGTCGGGGTACATGGCGGCCTGCACGTCCTCAAGATTCCGCTGCACATGATAGATGGCCCGCTGCGCGGCATGCACCGCGCCGGGGACTGGCACGCGCGGAAATGCGCCGGAGAAGATCATCGTCGCCGCCTCCGGCACCAGCACCACACGATCTCCCATCTCCCGGCAAAAGAGATCTCCAGCAGTCGTCTTTCCCCCACCTGGACCGCCTGTGAGCACGATGCGGCAGTGGCTTTGGCTATTTTTCTTTTTCGTCATAATGCTATCTGACAGGACCGGTCAGATTTCGTCAAGCTGCACGCAGGATCACCTCAGTAGAAAACAGGATTGGCCGAGCGACGTGAAGCCATTCGAGACTACGGTACCGGATGAACGTTTACCTTCTGCCTATTGCCGTCACCCTCAGCCTGCTGGTCGCCTGTTCTTCGCTGAAAAGTCAACGTGCCGAGGCAGCCTACTTCGAGGCGCATGTGAAGCCCGTTTTTCAGGCCAACTGCCTCCGGTGCCACCAGGGCCCCCAGGCACCGGCACGACTGAATCTCACCGACGGTGAGAGCGCCAGCGCCTCAGTCAGCCCACGCACAGGCCGCCCATTCATCATCCCGGGAGATCCAGATTGCAGCCTCATCATCGCCGCCGTCACCCGCAGCGGGACACATCCACGGCTGATGCCGAGGCTGGATGTCAGCCTGACCGAGGACGAAATCGGTGAACTCAGTGAATGGATCGAAGACGGTGCCTATTGGCCCGAAGGCGATGCTGGGAAACTCCAGCCCGTCTTCAATCCCGAAAATCCATGACATGTACGGCTGTCACACTTGGCTGGAATCTGGGCTAGTAGAGGAAGATGTATCCGGTCCGTCCCCTTCCCTGCCTTTTTCTGATCTCCCTGCTGGCTGCCTGCCAGAGCGAAACCACCCCTGAAAAGCCGGTGACCGCACTGGCTGACAAAACTTACTTCGTCCGCTACGTGAAGCCCGTCTTCGCCACGCATTGCGTCTCCTGTCATCAGGGTAGCAATGCCCCTGCCGGACTCTCGCTCGTCCAGCGCAGTGGACTGTATGCTCCACGCAGAAAAGGCCGCGCCTTTGTCGTGCCTGGAGACACCTCCGCCAGTCTGCTGCTCAGCGCCATCGAGCCCGGCGGCAGCCACCCGCGCACCACACCGCGTGTCACGGGCAGCCTGAATGATTGGGAACTCGGCGCTCTCTATGAGTGGATCGAAGACGGTGCTTACTGGCCCGACAACCCGGAAGGCTTCGTCCAGCCAGCCACTGCACTGCACCGCGCACTGCCCCAGTAAAGGAGGCTGTTCTGCGGAATGCGGGTGGGAACGAAAAAGCGCGGGCCTTTCGACCCGCGCTCGGATTTTGAGATGCTAGGCAGTGGCTCAGATCACGCGTAGCTGGCCTGCTGGCCCTTGATGTCGCGCTTCTTGATCCATGGCATCAGACTGCGGAGCTTGGCACCGGTCTTCTCGATCGGGTGCTTCTCGCCGTCTTTGAGCAGCTTGTTGAAGTTCTTGTAACCGGTCTCGGTTTCCTTGATCCATTCCTTGGCGAATTTGCCGGTCTGGATGTCTTTGAGAGCGGCTTTCATGCGCTTCTTGACGCCTGCGTCGATGATCTTTGGACCAACTTTGACGTCGCCCCACTTGGCGGTCTCGGAGATGGAGAAACGCATACCAGCGATGCCGGACTCGTTCATGAGATCGACGATGAGCTTGAGCTCATGCAAGCACTCGAAGTAGGCCATCTCAGGAGCGTAGCCAGCTTCGACGAGGACTTCAAAGCCAGCCTGCACGAGGGCGCTGGTGCCACCGCAAAGGACGGTCTGCTCACCGAAGAGATCGGTTTCAGTTTCTTCCTTGAAGGTGGTCTCGAGGACACCACCACGGGTGCCGCCGATGCCGTGAGCCCAGGCTAGGGCGATCTTCTTGGCCTGCTTGTCAGCATCTTGATAGATGGCGATGAGGGATGGGACGCCTTTGCCCTCGGTGTATTGACGGCGGACGATGTGGCCTGGGCCTTTCGGGGCCACCATGATCACGTTCACGTCCTTTGGTGGAACGACGGTCTTGTAGTGAATGGCGAAGCCGTGGGAGAAGAGGAGGGTCTTACCTTTGGTAAGGTTCGGGGCGATGTCGGCTTTGTAAACGCCACCGATCTTGGTGTCAGGAACAGCGACGAAGATGACGTCGGCAAGCTTCACAGCTTCGGCGGTGTCATAGACCTTGAGGCCTTTTTCTTCAGCGACAGCGCGGCTTTTGCTCTTGGCATACAGACCGATGATGACGTTCACGCCGCTTTCCTTGAGGTTGAGGGCGTGGGCGTGGCCCTGGGAGCCGAAGCCGATGACGGCGCATGTTTTGCCTTTCAGCGGAGCCAGGCTGGCGTCCTTTTCAGTGTAGATTTTCGCGGGCATGTTTGAGTTAGTTAGGGTCTGGTTTGGGGGCGCGGAGATTGGTTCATGCCCTCGGACTGGTCAAGGAGGAGTTGGAACGTGATATGAACTGTCTAAATCTCGTTTCCAAATCCAAGCTGGATGTCATGACAAACTTGTTCCAACTGGATTCAACCCTCTGAGAGTCTTTCCCATAATCACGCTTCAGCCGCAGGAGCCTTTGGCGTGGTTGGGGGGCTCTCTTGAGCAGGGGTAGGCGATGGAGTTGTCGTCGCTCCTGGTGAATGAATTGGAGTTGCCTCCGTTTGCTTCGAGCTAGGCTCCTGGAAAAAAGGAGAAAGCTTTTCTTCCTTCCCTTCGGTGGTGTGGCCTGCGGAGGCATCCGCCGGAGAGAGTTCCACCACTGTCACGCGATCATAGAGAATGGAACCTCGGATGCCGACAGCGACACGAGCGGGTGTGGGCGTCACTTTTTTGGCTAGTGCTACTGCCAGTGTTTGTGCCCCCATGGCGATGGCATCCTTGGCCTCCTGGGTGAATTTCCGCAGCGAAGGAACGTGCACGATAAAGGCAATCCCATGATCCGAGATCTGACAATGGGTGAGGAACTCTCCTCCTGTGAGGGAAAAGGTGCTTTTTTTGCTCTCGGTGATGACCGCTTCTCTGAAACTTTTGAGTCCCTTGCCAAACTCCGCAGCCAGTTGGGCAGCCTGCGGAGTATTGCCGTGGCTAGTCCCCCGACTTTCACTCAGGATGGATTGCTCGGCGTCACTTAGGGCTTTGGGCTTCGAAAAACTGCCACCTGAACTAGTGTCACCCGAACTGAAAACGGCAGAGACAGTGAGAAAGGCTGCAAAGACACCGCTCAGATAGACCCATCCCTTGGCAGGAATAAAGAAAAAGCTATGTCTGCGTGCCAAGACGACTTCCTGATGCGTCTTTGGATCAAGTAAAACCTCACGCTTCGTTTTTCCAATTGTCTTGGCATAGAGGTAAACGCCAAGCACAGCAGCCCAAGGGGAGATGATCATGGTTGGCCTCGTGAAGTCCTGGACCCCCAAGGCAGCACAAATAACTCCACTGATAGCTCCACCAAGCATGGATCCGAGGAGAGCTGCTATGGGGATAAGAATACCGTGGCCAGACCAGATGATCATAAAATTAAATTTGGGTTAATTCGCAATCTCCTAGAGGAATGACTCAAGCTAGACAAGAAAAAAGAATCATGCAGCCACCGCTTATTGCCTCTTTGAAAACAGCAGCCACAGGCCACCGATCAATCCCCAGAGGCCGATGGCGGCAAAGCCGAGCAGTGAAGCACTCAGGGCCTGCACCGGGCTGCTGCCGGGCTGGCTGCCGAGCCATTCAACTAGGAGTCCCTCTCGGACTCCGAGGCCGCTGACGCTGATGGGCAGCGACGCCACGAGATCCACAGCCGGCATCAAGCCGAGCATTTGAGGCAAACCCAGGTCCGCCCCCACTGCTCGGGCGGCTGCCCAGTAGGCCGCGAAGGCACTGGCCGTGCTAAGCGTGGAAACAGCAAAGCCACTGAACAACCAGGGGTGCCGAAAGGTTCCCGCAAACAGCGGTGCCATCTGCGCGGCAATCCTTCGCAGACCGGGAATCCTTCCAAACAAGCGCTGAATGGGCGGCTCCATGATGATGCCAAGCCCGAGAAAGGTGACGAGCACCACGAAGGGCAGGGTCGTATTGACCACTGAAGTGATCGCCACCGGCAGACCGCTCTCACCCGCGAAGCAGGCATACAAAATGAAACCACCGAAGAGCCCGCCTACATGATCAAGCACTAGCGAACCAACGATGGCCCCGCGCTGCTCGGGATAGCTGCGTGCGAGATGCAGCAAACGCACGCCATCAGCTCCGAGCGGGCCAAGGAAGTAAAGATTGAAGAAGTCGGCGAACATCGTCAGCCGAAGCAGCTCGCGAAAAGGCACGCGCAGCCCATACACCCGCACAAACCACCACCAGCGCCCCGCCCAGCCGAGCAATGAAAGCCCGCCGAAAAAGAAGGCGAGGCCGATCCAGCTCGGGGAAAGTCCGGTCCAGTCAAAGCGAGCCATCTGCTCCCACTGCATCTGCCGCACCACCCAGGCCAGCATGCCGACGGCAAGAAGGATGCGGAGCAGGCGAAAGAAGAGGCTCACACCGATATTCAATCCTCAGCGTTCCCAGGCTTCAGCCAGTAGAGCACGCTCATGCGCACGGCGATGCCGTTTTCGACCTGCTGATTGATCAGGCTTTTCTCGTAGCTCATACCACGATCAGTGATCTCCACACCGCGATTCACCGGACCTGGGTGCATGAGCCAGAGTCCGCGCTCGCGGATGATCTCTACGCGGGCATCGGTGAGGCCATAGTTCTTGTGATACTCGGCGGCACTGGGGAAAAAGGGCTCGTCCATGCGCTCGCTCTGCACACGCAGGAGGTAGATCACATCAGGGCGGAAATCGAGGGCGTCAGACCAGTTGCCAAATTGTGGGATCTCGTCGGGCACACCGCGCGGCATCATGGAGCCAGGGGCCAAGTAGGCCACATTCATGCCGAGACGACGGAAGATCAGGCTCGTGCTGCGGGCCACACGGGAGTGCTGGATGTCACCGACGATCAGCGCCCTGGCGCCGCGCAGATCTTTGAGCTTTTCCCTCAGGGTGAAGGCATCCAGCAGCGCCTGCGTGGGATGCGCATGCCAGCCGTCTCCGGCATTGATGACGCTGGCGCGGGTGTTCTGTGCGATGAGGTTCGGCGTGCCCGACTGCTTGTGCCGCACGACGATGTAATCGACCTTCATCGACTCCAGCGTCTCCACCGTATCGAGCACTGACTCACCTTTCACCACACTGGAAGACTCGACATCAAAGGCGATCACGTCCGCCGAGAGACGGCTGGCAGCCACCTCAAAGGAGGAACGGGTGCGGGTGCTCGGCTCATAGAAAAGCGTCAGGACGGACTGCCCCTTCAGCGTGGGCACCTTTTTCACCGTGCGTTTGAAGAGGTCTTTAAAGGGGCCTGCATTCGCCAGCACAAACTCGATCTCTTCATCGGTCAGGGAGGCGATATCGAGGAGGTCTTTTCGTGGCGTCATGATGGGTTGATTGGATCTCAGGCGGTCTTGTTTTCCCAGGAGGTCACAAAGACTTCGTCGCGACCATCCATGTCAGCAAAGCGCACATTCACGCGCTCGTGACCTGGGAGTGTGATTCGAATCCCGGCATACTCAGCGGCGAAGGGTAACTGCCGCCCCACGCGATCCACCAGCGCGGCGATCTGCACACAGCGGGGACGGCCAAAGCCGAGCAATTCCTCCAGGGCTGCACGAGACGTGCGTCCGGTGTGCATGACTTCATCACAAAGGATGACCACCATGTCATCCAGATCGAAGTCGATGTCAGACCCCACCAGCTTTGGCAGCACGGTGAAGGACTTTAAGTCATCGCGATACTGAGTGATGTCGATCCGCCCCAGCTCGACCTCGTGATCCTTGGTGATAAGCCGCGCTGCGAGTGCTTCGGCAAACGGGACTCCCCGGCGATGCACGCCGACGAGGGCTAGCCGCTCACCAGGCCAGGCTTTCGAGATGGAATCTGCAATTTCATCCAAGCAACAGTCCACCCCGGCAGAGTCGAGGAGCTGGCGTTTGGGCGCGTTGGAGTCAGGCACAGGCTTGAGATGAACGCGGCCCGCAGAGGCGTCAATGCGAAAGTCAGCAGGTGTCCGCTCTCTCAGCTGATCAGCAGCAGCCTGGGCGTCTGGCCGAGGAGCGTCTCTGGAGCACGATGGATGCATGGCGGCACCGGACATCCAGGGTAGGCCACGGCGATGCGCCAGAGATTGCCCTGGCCGAAGACAAAGGGTCTAGCATCTCCGACCGGCAGGTAGTGGAGGTCATAGCACTGATCACTCAGATGCTCGCAGAAGCCTTCGTCATCCTCACCGCCGAAAAGTCGGAGCAACTCGGCGCGGGTCTCTGGGATGTCCACCCGCCGGACGGCCTCTTCATTCCTCAAACCTTCACTGGAGGGGCCGTGATACGTGCACAGCCAGGTGTCCGCCTCCACCGTGGCGCTATCCACGTGAAAGGAACACACGTCCGTGGGCACCGGGCCGGGATCTGCTTCACGGAGGCTGTTGGTGATGCAATCCAGCACGGGGTCGAGGTCATGCTCGCGCAGCATTCGGAGATCATTGAGCAACACCTGGACGGCCGCCTTTCCCGCCGCACTCAGCGGCAGAGTGCGGAGTGTGTCCTCATCCAGCGTGCTGATTCCCTCCCGCGTGTGCAGGTGCGCCACGACTTCGGAGAAGTCTCCCGGGAGCTTGCGCTCCCAGCACAAGGCGTTCACACCATCCTTAAATGGTGTAGTGACCAACTCGTGGAAGCTAGACACCCGCTGGACACGCGGATAGTCGGCTGGCAGGGCAAAATCAGACATCTCTGAGGCACTCACTTTTCCCCGATGAAAACATCCACCTGCTGGCCCACATAAAGGGTTTTCCCCGCAGGGACCTTCAGGCGGTAAATGACCTGTAGCACCCGGGTATCCACACGCTCATTGCTAGCACCGGTGAGGGACTGCTTGGGGATGACAAAGGGGTCAATGCGCTCAAAGGCAAGCTCATAGGCCGTCAAGCTATCGCCTTTGAGGTAGGCCTTGGCTGGCATGTCCGCACGCACGGACATGGCGTTTTGTTCATCCACGTCGGCACGCACTTGTAGCGTGTCCACCTCGCCCAGAATGATGGCGGGCTGCTTGTTCTGAGGTGAGGCATATTCGCCAGCACGGATGTTCACCTGGAGGATGGTGCCGTCACGCGGAGCTCGGACCGTCATGCGGTCGATCAGCAGCTTCGTTTGCTTCACCGCAGCGTGCGCGGCGGCGAGCTGCGCCTGGGCCTGCGCGGACTGGGCTTTCGCGACGGTGACATCGTTGGTGCGATTGCGAAGATCATCCTGAGTGATGGCACGCTGGTCGGTCACAGACTTGAGGCGGTCCAGCATGTCCTGCTGCTTCGCAAGCTGGGCCAGGGCGATGTCGAGATTGGCCTGGTTCACGGCGATGGTGGCCTCGTGATTGATCAGCTGGGCCTGGAGTTCGCGGTCATCGAGCTGGAGGAGCGCATCCCCCTTCTTCACCTTTTGCCAGACTTTGACCATGGCCTCCGTGACCAGCGCGGGTATCGGAGGACCGATACTCACATTCTCATCCACAGACTCCAGGATGCCCGTAGCAGCCACGCCTTTGGCAAAAGGCTTCTCAGGCGGCTTCACCGGCGGCGGGGTGATCGGTGTCTCCTGCGCGTGAATGACATCCATGACCTGGGTCATTTGCCAGACGCCGACCACAGCCAGCGCGATGCTGCCGTAGCGCACGAAATTGGGAAAGATATTCACGGGGCGTGATTACGCGCCCCCCGGTGTTTTGGCAACGAAGGAGAAGCTCCCACTTCCCCTGCCCCGGCTTTTGTGCCAGGAATCCCGCCATGAATCAAGACACCCCCATCCGCATAGGCATCGTCGGCGCAGGCGGCATCGTGAAGCAAAGGCACCTGCCAGGGCTCCGTGCTCTGCCAAACCTCCAAATCACCGCCGTGGCAAACTCGACACTGGCCAGTGCAGAAGCCTTCTGCGCTGAGTTCGCTCCCGAGGCAAAGGCCCACGCACGCTGGGAAGACGTGGTGGACAATGACGACATCGACATCGTCTGGGTGGGTGCGCATCCCCAGCTCCACCGCGACGCCACCTGCTTCGGGCTGGACTGCGGAAAGCATGTCTTCACTCAGGCACGTATGGCGGCCACCCTGGAGCAGGCTGAGCGCATGTGGGAGGCCTCGCTGCGCTTCCCGGATCTCGTCACCGGTATCTGCCCGGCTCCGCATGGCCTGAAGGGCGGAGAGATGGTGAAAAAACTCCTCGCCGAGGGAGCCATCGGCACACCTTTCCATGCCGTGCTCCACAGCTTCAGTGCGTCTTGGCTAGATGCCAGCCAGTCCGCCCACTGGCGGCAAAAGGTGGAGGTCAGCGGCATCCAAATCCTCACTCTCGGCATCTACATTGAGGTGCTGCAACGCTGGCTAGGCCACATCATCGAAGTCGAAGCTCGCGGCAACGTCGTAATCCCCGAGCGTCAGGGCTATATCGTCGAGACTCCCGACTTCGTAAACGTGCTCGCACGCTTCCGCAGCGGACTGGAGGCCACGCTCATGTTCAGCGGCGTCGCCGCTCATGCGCCTAGCGACAAGCTCTGGATCTACGGCAGCGCTGGGATGCTCAGCTACGACTTCAACACCGACGAAATCACCCTCGGCAAACCCGGCTCGACTGCCGAAATCATTCCGGTGCCCAGCGAGATGCAGCGTGACTGGACCGTGGAGCGCGACTTCATCCAGGCTGTCCGCGATCCCCAGGCACCGCGTCCGAAGCCAGATTTCACCGAAGGCGTTTGCTACATGCGCGTCGTCGATGCCGTCTGGCAAGCCATGGAGACCGGGGCCGCGGCGAAGTGCGTCTGACCTTCAGTCACGACCGAGAAGCTTCTTCACCTGATCTTCCGAGTAAGCCGGGTCTTTTGACTGCTCTGGCAGCTCGATGATGAGTGGTCCGCGGTTCTTTTTTTGACTCTTCGTGCCGACATAGTTCATGCTTGTTTTGAAGACATCATCCGAGTCACGGGCCACCTGCCCGCCCTCGCGAGCACTGTCGTTGGCGAAAGAACTGTTCTTCGTGCGAAAGGAGGTGTCGGCAAAGGAGGGCACCTTGTCCCGTTCCGTCAGCGCTTTTTTACCCATCCAGTTTTTGTTGTCGGCCTCGGAGAAGGTCTGTGTTTTGAATTCAGTCGCCTTAAAGGACTTCACTCCATTGAAGTCCTGAACACCGCCAGCCTTTTGCCGCCCGAGCCAGCCCGCACTTCCCTCTTTCCCCTTGGATAGCATGGCGGTGGCAGCCTTGTCATACTGACTGCGGAAACGGGGATCTTTTGAGCCATAGCCTGATTTCATGGCCTTGATACCGTGGCTAAAGCGCTCTCCCATCTTCATGTCCGCGAGCGCCTTTTCCTGTTTACGCGACGATGATCCACAACTGCAAAGCGCAGCCAGACCGAGAGCGACGAAGATTATTTTCATTACGAGGAGGAAACCTCAAACAACCGGAGAAGGCAAGCCGCTGATGATTGGACACCCTCCTCGCAGGGCAGAATCTCACTGAATCAATGAATCGGAAAATCAAAAGCCGTGACCATGCGCGGCATAGCACTATCTCCAATAGCCTTCACTGGAACAGTAGGTCCGAGATTCGCCCAGGCGAGTGCCGAACCAGAGCAGGTATGAATCGCCCTCGCGCTGGTAGTAGATGGGGCCTTCTTCCCGAGATGGAATGCCGATCTGGTCGAGGGCGTCAGGATAGCTTCCGTGCTTCAGGTGATATGCATTAAGGGCTTCATGGATCGGCTCGGATTGGCGCATCATCTCCATCTGTCGCCATTTGGGAGCGATGGTCAGAGCCGCCACGAAGATCAGCAAAACCATGCTCGCGACAAAGAGGAGGCTAGGTCGTGTTTGAAAACCTGTCGATTGGCAAAACGGCTGTGATGGAGTAGAGGGTGGAGTCGATGAGAACACAACGTTTTACATGGTGGGGGCCG
>JAGKWZ010000122.1 GCA_021151605.1 Verrucomicrobiaceae bacterium
ACCCTACCATCCCCCAAGCAGGCACCGAGATCGATGCGGTGCAGATGCGTGGCCAGCTCAATGGCCTCAAAGATCTCATCGATGCGGTGCCGACGATCAGGTCGGCGCAGGTCAATGGCGTGAGCACCCTGCCACCGGGTGATCAGGCGACGGTTTCGGTTCAGATCGTGGGTGATGTGCTGTCTCTAACCTTCGGCATTCCCCAAGGCTATGCCGGACCCCAGGGCCCACCCTTTGCCAATGCCATCGTGGATGCTGTCAGCACTTTGTCCCCCGGCAATCCGGCCACGGTGAGTGTGTACTTCGACGGCACGTATGTACATTTCACCTTCGGCATCCCGCAGGGTTTCCAAGGAGATCCCGGCCCGCAGGGTCCACCCGGCCAGCCCGGTGAAGTGACCACAGCAGCCCTGAATGCCGGGCTGGCAGCGGTGACGGATAACAGCAGTGCGAACAGCAATTCCGTAAGCACTCTAGACACCCCCTTTGCCGATCCCGATGCAGAGGCGCTGCGCGTGGCGTTCAATGGACTTGTCACAGCGCTGAGGAGGTAGAGCGCGGCTGCGCCGCGAGACGGCGGAGCCGGAGACTGGGAGACGCGCTGCGCGCGGAGACTGGGAGACGCGCTGCGCGCGGAGACTGGGAGACGCGCTGCGCGCGGAGACTGGGAGACTAGGAGAGGTGCTTCGCACGGAGACCGCTTCGCGGGAGATTCTGAGCGCAAAGTCCCAAAGGCTTGTGTCTCAAGGTCTCAAAGTCTCCGCGCAAAGCGCGTCTCGCGGCAAAGCCGCTCTCCCAGTCTCCCCGTCTCCGTGCTCCGCACGTCTCCGCGCAAAGCGCGTCTCGCGGCGAAGCCGCTCTCCAAGTCTCCCAGTCTCCGTGCTTCGCCGTCTCCCACTCACTGCTATCAGGGGCCTTGCAGGGCGCGATTCCTGCTACAGGCTGACTCATGACTGCTAGCCGCCTCTTTTCCTTTCTCGCAGGTGCGTTTTTGCTGGCCTCCTGCCAGATGACTCAAATGCCAGGGTTGCCTGGAAAAGGTAGTGTGTATGGCGACAGGGCAGGCCCGAGTGGCTTCCGATCAGTGATCTTGGATGCCGGGCACGGTGGAAAGGACTCGGGGGCTGTTTCCCACGGCATGATGGAAAAGACCTATGCGCTCGATATCGCAAAGCGGGTGCGCTCGAACCTCTCTCCAGGATACCGCGTGGTGATGACACGCACGGATGACCGCTTCATCGAACTTAATGATCGAGTGCATGTGGCGAGCCATAACTCGGACGCGATCCTGGTGAGCATCCATCTCAATCACGGGCGCAGATACCGGGCAGGGCCGGAGACCTACTGGTGGCGCACGGACAGCTACTCTCTGGCACGCCGGTTTCAGCAGCAGATGAACGCTGTCTGCCCTCACGAATCAGGGAACGCAGGCATGGTGCGTCGCAGGCTGCGACTGACACGAAACCCCACCATCCCATGCGTCCTGCTCGAGTGTGGCTACCTGAGTAACTCGCGCGATGCGCGCCTGCTGGCCACGGCGGCGTATAGGGAGCGCATGGCGCAGGCGATTGCGCGTGCGATACGTGATCAATCAGCGTATGGAGATGCTGGTATGGGGCCCCTGCCCCGTCCGATCTATGCACCACCGAGCAAGGCTTCTGATGCTCGTGGGTGATTCCATTCTGCAACCGTGAAACTCCGTTCCCTCCTTTTCTTCGCCGCCCTTTCCGGCCCTGATATCAGTCTTAATGCCGAGTCTTGGTCACTGACGGATGGCACCAGTTTTGAGGCAAAAGTCAGGCTGGTCACGCCAGACTTGGTCATTTTCAGCTCCGAGAATAGCCCAGAGAAGGCAGTGGCGACCAGCAAACTCACCGCGGAGAGTCGCCTTCGGCTCGCGGGAGCTTTGGGTCTGACTATGAAGCCTCCGCAGCCCTCAGCACCACCTTTGCAAGAGCCCGCTCCCAGACTTGTTCCCCTCAACCATCCTGGCCGTGATCCTAAGGCGATGGATGCCACCCAGGTGGACCTCATCGATTCTCAGTATGGTCTGACTGCCAAGGTCGTGGGCATCGTGAAGGAGGTGCTGACTCTTGGGAAAACGGGGCATATCAAGCTGACGTTTGAAGGCACGGACTTCAATGTCTTCATCAGTAAACGCTTCCAGGAAAAGAGCAGCGGCTGGAAGCTGGAGGGCCTCTCCGGAAAGACGGTGCAGATCACTGGTGAGATCGCCAAATACCAGGAGGTGGTGCAGATCGCCGCGAAGGAGCCCTCTCAGATCCAGGTGCTACCCTGATCAGGACCAGGCCTTGCGCAGCAGGGCGAAGAAATTGCCACTCATGATGCCTTCGATGTCCGCTTGGCTGTAGCCACGCATCGCCAGCATGTCAGGGATGCGGGCCAGATCTGCGATGGTATCGAGATCCTCCGGAGTCTGTTCGGTGCCATATCCGCCATCCAGATCGGTGCCGATGCCGCTGTGCTTGGCGTTCCCGGCCAGTTGGCAGATGTGGTCGATGTGATCGCAGATGACTTCGAGCTTCAAGCCGGTGCTCTGAGGTGTGGTCGTGCCGCGAATCCAGCCTGGGATCATCATCCAGGCGTCCAAGGCAGCCCCGATAACGGCACCACGAGATATCAGCGCCTTGATTTGCTCATCACTGAACTGACGCACATCTGGAACGAGCGCGCGGCAGTTTGAATGACTGGCCCATATAGTGCCACCGAAGAGGTCGAGCGCCTCCCAAAAGCTCTCATCGGAGAGGTGGGTGACATCCAAGATCATGCCCAGGCGATCCATTTCGCGGACCAGATCGCGCCCCTGTGGGGTCAGGCCGCCGGGCGTGTCATGCCCCATCGCGTAGCGGCAGACGCCATAGTGGGCAGGCCCCATAGCACGGAGCCCCTGCTGCCAGCAACGCTCCAGATGGCCAACAGTGCGGATGCTATCCGCGCCTTCGAGGCTGAGGATATAGCCGATAGACTTCGTGTCATCCGGGATGCTCTGATCATTCCAAAGCGCGATGGAGGCGTCCAGCTCCGCGAGATTGCGGATTGGTGTCATGTGCCCTTCCTCCTCCATAGCGCGATACCAGGACAACTGGCCCTGCGTTTCCGCCCAGGCCTGCTCCGGGGACATCCAGTTCGCGATGGGAGATACACCAGGCATGCAACCAGCGAGTTGAGTGGCCACACAAATACCCACCCTGCCCTTGCGCATCTCAGGAAAGGCAGTCGTCCCTGCGGCGCGCCCCTTCCCCTTTATGCCCGCCTCGCGCCGACGGATTTCATGCACGGGCAGGCGGAGGTCACGATTGAAGCCGCCGAGGGCGTTGAGACTAAGGTCGAGGTGGGCGTCGAAGATGATCATGGGAGAATCAAGGAAACGTGAGTAGAGGAAATGATCCTGCGGCCGTTTCCAGAGATCATCCAGATCTGCCATCGGATGTCACTTTCTTCTTACTTTCCCGAGTATCAGAGACCGAGCGCCGTCTTCACCGCAGCTTCAATATCGCCGCCCTCCGGCTCGGCATCGGAGCCGTAGCGGGAGATGAGTTTGCCATCCTTTCCGAGGAGGAATTTTTCAAAGTTCCACTGAACGTCTTTGCCTGAAGTGAGGGCAGCAAAGAGCGGATGACTTCCCTCTCCCACGATCTTTACCTTGGCAAACATCGGGAAAGTGACGCTGTAGCGGCTGGTGCAGAACTGCCGGATATCAGCCTCACTGCCTGGCTCCTGGCCGCCGAAGTCATTGCAGGGGAAACCGAGCACGGCGAAACCCTTGTCGGCAAACTTTTGATGCAGCGCCTGAAGCCCTGAATACTGACCCGTGTAACCGCACTCAGAAGCTACATTGACGATGAGTACTACTTTCCCCGCGTAATCCTTCAAGGAGGCATCTTTTCCCTCGATGGTTTTAAGCGGGACGGTCTGGAAGTCCGTAGCTGTGGCTGTGGAGAGGATCGACATGGCGAGAACTAAGCTGAAGAGTTTTTTCATGGTGGTGTAGAGGGTTGCCAATGACAGTATTAATCGCTTCAAGGCGGTGGAAATACGCCGACCAAACCCTGTGCCGTCCAAAAATACATCCCACTGAGCACTTCTTCAGTCTGGTTTTGCGGTAGCTGGTGACGATGGATTGACCAAACCGTCCGGCGCTGCTTGTATCCGCTTTTTCCTGCCTTCCACCCAATGAACTACATCGAACCCCACGGCCACATGGTCAGCCGCACCACGGACGACTACGAGCGCATGGCGCTAGCGGGCTGCCAGGTCATCTGCGAACCGGCCTTTTGGGCTGGGTTTGACCGTGCCTCGGCCGAAGGTTTCTACGACTACTTCCGCCAGATCACCGAGTATGAGCCAAAGCGGGCAGCACGGTTTGGCATCCAGCATTTCTGCTGGCTTTGCATCAACCCCAAGGAAGCCGAGGATATGAAGCTGGCGGAGGATGTGATGGCACTGATCCCGCAATTTTTAAACAAGCCGAACGTGCTCGGCATCGGCGAAATCGGTCTAAATAAGAACAGCAAGAACGAGCTGCGCATCTTTGAGCAGCATGTCCAGCTAGCCCAAGACCATGATCAACTGGTGCTGATTCATACGCCTCATCTGGAAGACAAGCTCAAGGGCACCAAACTCATCGTCCAGGCATTGAAGAACTTCCCGAAGGTGAGCCCGGAGCGCGTCATCATCGACCATGTCGAAGAACACACGATTGATCACGTTTTGGATCAGGGCTTCTGGGCGGGCATCACCCTCTATCCAGAGAGCAAATGCACGCCGCACCGGGCGATCGACATGCTGGAACATCGCCGCGCGGAGCGGATCTGGATGAACAGCGCCTGTGACTGGGGTGTAAGTGACCCTTTAGCAGTTCCGAAAACCATGCAGGCCATGCGCCAGCGCGGCTGGTCGCCTGAAATGATCCAGCGTGTCGCCTGGGAAAACCCACGCGCTTTCATGGCTCAGGGCGGCAAGTTCCAGGGGTGAGGGAATTCACTGCATGTCAGGTCGCTGACCGATGACAACTGGCACGACGACGAGCTGTCCATTGCGAAAGACGGTGAGTGTAGCCTTGCTGCCGGGAGCGAGCTGCCGAATCTGACTGAGGAGTTCGCGAGGATTTCGGAAAGGCTTCTCATTTAAAGCGGTCACGACATCGCCAGGCACGAGTCCGGCGGTAGCGCCGGGCGAATTCGCATCGAGATCGGTGATGTAGGCACCCGTCGTGGAGGTGCCCAGACTGGCATCAATGGCGACGGATTCGGAGCTAAGTTCGAGCCCGAGATAGCCGGAGCTACCCCCCTTGAACTCGGAGAGGATGGCGTCAATCACGGCTTTGGCATCGTTGGCTGGGACAGCGAGCCCGACGCCCTGCCATGCGCGGACGTTTTCATCACCGCGGTAAATGGCGACGTTGATGCCGATCATCTCGCCTCGGATATTGACGAGGGGGCCGCCGGAGTTGCCTGGGTTGATGACGGTGTCGGTTTGCAGGTAGTCGAACTGACTGTCACTGAGATGACGATCACGAGCGCTGATGATCCCCTGGGTCACAGTGCCGCTGAGTCCGAAGGGATTGCCGACGGCAAAGACGATCTGGCCGACTTTGGCGGCGTCGCTATTGGCGAAGGTAAGAGCGGGAAAGTCGGTTTTTGGGCTGTCGATCTTCAGAAGGGCGATGTCACGCTCTCGACTGGCACCGAGGATGCGCGCAGGGAATTTTTTGTTGTCGTTGGTGGTGATCATGACCTCGCTGACATCCGCGATGACGTGGTAATTGGTGATGATGTGACCTTCTTTGGAAATGATCGCCCCTGAGCCGAGCCCAGGCACCACCTGCGGCCTGCCAGCGACGAGACCAAAGAAAGGATGCCAGGCGGTCTGGCCGCGCCGAAGGGTGCGGGTGGTGACACTGACGACACTGGGCAGCACGGCGGCGCTGAGTTTGGAGAACTCATCGTTCATCGCCGAGAGGATTTTGACGTCTTCGAGATTGAGTTTTGGTGCTTCAGGGGCGCTGAAAGGCTCCTGACCAGGCTTTTCCCCACGGAGGAAATTCAGCAGACCATAACCCGGCTGCTGGCCCCGCCAGAGGGTAAAGGCCGCGGAGGCAAAAACGAAGATGGCTAGGGCGAAGATGAGGCGACGAAAAGTGTCCATGCGTGCGTTTACGATGCGCGATGCCTCAAGGATGGCAAGCTGGCGGACAGGTATTCAGCCCCGAGGCGGCTATTTTTTGAACAGCACCAACTCGCAGATGGCCCAGTCATTCGTGCTGGTCGTGCTGTCCTGGGTGATGCGCACAAAGCGGGCACGCTGTGGTGAGCCGAAAACGACCTCAATGAGAGGGCCTTTGCCCTCACCGTCATTCACTTTGGCCCATGTTTTGCCATCGCTGGAAAGCTCGATGTGATACTTCCGAGGGTAGTCGCCCGAAGCCCCCTGGCAATCGAGCGCCACTCCGGCGACTTCCTCTTCGGTGGGCAATTCGACCTGGAACCACTGGCCGGGAGATTGCCGGGCCTTGGTGCTCCAGCGGTTGGTGACGTTGCCATCGGCGACGTTTTTGGCCTCCCCCTCATTTTGGCTGGGTTTGTATTTCCAAGCAGAGCGTGGTTCGATCTGAGGCAGTTTGGTCTTTAGCCGCTGAGGTAATGGTGGGATGGTATTAAAGTAGAAACTTTTGATATTGGGCCCTTCCAAAAGCTGCAGCTGATCCGGCTTCAGAACGCTTGAGTACATCTCGACTTCAGCGAGCCAGCCACTGAACTGATCCGCAGTCGCCACCATGACTGAGTTGGCATCGGCGACTCGTCCAAGCTGGAACCTCGTGAGAGGTTGGCCAGGAGCTGGGAGGTTGCTGCCCTTGCCACTGAAACCCTTGTCTGAGCCATCGCGGGCACGCATGGCGACTTCGCCTGAGTCGGCGCTCCAGGTTAAAGCGGCATTCACGGGCTTCGTGCCATCGACATCCTTGCTGGTAATACTGCTGCGAGTCCCAGAATCGTTGATGAATTCGGCGAGGAGGTGTTTGTCCTTGGTCACTGAAAGCGAGACACTGCTACCGCTGGCGTTCAGCAAGGTCATGACCCGAGTGGGCAGGCTGGAGGCCTCAGCCTGGAAGACAACATTCAAGGTAAGTCCGCGAGCACCTTTCACGGCAGCAGAACCAAAGGGGAACTGGGTGGCATTTTTGCCCGGATCTGTCAGCAGCAGGGCAGATGGTTTGCCTTTTCGGGGACGGAAATCGAAAGCCACCCGTCCGCTCTTTACATTCATGTGCGTCCATGGTTGCCGCACTGGGGCATACTCGGCCGTATTTTGAAAGGCACGCATGATGTTGCTTTCGCCACGCTGGGCTAAGTCATGCCATTCAAAGATAGGATCACTGTTGTTGGCTGAATGAGGACGCCCTGTGGCATCTTTGGTGCTCTTTGCCTGACCTGTATTGGAAACGAGATGCAGCACGAGGTCGTCATCCTGAGGCGGATACAGGCGATCATTGGGAAGCTGAAAGATGATTTTCTCAGGCCCACCCGAGCTGCCTGTGGATGGAGCCTGTGCAACCACGTTGTCCGTGCTTTTGCCAGATCCGCCACCCATCAGGGAAAAAACAACAAGGATCAGCACCAGGGCACCGATGCCGATCATGGCATACTTTCGGACCTGTGGGTCGATCTGTAGTTTGGCAGGACTAGCCGCCGTAGCTGGACGCCTGGCCGCCTGCGGACGTTGCGGGCTGGCTTTGGCTCCGGATACCTGGCTCGCAGGAGGCTGAATTTGCTTCGTATGAGCAGCGGTTTCCAAGACAGGCTGAGCCTGTGAAACGGGACTGGCGGGATAAGTAGGAACCTGTCCCGTATGATAGGGCGGCACCTGGCTGGTCTGATAAGCGGGGACCTGCCCAGTCTGGTAATACATGGGCTGGACAGGCACGGAACTGGTGGTCGCCCCCCCAATGGCTGGCACTGTTCCGGTTGGATACATGGCCTGCGGATACGCAGCGGGCACGGGGGCATAGCCCATGGGCATCCAAGGCATGACCTGTGGCGCGGAGGACATCTTTTCCCATGCTCGGAATTCCTCGATGCCCTGCTGAGCTGAAGCCGGCCGGTCATCTGGATTACAGGCCATGAGGCGCATGACCCAGGCTCCAAGCCATGGTGGGACGTGCGGTGCCACGAGATGAAGGGGCACGAGGTCGTGATTGATGTGCTTGTCGATCACGATCGCTACCGTCTCTCCATCGAAAGCTTTGCGCCCCGAAAGAGCTTCATAAAAGACGCAACCGAGCGAGTAGAGATCGGTCTTTTCATCGACAGGCTTACGGGTCATCTGCTCCGGCGCCATGTAGTGAATGGAGCCCATCACGGATCCGTTTTGGTCTTCGGTCTGCTTGCGTGCACGCAAGCCCGAACGAGCGAGGCCGAAGTCGATGATCTTGGACTGCATACGCCCACCTGGGAGGCGCTCGACCTTGATGTTCTCAGGCTTGATGTCGCGGTGCAGGATGTGCCGCTGATGCGCAGCGAGCAGGCCTTCCATGGTCTGATTGGCCAGCTCTTTGAAGTCATCGTAATGAAGCGGACCACGAGCGACGACATCGGCGAGGTCCTCACCTTCGAGCAGTTCTAGAACCATGAACAGGCCCTCGGCATCACTAGCGACGTCGAAGACTGTGACGATATTTGGATTACGTAGCGATGCTAGTGCGTCAGCTTCGCGCCGAAGATCAGCGATAAGCTTTTCGTCATCAACTGTATCCTGGGGAGTAATGAGGCGCTTGATGGCGACCCAGCGCTTCAATTCATTATCGTAGGCGCGATAGACTGTCCCAACGCCACCTGCGCCGAGCTGTTCGTAAATCTTGTAGCGTTCCGCCATGAAAGTCGTGCCTGGGTAAAAGAAGAATTTCTGGAAGGAGAACCTGAATGCCAGCCCTTTGGCAAGGATGATGTATGGGAAAGTGCAATTCGCGTGCCATTGGATGAGACGAGGCTTGTCGGCACTAATCTTTCGTGGCTTCATGGACTCCCGCCCGTATGCACACGAATTCCAGGTTCACTATCTTTCTCCTGCTTGTTTCCCTGGCCCTTTTACCGGCCTGTAAGAAGCCATCAACAGCCAAGGCGGCGGAGTCAAAGCTGATCGTTCTTCTTTCGTCCGATGCTCAGCAGCCCTACGAGAAGTTACAGACCCAGATGCTCACGCGCATTGCCTTAAATCGTGAAGGCTATAGCCTCAAGTCACTAGATGCAGCAGGCAGCGCTGAAAAGCAGGCTAAGCAGTTGGCAGAAGCCTTGGCTGAGAAGCCCTATGCCATTCTCTTGGCACCCGTTGATCCCGGACTCTTTGATGCATCGGTCACAAAAGCGGTGAATGATGGAGTTCTTGTCATCGGGCTGGGGGAAAACGCCACCCCCCTGCCCTGCTCGAGCACCCTGGAAGTGGATCAGCGCCAGTTGGGCCACCTCGCCGGGGAAATAGCGGTGCGTTCGCTCACCCTTAAGGCCAAAGAGGAGGCGAAGAGCGACGTCATCGGGCGCATCGTCGAGCTTCGTGGCGATGAAAATAGCCCCCTATGTAAGGCCCGTCATGAGGGGTTTATGGAGGAACTGGGGAAGTCTCCAGGCCTCGTCCTGGTGCATGATGCCCCAGGAAGCTGGACACGCCAGGGTGGGAAAGACCGCACCGCCGAAGCACTGCGGCTGCAAAGCAGCTTTGATCTGATTTACGCTCACAATGACGCCATGGCTCTGGGGGCAGGAACAACCCTCGGAAGCCAGCGTCAACAGGTGCTCATTATCGGCACGGATGGTTTCCAGGGCGAAGAAGGCGGTCTCTCACTCGTGAACAGCGGAGAAATAGACGCCTCCATTTACCAGCCTCCGCTCATCGACCTAGCTTGGATGATCATCTTGCGTCGAGCAGAAGATCCCACCTTTACACCGAAGCCAAAGTACAGAGTAGCCCCTTTAGCGATCACACCAAAGACGGTCGAGGATCTGCGCCGGAATGGACCTCCCCCACTGCCCGCTCTTTGACGAGTCAGGCAGTCTTCTTCTTGGCTGGGGCCTTCTTAGCTGGGGCTTTTTTAGCTGGGGCCTTTTTGGCCGCAGCCTTCTTGACGGCGGTTTTCTTGACCGTGGCCTTTTTGGCGACCGTCGTTTTCTTGGTGGCCTTCTTTTTGGCCTCCACAGGCGCGGGAACTTCAGGTGCCCATGGCACCACGGGAGCATCCCCCCAAAGCTCTTCCAGGGAGTAGTATTCACGTTTCTCCTCAGAAAGCACATGAACGAGCACGTTGGGGAAGTTCACGATGATCCACTGACTGTCAAAGGAGCCATCCACAAAGAGGGGCTTCATGCTATGCTGCTCGCGCATCTGGACCACGACCTCATCACGAACCGCACGGAGCTGGGGAGACGAGCCAACGGAGCAGATGACAAAGAAATCCGTGACGGGAGAAAGGCCGCGGAGATCCAGAAGCACGATGTTCTCGGCTTTTTTATCATCGGCATATTTGGCGCACAGTTGCGCGGTTTCGAGGGCGTCCATGAGTGATTGGTAAGGTATTAGCACGACTCAGAACCCACTTTCGCCTTCAAAGCAAGCAAGCATCGAGAAAGCACGTGATCCAGGCTCAACGAATTCGCCCCCAATGGGAGGTGATTGGCCAGTAGCACCAGAGAGCCGGACCGACGAGGTTGCGCTCTGGCACGGTCCCCCAGACGCGGGAGTCGCTGCTGTTGTAGCTGTTGTCCCCCATGGCAAAGTAGTCCTCAGGGTGGAGATTGATTTTATTGATCACGCCACCGACGTTCTCCGCGAATCCATAGCCGCGATAGCCGTTCACAGGTTCATTGCGTGTGCCCTGCATGACCTTTTTGAAGCCTTCCTCCTCTGCTTCCTTGCCGTTGATAAAGAGTTTTGGCGACTGCACATCCAGGAGATCGCCAGGAAGCCCGGCAAGCCGCTTGATGTAATGCTGCGAACCCTGCTCAGGGGGGACATTGATACGGTCGATGTGCTTGGTGGTGAAGACGAAGACTTCTCCACGCGTCGGCGTGCGGAAGTGGTAGCTGACTTTATCTACGAGGACATGATCCCCATTGTGAACCACACCACGGGCGAGAAGCTGGCCCTCTTTGACCGGCAGTCCACCGGGCAAGTCACGCCCCCAGCGCCGGTCAGGCGTATCGCGCCCAGTGAGGATGGGCTGGGCATTGAGATGCTCGATCAGTTGCAGCTCGTTGAGCAATTGCGTCTTCGGAGATTTGATCGTGATGGTATGCCCGTCCTGGAAGTGCAGCTTGCAATACGGCATGAATATCAAGAAGCGATGCTCGGTCAGTGGCTCCCGGCCTCGCAGGTTGCCGGTGTGATCAGACACCACGTTGATGTGGCGTGTGCTCGAAAAGAAGGAGCTCACCCAGCCGACAAGCCCGGGTGAGGGGTCTTCCGCCGTGGCCTCAGCCGTAATACCATTCAGTGTGGGCTGCATGGAACCGGTCGGAATCTGGAAGGGCTGGGCGATGTAAGCACGAATGCCAAGAGCGATGACGATCGCCACGAAGATGACCTCCACGTTGTCGGCTATCTCGCTAGGTGCAGCCTCAGGCATGGCCTTTTCGCAGACGCGGTTGATCTCCTCGTTCAGCATCTTCAGACGCTCCCGGTTCTTCGTCTTCATGGCATCCTCAAGGCTCCGCCGCAGAGTCTCGATTTCGTCCAGCTTTGCCGCAGGCAGCAGGTCACGCTTATAATTGATGAAGCGGGTGACGCCTTTGTGCAGAAGTTGAGCGTGCTTCAGATAACGGGGTGTGAAGAAAAACATGTGAGCAGCGGTGTTAGGAAAAAGCAGAGATCAAATCACCATGCCGCCATCGACAGCGAGAACCTGGCCCGTGATATAGCGGGCCTCAGCACTGGCGAGGAACGCCGCCGTGGCAGCGATGTCCTCCGCCTGCCCGAAGTCACCCAGCGGGATCTTTTCCAAAATGGCCGCCTTCACCTTCTCATCCAGCACGCCCGTCATGTCCGTGGCGATGAACCCTGGAGCAATGACGTTTGCCGTGACACCACGACCTGCGTATTCCTTCGCCAGCGATTTGGTAAAGCCGATCAAGCCAGCCTTGCTCGCTGCGTAGTTCGCCTGTCCAGCGTTCCCGATCAGACCGATCACGGAGGCAATGTTGATGATGCGTGCGCCTTTCTGTTTCAGAATGCTGCGCTGGAAGGCCTTCACCATGTGGAAAGCACCCTTCAAATTCGTATCCACCACGAAGTCCCAGTCTTCCTCGCTCATGCGAAGAAGCAGACCGTCCTTGGTGACACCGGCGTTGTTCACCAGAATATCCACGTGATCAAAGTCAGCCAGGACCTGCTTGCCCATCTCGGCGACAGCGGCACCGTTGCCAACATCCACCGCATAGCCTTTGGCGGCACCTGGATACAAGGCATTGATGGCCTCCGCAGCGGCCTGGGAATTCGATTCCGTGCGGCTGACAATGGCGACTTTAGCCCCTTCAGAGGCGAATTTTTCTGCAATGGCTTTGCCGATGCCACGTCCGGCACCGGTCACGACGGCGACTTTATCTTGGAGTTTACCCATGCGCCATCATGGCGGGCGGTCATGGGCTGGCAAGGGCGGTTACAATCCAAGTTTAAACTTTTCATCGTGCCCGGCTCGTCCTAGCCTATTTCACCGCCTCTTCAAAAAACAAACCTCAACATACACACCACTATGGGCCTGATGGATTACCTCAAAGGACAGTTTCTCGAAATCATTCAATGGCAGGACGACTCGCGCGACACGCTCGTTTGGCGCTTCCCGGATGAAGACAAGGAAATCAAACGCGGCGCTCAGCTCATCGTGCGCGAGTCGCAGGTGGTGCAGTTCGTCTATCTCGGCCAGTTCGGCGATACCTTCGCCCCAGGCAAACACGACCTCGTCACCGACAACATCCCCATTCTCTCCACGCTGAAAGGCTGGAAGTATGGCTTCGAGTCGCCTTTCAAAGCCGACGTCTATTACGTCAACACCCGCCTCTTCACCGGCAACAAGTGGGGCACCAGCAACCCCATCATGATGCGCGACCAGGATTTCGGCATCGTCCGCGTCCGCGCCTTCGGCACCTTCGACTTCAAGATCACTGATCCGAAGCTCTTCCTCAAGGAAGTCTCCGGCTCCGACCATCATTTCCGCCTCGATGAATTCGCCGACACCATGCGCAGCCGCATCGTTAGCGTCTTCACCGATGCCCTGGCCTCCGCCAAAGTTCCCGTGCTCGACCTGGCCACCCGCTATAGCGAGCTCGGCGATGCCCTCCTGCCCATCATTAATCCGCAGACACAGAGCAAATACGGCATCGAGATCACCAGCTTCATCCTCGAAAACGCCAGCGTGCCGCCAGAAGTCGAGGCCGCCATCGACAAGCGCAGCAGCATGAGCGCCATCGGCAATCTCAACGACTACGTGAAGTTCCAGATGGCCGAAGGCATGGCCAAAGGTGGCCCGGGAGTGGCAGGCTCGGCCGCCGAGATCGCCATGGGCTTTGGCATGGCAAATCAGATGATGGGCCAGGGTGCCTTCAACATGAACGCCGCTCAGCCACCTCCCCTTCCCGGCGCTGCGCCAGCCGCCGCTCCAGTGGCAGACATCCTCACGCCCGCCCAGGTCGCCCAGACTCTCGGCGTGACCGAGAGTGATGTCATCGCCAGCATCGACGCCGGTGATTTGAAGGGCAAAAAGATCGGCAGCCAGTATCGCATCACCAAAGCGGCGCTGGATGAGTTCCTCGCTCACTAATTGACGAAAAACGAAGGAGCGGAGGCCGACCTATGCCAAACTTGAAGCCTCCGCTCCTCTCTGCTGACGAACGGCGGGATACCTACTGGTATCCTTTTCATCCACGACTTCGCTGGGTCATCTTTACCATCGGTCTGCTCAGCATCGGATTCGGAGTCCTGGAGTTGATGCGTGGAAATGGCTTCAAAGTCTCTTCTTGGGGCATCGGTATCTGGATGTTTTTCAGCAGCTTTCACAAGCCAGTGTTGAAGCACAAATCCTGGCTGGAGATACACCTTGTCAGCCTGCTCATCGGGCTGATTCTAGTGGTGGCAGCGTTTCTCCTACTCTTTGCGGGTTACACTTGGATCAGATTCTAATCGCACGAGAGACGGGTAGGCGGACTCGCGTTCCTCTTCCCCTATGCTCTCCCGCCGATCCTTTGCCCTCCTTGCTCTGGTTTCCTCCGCCGCCCTGGCGCAGCAGCCTGCCGCACCAGCGCTGACTCTGAAAGTCGTCACTGACCGCGCTGATGCGATCTACCACGCTGGAGACAGCGCCACTTTCCAGATCGAGTCGAGTGATGCCACCCTGCCCTCCGTCACAGCGAACGTGTCCGAAGACGGTTGGAATGCCCAGACCGCTCAAGCCATCGCACTCACCCAGGGGAAAGGTTCCCTCAGTGTCAAGGTCACGAAGCCTGGCTTCACCCTCGTCCGCATCACCGCCCCAAAAACAACCGCCTCCGCCATGGCCGCCGCCGCTTGTGATCCCACCCAGATCAAGCCCAGCCTGCCCATGCCAGAGGACTTCGACAGCTTCTGGGCCAAGCAAAAGGCCGCCCTGGCCAAGGTGCCTGTGAAGTTCACCCTCAGCCCCGTCACCACAGCGGCAAAGACCGTCGATGCCTTCGATGCCCAGATCGACTGCCTCGGCGCACCGGTCTCCGGTTATTATGGCCGCCCAAAAACAGCCGCTCCGAAATCCTGCCCCGCCATCCTCTTCGTCCACGGCGCAGGCGTCAGCGGCTCCAGCCTCGGTGGCACCTACTGGTCCGAGCGTGAAGGCGGCATGATTGCCATGGACATCAACGCCCACGGCATCCCCAATGGCAAACCCACCTCCTTCTATGATCAGCTCAAAGAAGGCGCGCTCAAAGACTACCGCTATGTCGGCCGCAGCGACCGCGAGACGAACTACTTCAAAGGCATGTTCCTCCGCCTCGTCCGCGCCATCGACTTCCTCACCGCGCAGCCCGAGTGGGATGGCAAGACCGTCATCGTCTATGGCAGCAGCCAGGGCGGCTTCCAGGCCTTCGCCGCCGGAGCCCTGGATGAGCGCGTCACCTTCATCTGCGCCGGAGTTCCTGCAGGCTGCGACCACACCGGCATCTCCGTGAACCGTGTGAACGGCTGGCCAAAGCTCGTCAGCATCA
>JAGKWZ010000472.1 GCA_021151605.1 Verrucomicrobiaceae bacterium
GGTTATTGAAACCTGAAGATGATAGCACTAAAGATTTGCCTGAGCAGCCGAGTGTTCATCAACAAACAGTCGTAAAGCCTGTTCGCACGCCAGAAGAAAAACAGGACGAAAATTATATCGTAGCTGAAAAAAGTAGAAAGCCTGAAACTTCAAGTATTAGGCAAGAGGAAGCTCCTACAGAACTGCAACCAGTGTTAGTAGAAGAACTTGTGAAAAAATCGGTAGTTGATTCTATTAATTTTATAATTAACTTTTCCGAATGTCAGGTTCTCCCACTCTTGCGCTGATCATACCAGCCTACAACGAAGCTCTCACCATCGTCGAGGTGATCCATCGCTTCCACGCCGCTCTGCCACAGGCAGAAATCGTGGTCGTGGACAACCGCTCCTCGGACAACACGGGTGATCTGGCTCGCAAGGCATTGGCCGACTGTGGTGCTCATGGGCGGGTGCTTCTAGAGTGTCGGCCAGGGAAGGGGAATGCCGTACGCCGAGCCTTTCATGATGTGATCGCTGATGTGTACATCATGATCGATGCCGACATGACCTACCACCCCGAGGATCTGCCCGCGATGCTAGCCCCCGTGCTTGCCGGCGAGGCCGACTTGGTCGTCGGAGATCGGCTTTCCACGGGTGACTACCGGAAGGAAAACAAGCGTCCTTTTCACAATCTGGGCAATGCCCTGGTGAAAGGACTGATCAACTGGCTCTTCAAGGTGGATCTACGTGATGTGATGTCCGGCTACCGAGTGATGACGCGGTGCTTTGTCGAGCATACGCCCATCCTCCGTGCAGGTTTCGAACTGGAGACGGAAAGCACCATCTTCGCCCTCGATAACCGCTTCCGCATCGTCGAGGTGCCGATCAGATATACGGACCGACCCGAGGGGTCGTTTTCGAAGCTGAACACCTTCCAGGATGGCGCGCGAGTGCTCGCCACCATCTTCCGCATTTTGCGGGATTACCGGCCCAGTGTCTTCTTCGGCACCATTTCCGTGCTGCTGATCTTGGCAGGGCTGCTGGCCGGGATTTTTCCCATCTACGACTACATCAAGTTTCGCTACGTTTACCGGGTGCCCATGGCGATTCTTGCGACCGGGCTGACGCTGCTTGGTATGATGTTTGCCGGCATCTCGCTCATCTTGACCAGCATCAATAACTACTTCCGAGCCCTCTTTGAGATGCAAATGATGCGCCGTAGTGTAGGCGGTATCGCTCCGGTGGATCCAGCCACCCATGCGAGACAATCATGATCACTCAAGTAAACCGCTTTTTAGAAAACCAGGGTCGGCTGCCGTGCCTCACCCGATGGGCTGTGGCGCTTTTCGCCGGGCATTTGATCTTCTTCGTCACACTGCTCCTCTTGGGGAAGGCTGACGACTGGGTGATCATCCCGGACTCTTTGGAGTATCTGAAACTCGCCGCCTATCCGCTGACGGATGGCATCTATTCGCTCGATGGTTTGCAATCCTCCGGGAAGCGTGAGCCGGGCTACTCTGGCTTCATCATGGCGTTCATCGCTTCGGGCATCGTGAAGCCGCATGTCTTCACGGCGGCGAATCTCTGGCCGGTGGTGATCGCCCAAATCGCGCTCTATGGCTGGATCTCTGGACTAATCGCTCGGCGTCTGGCACCGATCTTCGGTGGCGCGAGCGCCTGGCTAGGACTGCTGATCACGCAGGCGAGTCCCATTGCCATTTATCAGTACTCCCTTGGTAACGAATGTATCTCCACGGTTCTGCTTGGCATGGTCGCACTGGAGATCAGCTCCCACTGGCGCACAGGGCCGACCTGGGGCGTTGTGGGTCGCACTGCGCTTTGGCTTGGGCTGCTAGGCATCACCAAGTCGGTGAATGTCCTCTTCATCCCGGCACTGAGCCTTTTACTCTGGCTGCGGCTCCCGGTGAAGCTGCCCAAGATGGTGGTCTTTTTCCTTATCGCATTGCTTCCAGCGCTCGGTTGGACCGCTCGGAACAAGGCTGTCTTTGGTCTCCCGATCATGGGTTCCATTGATGGCTTCAGCTCCCTCTACCGGGCGAACATCCTGCCCTACTATCAGATCTCCTCACCCGACCATCCGGCCATGCCCGACGAGGCAAAGCTCGCCATCGCTGCCTGCAAAAACGATGGCGAAAAATACCTCTGGTACAAAAAAGCAGCGCTGGAGTGGCTACAGGCCAACCCAGTCCAGTATGTGAAACAGTGCGTCCACCGCACCGCCGCCATGTTCATCGATCTCTACCGCCAGGATGACATCCCCTGGTGGCGTTATCCCTTTGCTTTGTTGGTGGGGAACGACCAGCTTTTCCTCACCATCGTGCTTCTTCTTTGCCTCCGGCCGCTATGGAGAAGGCAGGACATCTGGGTGGAGCTGTCTGTGCTCTTTTTCGTCTTTAGCACCAGCATTTACGGAGCGGTATATGGCCAGGAGCGCTACCTGCACCCTGCCTTTTTTCTGCTAGCACCCGTCCACGCCTGGTGCCTCGTGGAAGTATTGCTTCCTCGGTGGAAAAAGCGCTTCACCTCTGTTGCGCCAGCCTAAATCGCTCAAAGCAGATCAAGCCGAACCCATGCTTGATGGCGGCAAACCACCGTCGGGCAGGTAAAGTCAATCGCCGGTTTGCACTAGACTAGCGTTCGGGCGTGGCATCCAAAAGCTGGGACGCAGTAAGCGAACGCGATGCATACTTTGGCGGACGCTCAGTTCCGCCAGTGAACCCAGCTATAAGCGCAAAGAGGAAAAAGGGGGTATCATCGTGTCCGTGAATTTCACCAATCCCGATGGCACGCGTGGCAGGTATTCTGTCACAGAGAACCATAATGAAGATGGTTCTATGAGTGGCGGGACCGAACGTACCTAAGTGGAGAAGCACAACGGCAGAGTAGCCACCGGGCCGGTTGGTCGTGAATCCTGATGGCAGAGGTGGGCTTCACTTATACCGCAGGCGCTGCCAGATGCGGGATGTCCGGTCGATCCTCCTGACTTCAACGAGGAATGATTTTGCTCCACTGGCGGCCCCGGCTATGGCGTGAGGCATGATTCAAGACACGATTGCGGCGATTTCGA
>JAGKWZ010000123.1 GCA_021151605.1 Verrucomicrobiaceae bacterium
CAACGGGATAGCCTACATGGCTTTTCCCATTGCAAATAGTTCGTTCATCTTCTTCGGCGACATGGGTTGACGCTCTTTTTTCTGGTTGGTGCAAAGAGCCTTCTTCACAGAGCCTGCTGGATGAAGCGTCTGACAGTTCCTTGGACGGATATCAGGTTTTGCGCGGTATCAGCGGGAACAAGATTGGCCGCCACCAATTGCTGCACGCGGTCAGGATAGTCGGCTGTCACGGTCAGCATTCGGTTTATGAGGTTCTTGGCTTCACCTTCCGGAATGCGGAAGGCCAGGCCTGCCATTTGCAGCAGTCGTGAGCCGATGTTGCTGGGCACCACGCTCTTATTAATGGTCAGCCCCGCGAACGGCATCACCATCAGCAGATTGTGCTGAGCGTATGCCCGCATGGGGGCCGGATCATAGACTGGCGAGAGTCCAACGCGACCCTTGTGGTGAAGGAAAGACCAGTTATCCCAATGCAGGTCGCCGTTGCCGGTCAGGAGCGCCAGAAGCAGGCGCACATAGGCATCCTCGGCATCTTGGGAGGGGCGGTGGCTGATTCCCAACTCGGGGGCATGGATCGCTTGGCCCAGCATGTCCAGATTCCCGTGAACCTGGGAAACCGTATTTCGGGCAAGGTGCAGGATGCTGAAGGCGCTTTCCAGCAGTAATGGCCGACCCGCCTGCCGGTCAAATCGCTCTACTGCCAGAACCCTCAAGCCTTCTTCTGTTTCCAGCTTCCAGTAGTGCGGAGTCCGCAGGCCGGCCTCCTTGTGAATCTCCAGGCATAGAGCTTCCAACGCAACCAGGCCGGGGTAGTCGCGAGTCTCTATCTTGGCGACGACATGATGGGCTTCGGCCTGTTCGCTCAGTGTGGCACTGGAAACATAAGACCCGTCCCAGGGCTCTTCCGGGGCCAGTGGCGGAATGGCCAGCAGCAATTTCGGGATCATACCGCCCACGCTGGGGGTGGGGCCTACCAACGAACTCAGTTCAATATCTCTTTCAGTCTCCGGAAGGGCTGATTGGATCTGGTGGTGGACGCCATGCCAGAGGCCGCTCCGGCCGCTTTGCCACGCGGGCGTCGGGGTGAGCTGCGCATACCAGGCGTTAGCCTCATCGTCGTGGCGGAAGAAGTCCATGTGACCGATTCCGTCCCGCCCACCCAGCATCAGCATTTCCCAGTCCGTATCGAAACCGGGAGGCGGCGCATTTTCAAACTGGGCAATGGTGGTCTCAAGCAGCCGGCGTTGCAGGTTCGGCACTCCCGAACTGCGATGCGGGGGAGGGACATGGCTCATCATGAACGGGGGAAGGGGCAAATTCGCCGTGCGCTTGTATTCAGTCCGTGTCCCGATGTCAGCCCATGGCCAGATCAGGGACAGCGGCGGGGCGGAGTGGGCCGACTCCGGAATGTCGAATACAACGCGGTCGTCCAGCACCGTGATGGCTGCCAGCTTTTTGGGTTCACCGCCGGCGCGTGTCCAGACGACACCGTTTTTAATCGTCATAGGTCAGCGGCTCGAACTCGACCAGTCGCCGTTGCCGGATCAATTCCTGGCGGTCTTCGTCCGGAACCAGGGCGATCTTGAGGCCGACGGCCTTGGCCAGCGCCGCGACAGCGGAAAAGTCGGCATTGCCGCGATTTTTCATGCGGGACAAGGTTTCCGGGGCGATATGCGCCATGTGCGCTAGGCTGTTTTGCGTGAGGCCCCGCGCCTTGGCGGTAGCAATCAGGGTGCTCAGAACAGGGGTAAGGTCGCTGTCACGGCTAATCATGGTGTTGACCTATCAGTCAATTACTGCATCAGAATGGAGTTGAAATTACTCAAAATTGATTAATAGGTCAATATAAATGATTCCTTCAGGCGGATGTAGTCGCAACGCGCGAATCTGTCACCACTCGAAATCCGGCCAAGGGAGGTTGCTTTCGATGAAGGCATTTTGCGGAATACTCCGGCGCCTCCGTGAGTTCGTGTTGTTGCCGTCGAACATAAAGGTCTCCAGTAGCTCCGGAAGTTGACGCAAGCGCTTTGGGGCGGGTAATTCAATGAAGTATCTGCACCGACTATCGAGCGCCCGAGCCAAGGATGTATAAGACTCACCCTGCAAAAGTTGAAGGTGATGGATGACGGTTCCTGCCTTTGCGGGAATGGCTTCCCGGATGGCGGACTCAACGACATGTTCCAATTCAAACATGATTGCTTGATCCTGCTTGCTGGAGGCCATGTAAGCCATGGCTTTGCGGAGAATGCAGGTCTGTATCAGTAGCACGGGCCATAGAATCTCGACCCCATAGGTTTGATAGCGCTCATTGTCGAAGACGGTATGGAGTTCTGTGCTCCGCTGTCCTTGAAAGGCTTTGCGAAGATCATAGGCCAATCCGAGCACCAGTCCGTCTTTCTCGGAGATGAAACAGCTATTGTTTACGACATGGTGAACGAATGTGTGAAGCCGATGGAGGGTGGAGAAGTCACCCCAGAGTGCGATACCCGCGTGATGAGGTGTCAGTTTGTATGCCAGCATGTTGATGTCCTGTGGTTTGGTCAGCACATCATCGGGTGACGCGGCTCGGTCGGCTATTAAACTAGTTTAAGAAATGACGCGAGGCTCCCACGTTCTGTTGCTGCTGGCTTGGCCGAGAATCAGTACTTGATGCTCCACACGGGACTGTCCGCCGGGCGCATTTCCCGCCGGTCGTAAATCCTCGTGGTGGAGATGTTGGCGTGTCCCAGGAATTGCTGAACCTTGGCGATATCAACCTGGTGTTCCAAAGCGTTTGTTGCGGCGGTGGCCCGAAGCGCATGAGGGGCCACGCGGGCGGACAGAGGGATTTTGGCGGTTCCTGCGTACTTACGGACAATGCGCCAGACGGCATCGGCGGATAGCGCTTTTTCCAGAGTCTTGGTTCGGTTGTTTCTCAGCGGCCGGAACAAGGCACCCTCCGGGTCGTTGCTGTGGCTGGCCGAGTTCAGGTAGTCGCTTATGGCCTCGATGGTTTCGGTGTGGATCGGGATGTAACGGATTCGGGAGCCTTTACCATGCACCCGGAAGTGTTTGACGCCGCGTCGCTCCTGGATATCCATGAGGGTAAGACGGCACAGTTCATCCCGGCGAAGCGCGTGGTAGAGCAACGTGGACAGGATGGCGTAATCTCGTTTGCCCTGTAGCGTTTCCCGTTTTGGCGCTGCCAGCAGTGCGCGCGCATCGTTATCCGAAAGCGCCGGCGTTTTTCCTTCCTCGGATTCCGCTTTGGGGCGCTTCACGCCATCGACCGGGGACAGCAGGATGCTGTTGTTCTCCGCCAGGTATCCATATAAAGAAGAAAGCGCCGCCATCTTGCGCCGGATCGTCGCCCGGCTGCATTGGCGCTGGACCAGATGTTCCCGCCAGGCGATGACATGGGTGCGGACAACCGAGCGCAGTTGTTCCGAGCCGGTGAGTCCGGTGAAGGTCATGAAGTCGAGAATGTCATTTCGGTATGCCCGGCGGGTGTTCGGGTTGTCGATATTGGCGAACCATTCCGTTTCGGGAGGAACCTCCCTCAGGCCGTAAAATTCTTCGACTGAGAGTGTGCCGGAGGCTTGTTGCAGGGGGGCCGGGACCAGGGGCATGATGCCGTTCCTTTATTCGTGATAAAAAACATTATCACGAATAAATGGTGACGACGAGATACTGATTAACATAGGTTGTGTCATTTTCAGAAGACGACTGCACGAATGTCCAAAGACAAGTGACTAGATCGCCTTAGTGTAGGTATAGAAATCTGCCTAAAGGTGGCTTCTGCGCACAGTGGAGGATGCCGCGCCCATTGAGCCGTGGTTCGTGCTTTGCTGCAGGCTTTGGTTGTATTAGGGGCGCAGGGGGTTGCGTGGCCTTTATATCGGCGGCTGACTAGCCGTCAACCCAATCGGGAAAAATGGAGCAACATTCATAGTTCAACCATATGGAGGACGCTTGATTGGGGATACTCCTGAAGGTATGAGGTAGTGCGCTCATCTACGGAATCTAGGATCCCAAACGGATGCATTTTCGGCAAACTCCTCATCCTCGTCAGGGCTGGATCCGATATCCAGATATAACAAGGTCATCATGAATCCGTCGGCCTGGAGAAGTACTTGCTCAAACAGTTCGGCAGATGTGGGCGGTTGGGTCCGTAGCCAGTTTTCCCACTTGGCGGGCAAGAGATCACTACAGGGCGGGTTGCTTTTTTTCCAACCAAATGTATGGCTTCTGGGAGGGATCGGGTTACCGTCCCGCAGGGCCAAGGCAGGGAAATCGCCACCCTTGAAGATGTATTCGATCAGGAGGTCCCGGGATGTGATGATGGCGCAAGGATAGTCATTCAAGGCGACAAAGCGCTTCGAAAGAGCCAGTTTGCTCACGTCGTACTTGCGGGACAGTTCAACCACTGTTTGTAGCGTGGGCTCTCCTCTCGGGGCTATATCGGTTTTGAGCTCCTTGCCTGGCAGCAGAAGCTCAGCGGCAAAACGGTTTGCCTCAACTTCTATGCGTGCAGCAGCGTTCAGCCCTTTGGTGAAGTCGAGTTTCATTTGGGCTGGGCTGCAATGGAGGGTTTTGGATTTGGCGGTATGCCAGGGAAGAAGCCAATGCCCGAGTTCATGGCCGATGGTGAAACGACGTCGCTGGGGTGTGCTGCTGGCATTCGTCAGGATGAAGCCTTCATCGTTGGAGATGATTAGTGCGCCTTGGATATTCGGGGTATCGATAGTGTCGATACTGGCTATCTCTGCGGCATACGCAATGTCTTCAACTGGAACCGGTATTGGCAGCCGCCCGCCATGCTGGGCGCGTACCTGAGCCAGAACCGCTGCCGCCATTTGGTCGGGCTTGACGATATCGGCGAGCTCCATCCTATCGATGATCATAATAACTCCTACTGCCGGTTCTGGCTTTTCCGGGTCGCAATAATACTCTGAATTAACTCGATGTCCGGCTGGCTGAGATCCTGCAGTTGCCGGAAGAGAACTTTCATCTGTTGATCATCGGTGGATGACTCATCCTCCCCCACCAACCAGCCGATCGAGACAGCGAACGTGTCGGATAGCTTTTTAAGGAGCTCGGTGGATGGGTTTCTGCTCTTGTTGCTTTCCAGCTCCCAAAGGTGGGCTTTAGAGATATCGAGTGCATCGGCCGCTTCTTGCAGTGACATGCCTTTTTTTAGGCGAAGTTCTTTGATTCGGGCTGCAAACGACATGATGGTTCTCCTGAGTAAGCGTAAGATTGATCTATACAAAATTATAGCACGGGTGTTTACATTCGATTCCGTAAGATATAGCATTACAAATGCATGCTAAACGAACCTAAAGGAGGTAATCATGAGCAATGCAAAGTGCCCCATTGGCACAACAGCGAAGACCGGTGAGAAGTGCCCTGAGAGTGGTGTGTGGCGTTCGCAGGACACACCGTCGACAACGGCGCCCATCGCCAAGCACAACGTGATGCCGCCCCATAACCAAAAGGCGGTGGTCTGGCGCTTGGAGCAGTACGCCTGATGGTGGCGGGGTTGTGGAGGTCCAGCGGCTGGACCTCCCGATTTTGAAGACGTGGTAGGAGAGCGAAATGGCGATGTTTACGGTTCGGGTGGAGTTGCATGGCGCAACGGGCAGCGATTACGCGTCTCTCCACCAAAATATGAAGCAGTTCGGATTTACGGACACTATCGTTTCGGATGAGGGAAAGACCTATCAGCTGCCCCCGGCAGAATATAACGCGGTGGGATCCTTCACCAAGGAACAGGTGCTTGATGCGGCCAAGGCGGCGGCGGCTCGTGTGAAGCCTTACTATGCCATTTTGGTATCGGAGTCATCTGCCAGGATATGGACAGGATTGGCTGTAGCGACATAACCTCTGCGTTTCTTCTGTCTAGACTAAAGCGTTGCTCCTGATCCGACCAACAATACTTGTCGAACTTGCTTCGACGATTTCCGCATTCCGAATAACCAGGAAATGCGGAGGGTGTTGTGGAACCGCTCGAGGTGGAGAGACAGCTGACAGACAGAGGGTGCACATGAAGGCACTCGTCCGGAGTGTCGTGACGTTAGGCTGGTCTTGTCGCCCCGTGTGGGGTATACAGACCGGAATACGATCCATGATCATCCAATCCCTTCGTAATTACCTGCTCCAACTGGGACCAGCATCTCGTTCAGAGCTCGAAAGGCTCATTGCCACCAATGCCTATGACCCTGAGTATGTGGCCCAGCTGCAAGAGCTGAAGGCCGAGCTATTAGCTCTGTGGGGTGAACAGAACCTTAGACGACCATTTGGCTTCACGGCTGTGAGGCTCTAACTCACCCTTTCAGCAACCGATCATGAATCAGTGCCTCGATCAGTCGAATATCCGCATCAAGGGACGTTTCATGATACTGGCCAGGATGTCGGTTTACCTCGGCAGTCCTGGCCTGCCAGCCCGTGTCGGTCGGTATGAAATAGACCCGGTATATACAATTCCCTGTCCAGCTTCGGTGCATGTGGAGGATGCCATCCTCGTAGAAGAGGAACCATTTATCTTCCATCTCATGAGGCAGGTGGCCTCGGTGGATGTCTGCCATTTCCTTGTGCGTGAAATTGAGGCTAAGTGCAATGTCTACCCTCTGGCTCGGCATTGGCTTGGTGATCCAGTCCTCGCGCAGCGTGATCGGGTCTGATGATGGGACGCGTGGAGTGATACAGCTCAAAGCGGCGTCCAGAATCTGGAAGTCACGGATGCGACCTTTGGCATTGGTGGTTTGTTTGATCAGTTGTCTGGCCTCGTTCGGGCTCACCCAGCGCAATCCGGCAGTTTCATCACTGCAAAAGTTCAGGTTCGTGTCTCTTTCGCGGGCCATCATCAGAAAGAAATAGTTGATGGTGGTGCCTCCGGCAAATGATCCAGGAATCGGGCACAGGATGCGGCCGTTGACTCCTGTCTCCTCGACAGTTTCCCTGAGTGCAGTGTCTCGTGGCGCTTCACCAGGCCGTGGGCGGCCTTTGGAAAAAGTCCAGACATAGCCGTCATAGTGGTTGGCGACTTCCCGTAGCAAAATCCGTCCGGACGGATCCATGATCACGCCCCCGTAAGCAACCACTTTTCCGGAAGGTGTTTCCAGGTTCCAGGGTAATCCTTCTTGTGGGGCGGGATGAGGCTCCGGGAGGTCTTCGGGCATGCCGGCCAATGCTGCCCAGACTTTGCTGTATCGATGTGCTCGTTCCTTTCCCAGACTGAGAGAGACCTCCTCCTTAAAGTTGCTGTAGTTAATGTCGCGGGCAATGCGAGTCAGTGCACTGGCCAAGTCTTCCGTGGTGGCGACGGCTCGCCACGGGTAGTCAGTGCCGGCATGTGCGATACCGGGCCCCAGTTGGGGCAGATAGTGCCCTCGCAGGCGGTCAAGATCGCCACGCGTTCGGCTGCGGATGGTCAGATGGCTCTCACCATCCTTCTGCACGACGCTGAAGAATCCAAAGCGGGTCATCAGCCACATATCGTATTCCCCTGATGGTTTTTTGATATTAATCTGAGATTGAAAGCCATGTTCACCGCTGACTGGCAAGACTGTCCAGCACGGCCATGATTCTGGTCACGGGTTCGGCCAGGCGCTTTGGCAGAATCCGGATGGTTTCGAGCTGCTTGTCGATGAGTCGCGTGCAAACCCATAAATCTTCCTCCGGCGCCGTGTTCGCTTCCCCATTCCGGTACTGGTAGCCGACCAGGGATGGCCGCTCCGACAAAAGTAGCCTGGCGATGGTGATGTGCAGCAAATACAGCCGGAGGTCATCCTCGGTTGGAAGCCGCAAGGTGATCCTGAGGAATTGGTGGTCGTTGAACATCTGCCAGTCAGGGCCGACGATCGCGCCGGCGGTCAGCAGGGATTTAGTGGAGGAGTCGCTGCTGTTTTTCACCAGTGACGTTGAAACATCTCCATCCGACAGCTCCAACTTTTCCTTCAGGCGTTGAATCCATTTCCTGAGTTGATCTAACGACTCATCATTCGCAAAGGCGTGGTACTGGTGCTTCTCATGATACTTCCCCATCAGGTACGGCGGCCGTACCAGGTAAAGAGGGTAAAGCAGATCGTGGAGGTAGACGTAACTCTTGCGGCGACCGTCAGGATCGTCGGTCGTGGTCAATTCGAGAATATGGCTAGCCCATTCCGGCGTTATCTCTTCCAGCACCATGTCTGAGATATCAACAGAGATCAGCGGAAATCCTTGGGTTTTGCTGATCATGGCCTTGCGGCCTTCAAAGGGGTGGCTGAGTTCGATCTCAATGCCTCCCAAGATGAGTTCCTGACTGCTGATAGGCGCGCCGACAATCGCAATATCCAGCCGGTAAGAGAGTCCGAACGGGGTGGTAATCGGATGCTCCTGGATCGCGGCCGTTGCACCAAGCAGCAGGTTGCCACTCAGGGCCAGGTCGGAGACGTTGCTATCCTTGAAGCGCCAACGCATGGGGATGCCGTTATCAATCAGCCGTTGCAGTTCCGCCTGGAGCAGTGCTTTTGCCTTTTGATGCTCCGGACTCTCACCTACCTTACGTTGGCGTTCACCTTCCATGGTGGTCAGGATGTCCGTCATTGATTGTACGGATGAGCCTTCACGAGGCCGCCGGAAATAGGCTTTCCGGCGATGCTCCTTGAAGGACGGACTGACCCACCCGACCAGCTCATAAGGCGTCATGGGTGTTACGAGTGGCCATAGCTTGCGGGCGTGTTCCCGGCTCCTGATATCCGAGGCGTGGATCTTTCTTTTAAACAAACCTTGCCTGGAAAAAATCACTAGCGCTTCTTCCACGGACCTCTCCCGAGACGATAAATGTCTTGGTCACTATATGTACGAGGCGTGGCTGGTGGAAGTCGCCGGGGACTTCCCAGCGACAGTGGCTGTCGTTAGGGTTTTATGTCCAAGGAAGTGATTCATAGAAGGCTTTGACCGCGCCGAAAGCTTCATCAAACGGAGCGAGTTCTCCGGAGATGGTATCGGCCAAGGCTTCATATACAGGCCTGGCGCGTGTTTGGATTTCTGGATCCTCCATGGAGGATTGTGTGGCTTCTACCTCGCGTGAGGCGGCTTTTTCCTTGAGCACAGCCAGCAGTGCGGCTTTGCGTTCAGCATCGACAATGGGGTGATGAATCAGCCAGTGGTGCAAGTCATAGATGTCCTGTCCGCGGGCACGTTCACGCCCTACTTGCTGAAGGATGGCCCGTAGCTTCTCGGCAACCTGGGTTAATTCTCCATAGGCTTGGAGAGCTGTTTCGGCATCACCGACACCCAGCAGGTCGACATCATGTACCAGCTCGTTGAAGCTGTAGTCGATCTGGACGGTTTTGGAAGCTGCCCCGGCATTTAGTCGAGTATGGTCTCGTGTTCCGAAGCGGGCGTAGCCCACCTTCATACGGAGCGTCTGGAAGTTACCTTCGGCCCTGGGTTGAATCTTTGGTGTGCCTTGCAGGCGGCAGTCCAGCTGGTATGGCAGCTGCTGGACTGCTGCCTGGAGCGCCTCGTTGAAGGTGCGCAGGAATGCGGCCTGATCGGCAGCGAAGTCGCGGTAGTGTGTTGTTGTAGAGAAGTCGACATCTTTGGTGAACCGACCGGTTTCATAACGAATAGCCATGAGGATTCCGCCCTTCATGATCATCTGTGGCTGCAGATTTGCTGATGAGGCAATAGCAAACAAGATCGTGTGGACCGCTTCACGGAACGTTTTTTGCTCCTCAGTGTCAGCAGCGCTAATCCAGCTGGCGATGTCACGGCTATTCATTCGTTTTACCTTATAACGTTCAGTGAGATACACCAGCGTTCGGAAAATTCGGGGGCGTAGTCGCCTTCGGGGTCGAGCTTGCGGGAGCCACCCCGTTGAGCACATTCGATCCAGGCGTTGATGCCTTCGTGTCGCAAGCCACAAATTTCCTCCAGGATGTACCCTGCCCTGACCCGTTCGATCTTGCTGCCGTGGTTGCTGATTTCATCAATGATGAGTTTCAGGTGCCGCTCGGCGTGCTCCTCGAAAACGTCCAGGACGTGGTTGATGCCGTTACAGAGGTCTGGCCGCCGCAGCATGTCCAGGAAGGTGCGGCCGATGCTGGAAACGCGGAAGCCTTGGTCACGTACATGAACGAAAGAGCCAATTCCTCCGCTGGTATAGAGGCTAACCTGTTGCTTATGAATGCTCTTGAGGTTGATTCGCCGGAGGTTGGGAAGTCCGGTCTGGCGGTAAAGCTCCAGGTGGTCACCCATTCGCTTTTCCATCAGTTCATGGGCCGCCCTTCCCCAATTGGACTGATCCCAAGTGGAAGCAAAGATGATCTTGGGTATCCGGTCCGTAAAGCCGTAATGCCCCATCGCGCTAAGGTGGGATATGTACGCGAATGGATCCACGCCGCAGATAATCTGCTCGCTGCCGAAGTTGGAGTGTGCGTTGTAGCGGTAGACTCCGGCACCGATCTCGTCTTGCTCCTGGATGATGCCGTTACGAATCAGGGCTTCTTTAATCCGGTTCAGGTCGCTGTTGTCGGGTGCAGCTTTGGTGACCTTGATTCGCTTGCCATCGTATTCCTTGGTCAGATAAAGCTCGAACAGGTGTACCGCCAGCTGATAATTGGTCAGGACGGATGAGGCATGTTCGGCGGCCAGCTTGAGCGTCATTCCACCGGCAAGGCTGAGTGTTGGGGTTGACATAAGGGAAGTCGTGACGTCAACTTGGTTTTATTGTGTCAACAATAGCAGGACTGGCGATTTATACAAAATAACTCTTTTAAATCATTGACTGTTGTCATAAAGTACCTCTAACAATCCGTCCTTAGGACGGATTGTTAGAGGTACTCTGTTTGTGAAAACTTTTAATAGTTGATATTTTGTACGCTGCTTGTGTCGATGTCCGAAGACGATTGTACTGATCAAGCTTCAGATGGTTAGGTGAACAGGTGGGAAGACGGCTTCGTTGACCAACGGCGGAGCCCGAAACAGCAAGAGGATTTTGGTTGGAGGGCGGAACTGATACGCCTTAATCCGACACATCTGTCATGACAACGAAGCAAAGGTACTGCGGCTCATAGTCAGCGCCTTCGAGCCAGAGCCAGGTGTTCTTGCAGTCCGTCACGGGAGTCATTGTCACCAGACTTTGTCCTCCTGTGACTTGAATCAGCCATTGCAGTTCTTCATCGAAGGGCCCATTACCCGCATCATCATATGGAAGGGAGGCGATAGCCTCCCGCAAGGCAGAGGGCGCGTCAGCGGCTGTGACCTGGCTGATATGGATGTTTTCTCTGACAGAGGTGATACAGGTGAAGTACGCCATTTCCGCCCTATACGAGTGAGGGATACACCCGGTTCTTCAGTTTTCTTACCCCGCCGTTTCGATGGGCAGGGAGCTGTTATGATCGGATTCTGCCGTTCGACTATGATGTATTCAAGTCAAATTCAGCCAGCCTGGAAAGCGGGCCGAGGCAAGGTCACGCCGCGCTCCCTCTCAACCAGCTAGGTTTGTCAGTCCGGCCAAAAGCTCACGTCATGACCTTATGCATAAGCCATCGTGTGCGGCATCTACCACCTCGGTTTCAGGCTAATTTTGAGACGCTTCGTGCAAAAGCCTTGGCGGATAAATCTCATTTAGAATGAAAGAAAATACATGGCTCCCCTGTTGAACTCTGGCAGGCCATATCTGCTCTGCACTGATCACGACAAAAGCGGAGTGGCTAAGGCACCAGGCTGTTGATAGCAATCAGTTCTTACGGCCGCGTTGATACCTGGCGCAGGGTGATGGGCTTACATAAAAACATATGGTGAAAGCACTCTTGCATTTTCTATAGGTGCGTAATCACTTTCAGCCTCCTTGACTCAAGCCTTCGGGCAGCCCGACTCAGCTTTGATTGAGGCGTTTGGATCGCGCCACATCACTCAAAGGCTGCTTTTGTCACCAGCAAAGCGGGGCGGAGTCAGGGAGGTTTTTTTACCTTCCGCCCGCAGGTACGCCATGAAAAACTCCGGCACGCGTCAAGGGTCTTTCAGACAGCAGACGATCGCTGCATTCCGGCATGACTACCGCCCCAAGCGGCACGATCATGAACCTGTCATGGATCAGCAGCTCGATATAGGCTCTCAACATGGCAGTCATGCTTTCACGATCTTTAACTGCCAGAGCGAGCCAGCGGCTGAGCGGTCGGTATTCACCAGCGCGTTTGAAGGACTTCACTATGGCCTGCTGCTTTGCATAACGGCATGGTTGCTCATTAGCGGGGAGGACGATTCCATTGTGGCGCGGAGCCTGCCGCTGATGCCCCTGATTGGCGGCTTGTATGGGCGACCTGGCGCCATCATTTTTGGGGCGTTTCTTGCCATTGGAGTTGCGCTGACTCTGTGGATTCGCGAGGTGTATTTTCCACCGTCTGCTGTTGATCTTTCCTCAGGCGCTGGACTTGGTCTCACGCATATTTTGCTGATTCTCCTCGCCGCCATCTACAGCCTGATTGCGCACCACATGCGCACGGAAGGTGAGCATTCACGGACACGAAGCCTCGAGGCTGAGTTACTGCGACAGTCAAAGAAGAAGGACGATAACACCCGGTCAGATTTCCTGGCGGTGATTAGCCACGAGATCCGTACGCCACTTAACGGCATCCTCGGTTTGACCCAGCTTATGCGGAGCGGCCACGGGAGAGATGACCAGGACTCTTACCTGGCTCTGATAGAGTCCTCTGGCGAAAACATACTGCACTTGGTTAATGCCTTGCTCGATTTTTCCAAAATCGAGGCGGGTAAGCTGGAGCTGGAAAGTCTGCCTTTCGATCCGTCGGTTATTGCCCGACAAGTTCTGGCTCTGGAGGCGGAAATCGCACTGAAGAAAAGCCTTGTGCTCACGTCAGAGCTCGACCTGCCCGTACTGGTCAGTGGCGACCCAACCAGACTCAGCCAGGTGCTACTCAACCTTACAGCCAACGCAATCAAATTTACGGAACATGGCTCCGTCACGTTGATCGGACGTGAGCTGAGACGCCATGGGGCAGAAGTTTGTCTGCGTTTCGAGGTAAGCGACACCGGTATCGGCATAGACTCTACGGCTAAGAAGCGCATCTTCCAGCCGTTTGTACAGGCCGATACATCGACCACGCGCCGTTTTGGGGGAACGGGTCTTGGTCTCGCAATCTGCAGGAGTTTGGTTGCCGCAATGGGGGGAGAGATCGGAGTGGAAAGCGTGCCAGGCAAAGGCAGCACGTTTTGGGTGGAGTTGCCATTCGCCTTGGTCGCAGACATTGGCGTCAAGGCATCGGCAGCATCGCCACCATCCTTATTCCGTGCGGAGCAGGCGCATGTACTCGTGGTGGAGGACAGCATGGTTAACCAGGCCGTAGCGCGCGGAATGCTGGAGAAGCTCGGTGTCAGGGTAAGCATGGTCGGGGATGGCTATGCGGCCGTCGAGGCCGCCAAGAAGCATACCTACGATCTTATTTTCATGGATTGCCACTTGCCAGGAATTGACGGCTTCGAAGCCACGCGGCAGATCCGGGCATTCGACCGCTCAAACATGCCTATTGTCGCCATGACTGCCGCTGCTTTCAGCGAAGACCGCACGCGCTGCATGGCTGCGGGCATGAATGATTTCATCGCAAAGCCAGTGCGGTTGGCTGAGCTGGAAAAAGCGCTCTCGCGGTGGCTGCATCAGCGGCCATGACACTATGTCGTTGCCCATCCTGGCATCGTGGCGGACTTTTGCAAAACGGGCCACATCCTTAGCTTGAGATGGACTAGACTCTTTCGAGATGGGCTATGAATTGGCTGGCGCCGCGAGCGGTCTAGATTGGCGTGAATTTATATAAAAATTATATAAATCAATGTTTTGTTATTTTTGTTTGCGAAGGAATTGTCTGGTTTTTTGAGGCAGCCATTCTGGTATCTCACGATACCACGCTTGGTTAGGTGCGGTTGATTTTGATCATGCATCTGGCCGATGATAGGTTCAATGGTGACACAGATGCCGCCTCATCACATACCCAAAAAAATAGGCAGCCTTTCCCATGTCTAACATTACCAGTAGCCTGTACTTGCCTCTCTTTACGCTGCATTTCCCACAGAAAGCGCTCGCCAACTATGATGTCACTCTGCAAGAGTGGTACGAGCTGATGGCTGCAATGTCGGATGTCGACCTGTCTCAGGGCAACATCGCCAACACGTTCATTACGCTGGAAAGCTTTTGTGAGATCGGAAACTACGCCAAGACTTTTTTCGGTGGTGAGGATCGTTTTCTGGATGTTTATCTTGAAGAGATGACTCCCGCCCAACTGGGGCCGGCGGGCATGATGTTCGCGTCCGCACCCACGCTGGGCGATGGAATCCGGCACTGGGTCAGCTGTGGCAAGCATGTACTTCCCATGCTATTTATTGATCAGCACTACAACGATACGCACTACTACACGACGAACGAATATGTTGCAGACATTGGCCCGCTAAGCACGACCTTGCTTGAGTTGCTCATCATGCTGACGATTCGCATGATCCAGTTGATTTACCATAATAAAGCCCGGATTGGTGTGCAATTTCGCCATCAGCAATATTTGCCCTCAAGTCTGTATGAGAAGCATCTTGGCTTTGTTCCAACGTTCGGAGCAACCGAGTCAGGCCTTCTGATCGACCGGCAGGACCTTGATCTGCCAAATAGTGCCTATTCCCTCTTCACCTATCAGCAGGCGCTGGAAACGCTGCGCCTGATGATTGCCGAAGCGAATAGCCAGGAGCGTTATAGCCATCGAGTATGGCAAATACTGGTCAATGCTGGAGTTCGAGGCCAGTTTTACAGTCTGGATGAAGTGCTGGATATTCTTAATTGCTCTACAAGAACCTTATCGCGTAACCTGGCCGCTGAAGGCACGACTTTCCGCGAAATTCAGGCGGAGGTGCGAATGGAGGTGGCCAAAAGGCTCTTGCTGAAACCAGGCGCTGTCATTAAAAATGTTTATGAGCGGGCTGGCTTCAATGACCTGTCCTCATTTTCTCGTGCCTTTCATCGCTATACAAAGTACACGCCGAGAGAGTTCATCGACAAATTTAGAGGAAAAAGTTAATTTTAATCGGTCGGCACGTATTTCCATGTCGGGCAGGAAATAGTAATAATC
>JAGKWZ010000124.1 GCA_021151605.1 Verrucomicrobiaceae bacterium
TTGTTACCCATGTCTCCCGCGTCCGCGATGCGAAGGATCAGGTCCTTCGCGCCAAGCGTTGTCATCTTGTCAACGATCTGGCCGAACAGCTTCATGCCCGATTCATAGTTGGGTATGTGGGGATAAAACGCGATGTGGTCGAAGTGCATCTGATCCGGCCGCATATCCACGACCGCGTTTAGGTTCATGCCCGCAAGGGCCACGGCATCGTCGCTGAGGGCATTGGCCGTCTTCGACAGGAGATACGTCGAGTCGATCTTGATGTGTTTGAATTTGGCCAGTTCGGTCCGATAGCCACCGACCACGTCTTTGAGAGAGTAGAGGTTCGGGCCGGCATCGCAGACATCATCGCGCAAGTCGGCGGCGGCGGAGAGAGCGCCGCCAAGCCCGGTCGTCACCCGCGTTCCGCAGAGGGCTTGAACATCCTTACCCAAGGAAAAATGGCGCAGATCGCAGTAAAGATCTTCTTCGCTGTGGTAATATAGATCGAGAATGTTCAAGTCGGCCTTTGCATCAAACGCATGCCCTGCCTGGGACAGTCGATTCACCGCAGAAGGAACGAGCACGCACACACCCGCGCGACCGCTCGATGCCAGCAACTCCGGCGTGGGTGAACCCAGAACCAGGTTCTTTGGCGCCCGTTTCAGCAGCGATAGCTTGGATAAGACACCAGCCGCCTTCTTGCCGTCAATCCCCGTGCCGTCCACCACGACGCGCACGCCGCGCCGATCCAGCCAATGCGCCTGCTCCACGACCCAGTTGTTGTCCAACGACAGGAACGCATTGGCGTCCACCTTGATCCCATCGAACCATTCGAAAAACGACGGCATCGCCTGAAGATAGCGGCGGATCTGTTCCAGCCCGTTCACCGCGAGCACTCGATTGGCAGGGCGGTTGGAGCATCGGATGGCGGGAAGTTCTTTGACGCCGCTTTCCTGCACGCGAATCCGGAACAAGCGGACATCGCGTCCCTCAATGTGCGAGGCGTCGGACAGGCCGTAGTCCAGGGGCAGGCGGGGGGAGTTTCGCAAACCGGCCGGAGCGTAGGCAGCGCCTCCAGCAGCGGTTTTCAACTCGGCTTTGCCGTCATCGAGCAGGACCTCTTCCATCGATGTGATGGTGCCGATGCGTGAAGTGATGTGGAAGGGTTCGCTGTTCAATGTGTCATTGAAAAGGCCCAAGACGTATTCGCCACTGCGCGGCCGGGTCACCACATAATGCAGGGCCTTGTTGTCCACGGTGAACAAAGTCTGCCTGGCCGCCTCGTCGGCCAGGAGCTGCGTCGCGTGCCCCAACAAGGCGTGAGGCAGGTCCTTGACCATCTGGTCGGATTGCCACCGCGCGGCGTCGGGGGAGAGGTATTGAGTCTGGTTGAGACCGTAGTCGCTGAGAACCAGCACCAGCCCTCCCAGGCACTCGACGATCAGAGGCTTTCCCCCGACACTGCCAAGAACTCGGAGGCCCAGTGCCTTTGCATCCAAATCCTCACGGAGCGTCTCCAGCGAAAAGTCCGCTGATTCGGTGAAAGTGCGAGTGCCGCAGGTGATGACCGACCCCCGAGCCACGGTGGTGGGCGACCGGTCGGCAAACCATTCGGGGAACACGCGGCGCGCCACGGCACCAAACAAGACGACTCGTCCCTTGTTGGTGTTGAGGTGCCACAGCATTTTGTCACGGACCACGGAAGGCGACTCCGGCGGCACGCCGCCCCAGACCAGCAATCCGTATCTAGCGAGCACCTCTTTTCGCGCATCACTCAGGACGAGATCAACGCTGTTACCAAAGGGAGTCGGGATGAGGGCGAAGTCTTCCCCCATGCTCTTTTCATAAACCATCTCTGATTGCAGATAATGCGGATAGAACCAATCCACGAGCCCATGCATCTGGTAATCCCCTGGCGCATACGGGGCGTCTCCGACGATCTTGAAATCAATGCCGCCGTTTCGTTGGATTTCCGGTTGCCGCCAGGCATTGGCGAATTCGCTGAGGATAGCCATCGGCGTCTGGACGGGGCCGGTCGGACCGAAGCTGGAGATGATCCCCGCTGCCTTGGCCGTGAAAGCGCCCAGGGGAGAAGGGATTTTTTGAGTTGGCGACACTTTGATAAACTCCCCTGTCTCCCACTGAAAGAAGCGGACACCGTTGAGCCAGGACAAATAGAGTATCTGACGGTTGAGAGCATAGCTCTTCCCATAGTTTGGGCCCAATCTGAAGGGCGGTATGATGTAGTGGGCCGGCTCCCGGTTCGACACCACTGCCTCGGCGTTCTTCAACTCGAGGTTGAGTTGACCTGAAAACTGGACGCCAAAGGGATGGGGATACTGCCGGGAGGCCGATCGTCCGGCCACCAGATTGAGGACGATGCTCTCGCGGCCCCTATAGAACAGTTGGTTGGCGCTCATGCTCATGGCGCGTTGCTGCGCCACGTAATGAATGCCCCAGCCGCTATTGTGTTCCTGCATCATATACGGAACTGACGAGCGTTTGAGATTGGACTCAATGAAGTCGAAATACGCAGAGGGAAACACCTTTGCCCCAGGCCCTGCCGGAAGCCGAGCGTAGTAATCGCTGAAGAATCGGGCGAAACCTTCATCGATCTCAGCAACCATGCCCCCGCCAAAGATGAGATTGCGATGCTGTTTGAGGAAGGAATCAAGCTTCGTCCGGTCATGGGAGATAGCTCGTTCGCCATTTTCTTCGACCCGGTTGATCTTTCCGAGCTTTGCGAATTGAATCACAGGGATCATGGGCGCATCCACAATGGCATCTGTGTTGGCTCTCGGCAGCGGCTCATTGAAGGAACGATCCGCAAGCATATAGAACGTGTAAGGGATACTCAGGGAGTGTCGGTGTGCCGGATAATTGGTCGGGTATTTGGTAAGCAACCGAGTCTGGTCGCCAAAAAAGGACCATTTGAACTGCGGAGCGCCGGACCAGGCGTTTTCAGGATCGTCATCCACATCGCTGCGAGAGGACAACACTGGAATCCCGTTGGCCATGGTTTGGCTAGGCGCAGAATCAGCTCTGCTGGCACTGATGGAAATTCCATGAAACCACAGCCCTGCGCCCATCGCGCTGGACACTTTGATGAAATCGCGTCTGGGTATTCTATTCATGATTTTCATTCTGAACTCTGAACTCTGACTGGCACAAGTATCTCCTCGCGGTGGAGGGGAGAAATTCATCGCTTCCCGAATCTCCTACCTCCTGCAAGCGCCTCGGCAACCGCTCGCGGATGCGCTCGGCGTGGTGGGCATGGAAACTCAAAGTGGATCGAACTCTCACAGGATAGGTGTGTCTGCGGCCTGTGACTGGTCAGCGCAGGAAGGCCTTCGGTGGGAGCTTCGTTTCAAGGCCGCCAGCCGGGTCACCGGCGAGATCGGGCTCAGCGAGCAGTTTGATCACGTCTTGGTTCAGGCGTGCGGGGTCCATGAACCAGAAGACGTAGTTGAGCTTGAGTTTGGTTTGAGCCATTTGCAGGTGATCGCGGACAGGGAATGGGATTTCATCGCCGGGCACGACCTTGCCGAGATGCACGCGCCCCCAGCCGGACTGTTTCTTGGCGGCCAAAGAATAGTTTTCCTTCTGCACCGCTGCGCCCATCGGCACGGTTCCGGCGAGCTTCAGATACAGGCGATACACACCCGTCTTCGGATCGCTCAGACGACTTCCTTCGCGGGGATACACATCGGGGCCGCCCATGCCAACGCCGATCTCCTTGGCATAGTCACTCACCTCATCCATGAGCGTCTCGGGGAAGTTCATGTATTGGATGACGACGGTGTTTGGAAACGCATGACGCAGGGCGAATACCTGCCGCTTCAGCGCCGCGAGATAAGCTTTCTCGCTGTAAGGCTCGATCCCTTTTGGTGGCGACTCCGCCAGCTTCACCAATTGCCCAGGCGGACCCAGCGCGGTCTCCGGCAGATTGACGGCTTCCAGATTCGGGTCGCGGTCGAACTCCTTTCCAAACGCGGCGAGCATTGCCTCGAAACGTGCGATGACGTTGCTATTCCAGATGACGAGATCGGACTCGCCATAAACGCCGCCGCCGTATTCATCGCCGGTCAGGTAGTCGGGCACGCTGCGACCTTTGACGAAAAACTTCTTGTATGAAAACTGCACGACGAGCTGTCGGCCATGCTTCTTTGCCAAGGCGAGATCGGCCTTCAGCGTGGAGAAATCATAGACTCCCTTTGCCGATTCAAAGTCCCGCCAAGTATAGACCTTCTGCACTCCGCGAAAATGCGGCAGCGTGAGCAGTTCATCGGTCAGGTCAGACTTCCCGATGAAGATGTAGTGGCCGGGGTGCCATTTTGCCGGATGTGAATCTGCGGCACCTAACAACGAAGTGGTAACAAGGAGGCCGAGGAGGATGAAAAGGAGGCGTTTCATGCGTGATGGTTCACTTTGGAAGATCTGCGGCCGGTCGAATGATATATTTTTCGACGAGTAGGTTGACCGTCGGGATGAACTCGGGTTTGGCGCGGTAGAAGGAGTAGATCGCCACGCCGGGCATTTCCTTCACGAGCGGCTCCGTGCGCAGAATCTGAAACTGCTTTTCCAAGTGATGCGCGAAGTCGATGTCGGGCTTGTTGTCCATGTTGAGGTCGTCTCGCTGCGAGACGCAGAGGCCGAAGACGCTCTTGTTCATCAAGGCGGGTGCGCGCGTGTGGAGGTTCTTTGCCGCTTCGGTGAACCAGTCGAAATGACTGGCGCTCTCCCTTTGATAACACTCGATCATCATCAGGTCGCAGCACTCGGCCACCATGCGGAACTGATTGTCGCACTCCTTGCCCTTCGCGTAGCGCTGGCCGTTCCTGTCTGGCGAACCCGCGAGCACCACGGCCATCGGCGCCCAGGTGAAGATGAGCTTCTCAGGAAAACGCCGCCTCACTTCGCGCACGGCACGGATCGTGATTTCAGAGTCCACGCTGCCGTCGGTGTCGCCATGCAGCTCGTCGATTGAGATCGCGTCAAAGCCGCCCGGCAACTGCCCGCCAAGCGTGTCCTCCAGCGGCTTCGACCACTCGCGGACGAAATCCTCCGTCGTCTTGTGCGTGGCGTTGCGGTTGTTGCTCACGCCGAAGGCGAAGACGATGCCGCGCTCACGCAGACGCCGCACCACGGTGGCATCCGTCGTCTTACCTGTGACGATGTTGAACCGGTCGGAGACCTCATTCCACAGGCGCTCACACTCCTTCGTATCCGACCAAAAAGGCTGCGGCTTGAAACCCACGAGATCCTTGTAGCCATACATCAGCCGATACGGCGGCTTTGGCAGCGTGCGCCTTACCACCTGCTTCTCCGGCATTGATTTCGCGTCACCTTTGGCTGGCGCTTGATCTGCGGCGGATGACAAAGCCGGGCTGACGAATGATGAAGCGGCAACGAGTGCGAAGGAGAGAATGGATCGCATGATGATACGGTTTGTTCACTGTGGAGCAGCGTGTGTCTTGTGCAGCCCCTCGCACTTCGCAATGGCGGCTTTCAGCGGAGTGAGGATGGACTCGATGGGGCGCTCGTGGTCATCAATAAAACCTTCGCGGTAGAGCACGCCGCGTTGCTCGTAGTTGGCGACTTCTTTGGCGTTGCCCTTCTTCACGGCGTCGATGTAGGGCTTTCGCAGGCCGCGCATGTAGCCGCAGTGGTGCCAGCCGATGAACCACGGCTGCGCGAAGAGTTTCGTCAGTGTCTCGTCGTAGGTTTGGCCGAGCGATTGATAAAACGCCGGGTTCTCGCCGCGCAGGGAGTTGTCGGGCCAGAAGGGCTTGCAGGTGGTGTCGCCATTGATGATGGGCAGGCCGCTCTCGCGATGCACGGCGGCGAGCGTGGCCACCTGCTCGTCGGCGGGGCCGTAGTATTGCACGCTGATGACATCCACGAAGCCGCGCATGGCCTTGAGGCTGTTCGCGAGCTGCACGGGGAACTTGCGGTCGCGATTCATGTTGAGCTTATCGCCGAGGATGAGATGCGCGGGGTCGTGCTGTCGGATGCTGCGATGCCGCGCCTCATACCAGCGACGCATGAGGATGGAAAGGAACGCGCGACTGTCCGCACCCACCTTGGCATCGCCAAGGTCATGCCACTGCGTGCAGGCCGCGAGTTCCTCCCACGTCGCCGCCCTCACCGCATAAACCGCCGCCGCCTTGGCCACGTCGGCATGTCTCTTCTTCAAAAACTCGATCCACGCCTGCTTTCCCGCCGCTGTGGCAGGCAACGACATCAATGCATGAACCCACGGATGAAGCTGCCGCTGCGCAGGCGAGAGTTTGGCAAAGACCGCGCTGCTCGCATCATCGTCCACCGTCCATGGCGGGCCGTCGGTGTAGGCGTAACCGAGTAATCGCGGATCATTCGCACGCGGCTTCACGAGCTGATCCGCCACCTCATCGAGCTGCGCCCGAAACGCATCATCAAACACATCCATGGGCCGTTTTGCAAAGCTCGCGACGAGTTCCGACCGCTTCATGTTCCAGCCCCACGACACCGGAATTGCCAATTGGCACACATAGTAGCCGCCAACGGCCTCCTGCAGGCTGCGCGAGAGCGGATTGTGAAACCCAAGTGTGTTGAAGCTCCAGTCCTTGAAGTTCGCCGCCACATTCGCCGACCACTTTTTCACCGCCGCTGACTCCTCGTCAAAAGAGCCATCTTTGGCAAAAATCTCCCCGCCATACGTCTCGCGCACAAACTCCGCATTCCGCGGACTCTGCCAATAAAGCGGCTCCACATGATTCGCGCCGATGGAAAGGAAGTTTGCCCCTGCGGGCGAGCGAAACCACCACACGCCGTTCTCTTGCGTGACGGTGACCGCTTTGTCCTGCGCGGATACACACAACGTAAGGAGAAAGAGAAGGATGAGAGGTTTCATGGACAGCATCAGAGGAAAAGACTTTTAGCGTTTCACCACTGCTTCTACCGCCAGTTCCTGCATCGCTCTCACGGCCATCAATTCGCAGTTGAACCACATCGTAGGGCCGCCGGACTTCATGAGCCAGGTGAGGTAGCGTCCCGGAGCCTTCTTGTTGTTCTGACTGCGCACGAGCGTGCCCGCAAGCGCCTGCGCCTTGTGCCAATGGTGCGCGTCGCCCGTCACGCGATACGCGGCGAGGTAGGTGCGCATGAGCTTCGCGGAGCTGGCGCAGACTGGCGCGTAGCAGCGGTATTGCTCCAACACACAGGGCAGCAGCCAGTTCTTCGACTTCGCGCTGGCCTGTCCGTCCTCGTTTTGACCGCCAGGGCGACTCTCCGGCGGCTGATCCCACATGACGAACTGATCCTCCGCAAAACGTAGCAGATCGAGCGCCAGTGTCCGTTCCTCAGGCGATGCTTTGGCACTGCTGAGCAGATGGATCGCGAAATCGCAGGCCTCGTGCTTCGTGAGGTTTTCATACGGTGGCAGCGGCTTCACGTCCTCGAATTGCCCCTGCCAGTTCCAAGTGCGCACGGGGTTCTGCATGATCCACGCCACCGCTTTGTTCCTCATGGCATCAAATCGGGGCTGCGGCGCGACCTTCCCGAGTTGGTCGAGGAACTCGATGGCCAAGGTGGGCACCAGCACGTTGTCCGTGGCCGCTTTGCCATCTTTCGGCATCACAAAGAGCAGCCAGCTTCCGTCCTCGCGTTGCTGCTTCGCATACGTTTCCGCGATCCGCACGGCGGCGGTGAGATACTTGGCATCCTTCGTCGCCGCGTGGACATCTAAAAAGTAACGGCCGGCCTCCGCGCCGCAGTTTGTCATGTAGTTAGCGGGGTTCATGTGCCCGGTCATGCGCTCGCGGAACTTGGTCGGGTGATACGTCGGCGGATGAAATGCCCACGCGGACTCCGCAGGCTCGCACAGCGCCAGCAGCGTGTCCGCCGCACGTCTGGCCGCCTGCAAGGCCTCCGCCGCATCGGCAGGCACCGGTGTCTGCGATGCATACACCGCCAGCGCGGATGCGGCGGCACCGATGATCTTCGACGGATAGCGATAGAGGTGAAACTGCTCGTCAATCTCCCCCGTGGTGAACCAGCAGCGCAGATCCGGCGAATGCACCAGCGCATCCAGCGCTTTGCGAGCACTGTCTTCCCACGATGGATTTGTCACCGCTTCGCCTGCTCGAAACACAGCAGCGCGATGAAATGAACGTGTTTCTCCTGCACCGATTCTTACCCCCTTCGCATCCACAGGTTCGACCGTCAGCGTGGTTCTACCAACTGGCACCGTCCTCCAAACGGGTGCCAGTGATGCGCTTGGCTTTGTGGCCTCAAAAACGATCTTGTCTCCGGTCGCCGGGCTCAACGTGAAGCGATAGGACTTCGCTCCCGCGACTTCCTTGAAATCAAACGCGGGCGCGAACTGAAACTGCACGGCTGCTTGATTCCAAAACGGAACCCGAGCCCGCACAGGGACGGCAGATTCCTGGAGCGACTGCTGGGCGAGGATCTGACATGGAATCAAGACGAGAAGCAGCAATCGACTCATGGCTGAGCGACCATGATCGGCACTGGTTGGACAAGTGGCTGGATGCATCGGTTGTTTGGATGTTTGGGCTAGCTGGGCGGCGCTGCTTCACTCCTTGCTGGCTGAGATCCACCAGCGCTTCTCATTGAAGTCGGGATTCGGGGTGGGGAGCTTGGCTTTGGTGCGTTTGAGCCAGGCGTTGAGGGCGTTGGTGAGGTGAGTGGTTTTCTTCGGGCGGTCGGTGGCGAGGTTGTGGGTTTCGTTGGGGTCTTCGCGGAGGTTGAAGACCTCGGTGCGCGGGCCGACGACGAGTTTGCCGTAGGGTTTGTCGTCGGGCGTGAAGCCGGTGGTGTCGAGGTAGTCGCCGAACCAGTGGATGAGCTTCCAATCGCCCTCGCGGATGACGGCGCAGGGCGTGCGGCCGTAGTTCGTGGTGTAGGTGGGCATGTGCCAGAACAACGCGGGGCGCTGGAGCGGGCCGGTTTGGGTGAGTAGCGGAAGGAGGTTTTCGCCATCGAGCGGATGCGCTGAGGTCGGTGGCGCGTGGGCGAGCGCGGCAAACGTCGGATAAAAATCCACGGTATGCACCGGCACATCGCACTCGCTGCCTGCTTTCACTTTGCCCAGCCAGCGCACGAGGAGCGGGACGCGGATGCCGCCTTCGTAGGGCGAGCCTTTGCCTTCGCGGAGCGGGGCGTTGTTCGTCACGCGGGACAGGCCGCCGTTGTCGCTGGTGAAGATGACGAGGGTGTTGTCGCTGAGCTTGAGTTCATCAAGTTTTGTCAGCAGGCGGCCCACTTCGTTGTCGAGATGCTCTAGCATAGCGAGGTAGTTCGCGATGGGGCGCTCGGTGGAGCTGCCTTCATCGTTGGCCGACCGTTTGAAGCCTCGGGTGACATGCTTCGCGATCAACGCCTCCGGGGCTTCCAGCTTCGTGTGTGGGCTGAAATGCGACACAAAGGCAAACCAGGGCTTGCTGCGGTTCGCTTCGATGAAACCGATGATGTCATCGGTGATGGCGGTGACGGTTTTATCCTCGTGATGCTCGTTGCCATTCGCCGGACCGGCGAAGTCGAAGCCGTAGGAGTCAAAGTAACCTTTACGCTTCCGCAGGGCAGCGACGGCGTAGTTGTTCGCGATGTGCCATTTGCCGCTGATGCCGGTTGTGTAGCCCGCTTGGCGCAAGGTGGTCGCCAGCGTGGCTGTTTCTGGTCCCAAAGCATCCTTCGCCTCCGCTGAGCGCATCGGCGCAAACGACGGCTCCTTCTCGTTCAGCACCTTGAACACACCCGTGCGAGCCCCGTACTGCCCAGAGAGAAAGGCGGCACGCGTCGGCGAGCATTGGGCATCGGCATACGCCTGCGTGAACCGCATCCCCTGCGCCGCGAGACGATCCAAGTGCGGCGTTTGCAGGTCTTTGTTGCCGTAACAGCTCAGCGCATTCCATCCCATGTCATCGGCGAGGATGTGCAGAATATTCGGCTGCGCCGCGAAGATCGAAGGGCAGAGGGCGAAGAGAAAGAGAAGAGTGCGGAGCATCGCAGCCAGAAACGTCGTCAGCGGCCAGACATTCCGGCAAAGAGTGTGTCGGATTTGGAGACGCTAGACGAGCTTATTGTTTTTGGTCGGCGCCGACATCCGATATACCTGCAAAATACAACAAGCAGCCCAATCCGCCGCAGACTAGAGCCGCGAAACCAAACACGATCGGTGCGACACCAAAAGCACCATGCGGCCCAGGATCAAATAAGAAGAGTATTGCCAGAAGCACCATTGGCAGACATGCAATCCAGCAAAGCCATGCGAGGAAGAAGCAAATCCACCGCGCCCAAATATGCGATGGACGGGATTTCTGGGTTGGCTCCGAGCAGGGGGATTCAGACATACCCTTTCTCTCGAGGAGTTCGGATAACAGCAGAGCTTCCTCACGGACTTTGTTTTCCGGATGGGTCAGATATCTGTCTAAAACGCATCTGACTTCCGATGCGGCCTCCTCAATAGTAGGGGTATCCAACTTGGGTCCGCCCTCGATGGCTATTTGGCCTCTTTCAGCACAAATTCGGACGAAATGGAGCAACTCATAGGCCATCGGTTGACCCATGCCTGAAGGCTCATTGGGAAGCTTAGGGTCCGCAAGAAGCTTCGCAACACAGCGGATAACGAGCGGTGTAGCCGTGTAGATTGAGTATTGATGGAACGCTGAACTGTATAAAAAGCCGCAAATCGCATCCATTCGATCCTCGACATCATCGGACATGAGCCTCTTGATCTCATGTGGGGCATCTTTCGCAGGTCCGTAAGCATGGCTTACCCTCGCCCATGGCATAGAGTCTATAAGCTGGAGCAGTTCTTGGTTCATACTTGTTTGCTCAGCAAGACTACCGGAGAACTCGATTCATTGTTTGCGCAATCAAGCCTCTCATTTCCTTACCGAGTTCAACTCAATCTCCCGAAACTCTGCGCCTCCCAAAGGCAGATGCACGCGGAGATGTATCACACGGCCAGTCGTCGTGATCTCGAGGGTGTGTGTTTGCCAGTCGGGAGTGGCTTGGAGGGGGAAGGTGATGCGGTTGGTGGGGAGGAAGTCTTGGTCGCCGTCGAGACGCCAGGCGATGGCTCCTTCGCCGGTGGAGGCGGTTTTGAGGGTGAGTTTGGCGGTGACGGGACCGGCGAGCTTGAGCTTGGCTTTGGTGATGAAGGTGGGTTTGTCGGCTTGGTCGGGCGTGAGGATGAAAAGGCCGTCTTTGGCGGTGAGCTTGCCATTGCGGGCTTCCCAGCCCTTCGTTTCCAAGGCGCTGGCAGCGGGCGCTTCGGCGCGTGGGGCGATGGTTTTGCCTTCGAGGTAGTGATCGAAGTAATCGTTCCATGTCGGGGCCATGGGGCCAAGGGCCATGCCGGGTGGCGTGAGGCCATCGGCCCAGGTTTTGAGCTTCGCGCGGAGTCGCGTGGCGATCTCGGGGTGCTTTGCGGCGAGGTTGTGCTTCTCCTCGCGGTCCGTGGCGAGGTCGTAGAGGTATTCGCGATCACCACCGCGCAGGAGCTTCCAGTTTCCTTCGCGAATGGCGCTCTGGGCCATCCAGCGCCAGTAGAGGGCGTCGTGCGGCGGCGCTTTGTTTTCGCCAGTGAGGTGCGGGAGTAGGTTGACGCCATCCAAAGAGGCTGCGGCTTTAGCCGCACCTTCTGGAGCTAAAGCTCCAGCCACTTTTACCGCCGTCGCGGCCACGTCGAGCGCACTCACGGGATGCTCATAAACCTGCCCGCCGGGGATCATGCCGGGCCAGGCGATGAGAAAGGGCGTGGACATGCCGCCTTCGGCCAGCATGCCTTTTTCGCCGTTGAGCGGCGTGTTTAGGCTGCCGTCCCAGCCGCCGGCATCACCCTGGAGCGGCGAATCGACTTTGTGGATCTTCAGCGGAGCGCCGTTGTCGCCGATGAAGAAGATGAGCGTCTTCTCGGTGAGGCCGTGTTTCTTCAAGGTGCTCGTGATGAGGCCCACGCCGTCGTCGATGGCGGAAAGCATGGCCAGCGCGGCGCGGCGTCGCTCGGGCATCTCGCCGGGAAAGCGGTCCATGTAGCGCTTTGGTGCATCCAGCGGCGTGTGCGGGCCGCGATAGGCCACGTAGAGGAAGAAGGGCTGGTCCTTGTAGCGCTCAATGATCGCCGCAGCGGCCTTCGAGCAGCCATCAAGGTGATACTCGGTCGGTGGCAGGTCGCTGATGGAGCGGTCTTTGCCATCGAGTGTGATGTTGGCGGAAAATGGACGCTGGGCGTTTTGCGAGAACACATGCCTGAAACCATGCTTCGTGATCGCCTCCGTGGGGCCGAGGTGCCACTTGCCGAACTGCGCCGTGGCGTAGCCGGCGTTTTGCAGCCGAGTGGCGATGGTGGTTTGTTTGTTGAAACCGTCGAGCGCGGAGCCGTTGTTATCGAGATCGAAGCGGCCCTGGAAGCGGCCTGTCATCACGCCGCCGCGTGAAGGCACGCACTGTGGCGCGGTGCTGTAGCCATGCGTCGCCACCACGCCGCTGCGGGCCAGCGCATCGAGATTGGGCGTCTTGATGTCCTTTACCACGCCGTGGATGCCGAGATCGGCGTGGCCGTGGTCGTCGGTGTAGAAGAGGATAATGTTCGGCTTGTCAGCAGCCTGAGTGAAACCAAAGAGGGCAAAGAGGAACACTGAGAGGAAGCGTTTCATAGTGAGGTCAGGGCTGAGCTTCACTTCTTGAAAACTTTCCCACGCTTGTCGCCACCCGACAAAATGTAGGCGAGCAGATCGGCGACTTCGTCGGGGTTCATGGCGTTGATCAAACCGGGAGGCATGAGCGAGGTGGGCGAGACTTGGCGGCTTTGGAGGGCGTCGTGGCGGACGTCGGTGGTCTGGCCGGGGGCGGCGGGGTTGGTGGCGACTTGCAGGATGCCGCCTTCGTCGGCGGTGATGCGGCCGATGACGGTGCTGCCGTTCTTCAACGTGAGGATGCTGCTCTCGTATTGGTCGGAGATGACCTTGCTGGGATCGACGATGTTCTCGACGAGGTCGCGCAAGGTGTAGCGATTGCCTGCGGCGGTGAGATCGGGGCCGACTCCGCCGCCCTCGTTGCCGAGTCGATGGCAGGCCTGACAAGCCGCCGCGATGAAAAGCTCGCGTCCACGGTCGAAATTGCGGCCGCTTTGCACCTTCGAGGCCAAAGCGGTGACTTCATCGACGGTGTAGGCCTTGCCGGGGCCTTTCGGTGGTTTGATCGCCTCGGGCTTGATGGCGATGAATTTCGGCGTGGCGAGCACGGCGAGCTTTTTGCGCTCCTCGGCGTCGGGCACTGAGGCGAGCGCGTCATTGCGGATGGTGTCGATGAAGCCGCGGAACTGATTCCCGCCGAGCCACGGGCCCGTTTTGGCAAACCACGCGAAGAACTCGTGGCGCAGCTCGGGCGTCCAGCCGTTCTTGGCAAAGCGCAGGCCATACGCATAGGCGATCTGTTGTTGGTTGGGGCGAGCATCGCCGCTGCGGAGGAAATTGGGGCCGTAACGGTCGTTGCGGGCCATGCGCTCGACGGAGAGCCACGACACGGGATCGTCCTTCGCCGTGCGCATGAGCTGGATCGTCTCCGCGATGACTTCCGATGAGCCAAGCGCTGCCAGCGTGCGCGACAGCTCGCGATTGAGGTCGTTCGTCTTCGCGGGAAATACCGCATCGAGTCGTGCGATGGTCTTCGCGAGTGAATCACCTTCCTGCAGGCCGTTGCGAGCGACACTGATTTGATACACACGCACCAGCGCGAGTTGCTGCGCGGCATCGAGATGCGCAAAGTCGAGCGCATGGAGCATCGAGAGCAGCGCGGCCTGATTTTCTTTTCCGCCCATGCGAGCGAGCGCGACACCGCTTTCGATCACTGCCCAGGGTTCGCTTTGCTTCAATGCACGCTCGGCCCACAGCTTCGCGGGTTGGCGCTCGATGGCCACACGGGCGGCGTAGCGCACGAGACGATCTGCGTGACCGAGATGCGGCCACGCTTTGTCGATGGCCTCGGGGCCGGTGCCTTCCTCGTGCAGGCGCTCCAGCTCGACGCGCAGCTTGTGCTCCGGCGTCTCGACGGGCGCGGCGGCAGGCGCGGTGCTCTCTTTGCCCTCATAGGTCACGCGATACAGCGCCGACTGCGTGCGACGTCCGCCGATGGCGAAATACATCGCGCCGTCCTTGCCGATCACGGCATCGGTGAGCGGCAACGGCTTGCCATAGATGAACTCCTCCAGCTTCGCGTCGTAGCCCGCGCCCTTCGGTGTGAGCACGACGGCGTAGAGCGTGCCGTAGGTCCAGTCGCACGCATAGATGGCGTGTTGATACTTCGCGGGAAACGCCGCGCCGAGTCCGCTGACGACACCGGTCGGGCAACCCGGCCCCACATCGACGAGCGGCGGGATGATGTCCGGGCAGTAGCCAAGCAGCTTGCCCGAGGACTCGCGGAAGCCGTAATCGCCGCCGCTGACGAGGTGATAGATGCGCGTGGGCCGATACCACGGCGTGCCCGCATCCCACTCCATGTCGCTGTCATAGGTGAAGAGATCGCCGAGCGCGTTGAAGGCCGTGTCGAAATGATTGCGCAAGCCGTCGGCGATCATCTCAAAGCGTTTTCCATCCGGAGAAACCTTGCACGTGAAGGCCTGCGGCTCCGTGTCGGAGAACTCAGCGCCTTTGCTCGTGCGCGGCACGACTTGATCATCCGCAAAGGGCCGCGAGCCCCGTGTGTGCTCGATCGGCGGCTGCGCGGTGCCATTGCCACACGCGATGTAGAGACTCTTTCCGTCCGGCGAAAGCGTGATGCTGTGATTGCCATGCTCGCCCTGGCCTTTGATCTCGCGCAGCAGCGTCTTCTCATCGAACTGGCCCGTGCCCTTCGTGTCGCGTAGCCGATACAGGCCCGCGACATTCGGCTTCTCATTCACCAGCGCATAAAGACTGTCGAAGGCATACAGCAAACCATGCGCTCCATTGATCTCGGCGCTGAGTTTCTCCACCTGCGCCTTGTCACCGCTGCCCACCGGCGGCGGCGTGACGCGGAAGAGGCCGCCGTATTGATCCGTGGCGAGCAGACGACCGCGATCATCGACCGTGAGGCCCACCCATGAGCCTTCGCTCTCTTTCGACAC
>JAGKWZ010000125.1 GCA_021151605.1 Verrucomicrobiaceae bacterium
GTGTTTGCACTGGTGACCTGGGTGCTGCTGGTGCTGCTGGCGGTGACATTCACACTGCCGAGTGCCAGGGGCGTGGTAGTGCTTGGCAATGAGCCGAAGGGGCGGGAGGTGGGGACAGTGATCGTCTCATTGGCATTGCCGCCGGCGAGGGTGATGGCTCCATTTCCAGTATTCAGAGTGGCGACGGTGCGCCCGAGCAGGGCTGAGCCGACGACGAGAGCGGGCGGCACGGGCGTGGCGACGGTGACGTTGGCATTGCCGGTAGAGCTGGAGTTCACCACGACGAAGGCGGCGGCGACGAAGGGGTTGATCTGCTCGCCATACTCCAGCGGTCGGATGCGCCAGTAATTCGCCGGGGCCGGGGATACCGCATCTCCCTTCACCAGCGGCGGAGTGATGACATCTCCCATGAAATAACGCGGTACACCTGAGGCGAAGATGCTTCCTACGGTGGAGCGCATGAGCACGATGGTGTTGTCCCCCGTGGAGGGGTAACGGTCCGCATGAAGCGTGGCGGGGTAGGCTGGTGGCACGCCCGTTGGCTCCACGGGTGTGTTGTCGATGGGGCCGCTGGCACCCGCCGCCGGACCGACGGCGCGGAAGTTGCTGTTCGCAGGTGTTTGCGGCAGCGTAGCCTCATTGCTGCCCACGGGGAGCGCGCCCTGGAAAATGCCGTTGAAGTTGGAGGCCTTGAGCTCGTACTGCGCCTGCGCCGTGGCGGCGAAGAGCAGGGAGGTGAGGGCGAAGAGGAGGAAGCGGTTCATGACGGAGAAAGAATGACGAAATCAGAATGACGGATGACGAAGGTGGGCAGGCCGTAGGCCGAGTGTGTTTGGCGCGATGAGGCTCGCAAGGACCTCGATTCCCTTCACCAAACCGTCCGGATGCTTTCGGAAGGTCGTGCGCGTGAAGCGGACTCCCAGAAGCCGGGTAATTCGGCGAAGGAAATGGCTCGTGTCAGAGATGCTAAGCGCGCCGAACACACCCGGCCTACGTGGCTGCGCCTGTTGAGATGTTGGTACTCCCCGTTTCATGACAGTGGTCGAAAGGATGACTCACTCCGCACCACCAGCGCTCTTCTTCAGGGACACGGGCTGCACCTCTGCCTTCTCACCCGCCAGCAGCAGCTTCTCGATGGCGGCCAGTTTGGCGTCACGGGCTTTGTCCTTGGCTTTGAATTCAGCGAGCTGTTTCGTTTGCTCGGCGAGGGCGGCTTTTATTGCCTCGTTCTCCTGCCTCAGCAGCTTCACCTCGGCGTCTTTCTCCTTCTTTAGTTCCTGAATGGCTTGGGTGTTGATGGAGATGAGGGAGTTAATAGCGAGCGTTTTTTGACCGCGATTCTCTCCCACCAAGTCAGGGTAAACCTTTTCCACCTCTTGGGCGATGAAGCCGTAGTTCAACGGGGTGTCAGCCGCAGCGCTCTTGAATCGATAGGTCTTCGGCCGCAGTTTCATCACCCGTTCCAGACTCCCGTTGATAACTTCAATGTCCTTCTTGATCCTCTCGTCACTAACGGTGATGAACCCAGAAGAATTTTTGCTTAAAAGCGTGTAAACCCCACTGGGATATTGGCCATTGAACATGAAGATCAAATTGTCGCCCGCGTTTTCTGGCCATATGAACCAACCACTGGTATCACCCGCGTGCTCGAGCTTAATACCTGCACCGCCGCTGTTATCTGACGCCGCCTTGATGTGAAGTTTGGCAGCCAGAGAGGTCGTGCCGATACCGACATTCCCGTTGGTGTCGATCGACATTCGGGCACTGCTGTTATTCGTGAAGAAGCCCAGGGTATTATTGGAGACCGTTCCGATCAAACACGGGTTTCCAGTGTTGGAATCCATATAAGTCCCCAACTCCTTTGTGCCGTTTTTGTGACTGATTCCAAACCCGTCTGATTCCACCTAAAGCTTCCGTGTGGGTGAGGTCGTCCCGATCCCGACGTTGCCACCATTGGGGTTGAGCAGGAGCGAATAGTTGACGTTCAGAGTAGCGCGGTTGGCACTCTGAAGCCAGAATCCCCCGGTGTCAGCGCTGCCGATGTCGAGCCCTGCGTCGGAAGAGCCCGAGCTCTTCAGGCGTGCGATCAGGCCGACGGACTGCGTCGAACCGCTGGTAGCCGGTAAGGCATTGCCAAGGCTATCGATCTGCAATCTTGCGCCCGGAGTCGTCGTGCCGATGCCGACATTGCCGCCGCTGGGATTCAGTACGAGTGGGGTGAAATTGACCCCGCTGTTTTTGGCCTGGATGGAGCCGTAATCGCTGGTGGTGTTATAGCCAATGAGGAGCTGACGGTTGGTATCGGTATCGCCACGGATGAGGAGCTGCTGTGGGGTGGCGGTGGTGTCATTGCCTTGCAGGATGAGTTTATTCGTCCCGGCGGCCCCGGCCAGGGTGGAGCTACCTATGCCGACCTGACCGCTGGCATTCCAGCGCAGCGCATTCACCTGCGTGGCACCATTCACGGAGCCGAGCGCACCGCCATCGAAGCCGTAGAGCACAGGGCCATTGATGGCGGTGCCATTGAAGGTGCGGGCGGTGCCATACCAGCCCAGGCCGTAGTTCGCCGGGACGCTGCCGCCACTGATGGCGGCGGCGGTTGGATTGATGGTGAGATCCGATGCTCCTGCGATGGTGTCCGCCGCACGGGCGCGGAAGGCGTAGGCGGTACTGGTGAGCTGCTGGCGCGGGCTGATGGGGGAGTCACTGCCGTTGATGGCGCCGTCGCCATTGTCCACGATGACCTCAAGAAAGCGGCTGACGCCACTGCTGGTGAAGACGGTGTCCAGCGCAGGCCGGGACTCACCCGCGATGCCGCCAGTGGCGGCGATGCCCTGACCGAGCAGCACGCTAAAATCACCGCTAGCGATGGTGACGGTCTGCTCCTCGGTCCAGAGGCGGTTCGGGGAGGCATTCGGCGCGGACAAGGCGGCACCGCCACTGGAGGGGGTATCCCAGATGCGGAAGACGATCTTGCGGTTCACCGGCGTGGGGGTGCCGAGCCCCGTGCCACCGCTGTCTGTGACACGGCCCTGGTAGTTCAGGAGGAGCGGCACGGTCTGGGCGTGCAGTGAGCCGAGCACGAGGCTCAGGGTGGCGAGGAGGTAGGCGGTCTTTTTCATGGCGTGGTTCGTTTTTGAAAGGGGTGCGTTGAGATGATAAATTTGAGTTCTGAGATTTGAGATCACGGTGCCAGCACCCCGTCCTCGGAGGCGCGGCGTAGCTCGAAGGTGCCATCCACCTGCAAGGTCTGGCGGTGCAGACCGGTGATGGTCTCGCGGTAGGTGCCGCCGATGACGCTGCTGCCCCAGCCTGCCGGGGTGGTGCTGCTGCCGGGCGGCGTGGTGGTGAAGGTGAAGGCGCAGGTGCGGACGACCTGATAACTCTCCACACCCGCAGCGAGGGCGGCACCTGCTGGCGACTTGTTGTCATGATCAGGGTGGTACTGATGTACGAAGGGATTCGTGGGGTCCGTGTGCGCGAGGGTGATGGTGCGCGTGAGCGTGCCTGGAATGGCGACACTGCCGGTGCCGATGGTAGTGTCCAGATCCAGCGGCAAATGCGCGGCGACAAGGCGCTGTGCGGTCGCCTTCGCCCCAGCGGTGGATTTTAACAAAGCCTCCTGGGTGCAGAGGCCGATCTGACCCGGCGTGCTCTCCAACTCGCCGAGGAAGACCTGGGAAAGCAGGCGGGTGGTCTTCGGCCCGTCACTGGCGACATGCAGCAGCGCCCGCAGGGTGAAAGGGCGCGGTGTGCTTGTGCCAGGCAGAGGAGGTGGTGCGGCGATGCTGACGGCGGGTGTCACGAGATAACCACTGCCGCCTGCCGTCATGGTGAAGCCAGTGACGGAACCACTCGCGACGGTAGCCGTGGCCGTGGCTGGGGTGCCCTGCGGCGGCGCGCTGAGGGTGATGACAGGACTCGTCGTGTAGCCGCTGCCGGGGGTGGTGATATTGATGCGGAAGACAGCCCCACCGCGGATCTGCGCCGTGGCGGTGGCCGTGGTGCCTGAGGGTGGCGGGGCGATGGTGACAGTGGGGGCGACATCGTAGCCGGAGCCACTGAGGACAGGCGTGATGCTGACGACTTGGCTGCCATTGCTCATAGCCGTGGCCGTGGCGGTGACCCGCGTGGCCGGTGGATCGATGGTGACGACCGGCGGCGTGGTGTAGCCAAACCCACCCGTGCCAGTGACTTCGATGCCGGTGACGACGCCGTTCGTGACCGTGGCGGTGGCCTTGGCGCTATTCGTGACCTGACTGCTGACATTGGTGACGGAGATGTCTCCCACCCAGAGTCCGGTGAGCGCCGCCTTTTGGGCACTGACGGGCAGATAGACATCCATGAGATTGCCACTGTCGGTGACGCGCAAAAAGGAGGCGAAGAGCGCGCTTTCGGTGCCTGCGGTCATGAGGGCGCGTTTGATGCCGATGCTCAGCTCGACGCTGCTGTTTGCCCCGATGACCTGCACGACAGGCGCGCCGACGGTGATGTCTGTCTCGGTGACGACCAGAGTGGTTGTGTTCGTTGTGCGCAGCACAAGCGGCACCGGCCCGGTGATGCCCGTCTGCGTCAGCGGTGCGGACTCGCTGTCCACCGGTGCGAGGGTGACGGTGACATTCGCTGCCGTGCGGTTGCGGATGCGTGCGGTGATGACAGAGCCAGTGCGGCCAAAGGCGAAGCCGTTGTTCGTGCTGAGGCTGATCTCCAGCGGCGCGTAGAAATTGCCCACGACCTCGGAGGAGAACCAGTATGCCTTCGTGCGGTCCAGCAGCAGCGCGGTGGAAAAGATCTGCACCGGGTTGCTGGGCCCCAGCTCGCCGCCCACATACTGGAAGACTTTGGTATTCGCTGCGATAGCTGCGGGGAAGGTGGCGAAGTAGTTCGCGAAGGTGGCCGCCCCGCTGCCCGCCTTGCTGGGAAAGCCGAGCAAGTTCGCGCCATTGCGCACCCAGGAGTTCGCCGGTGGCTGGGGTGATTGCTTGATGGTCACGCTGTGATTCGTGGATGCCGTGCCCGTGCAACGCACGAGGTAGGAAGTCTGGCCGAGCAGGCGGATAAGATTGCTCTGCGCCGGGATGCCGCGCTTCCACACCAGCCACTCTGCCGTGCCCGAGCTGGGGATCAGAGGGGACTCGATGAACTGCACCTGCGTCGGATTCGGGTTCCACATCCACACTTCCGTGACTGCCGCCGGCATGATGTTCCCGATGATGTCCTCCGGCCCATTCCCCGCATTGCCGATGGTGTCCGCCTTGGCCTCACCCGAGAGGTAAATGGCATTCATGCCGCCTTTCAGCGCATAGGTCTCCGTGCGCCACTGGGCGTGGCTGAGGCAGGGAGCAAGGAGCAGGGCGCAGGGGGCCAGCAGACGTAGAAGCCAGTGCAGCTTTTGGCTATGAGTGCGTGGTGTTTTCGAGTCGTTCATCGGTCGTGATTTTGAGTCTAATTTCTGGTTCCCTGCCCCGTGCTCCCTGCGCCCTGCTACCTCACCGTCAGCCGGTAAAACTCCTTCTCACTGCCCACGGCGGGCGCGGTGAAGGCGGAGAGCACGCTGGCCTGAGTGGCGCTGTAGGCGGGGGCTCCGCTGGTGGCGGTGCCGATGGAGAAAGGCACACGCGTCCAGGTCTTCACGTCCGTGCTGCGCTCGATGGTGTAGGTCTTGCCCGTGATGGCGTAGAACTCGAAGCGCACGCTGTTGGCAGCCTTTTCTTTGATCTGAAGCTCGAAGCGCTCCGTGGCGTCTCCGGCAAAGGTGCCTGCGAGGTATTCATCCCAGTTGCTCTGCCCGTCTTTATCCAGGTCGCCATTGCGGTCGATGAGGTGGAGCGGCCAGCTGCCGTTTTCATCGGGGTAATGACCCGCTTGGAAGAGCTGCCAAGCCTCCCAAATGTCCGGCAAGCCATCGCCATCCAGATCCTCACCCAGGTTCAGGTCCAGCCGCACATGCTCGCCACCTTTGCCCGCCGTGAGATTGCCACTGACCTCGATGGGGTAAAACGTCACCCCATTCATCTCCACCACCAGACTGAAAAGCCCCTGCGCGGGCACGGCCTTGGCATTGTACAAGGTAGTGCCGCTGCGGTTCTGGTCGATGGCGATGCGCAGCTCGTAGTTCTGATCGAGCCGCGAAGTCGAGTCGATGGGCGTGCGCCCGATCTCGACGCCACCTTTCAGCAACACGATCTCCGCGCCCTGCGCCGAGATCGTCTGCCCCACCTGATCCCGTACGGTGCCGTAGAGAGTGTAATAAGGAGCCGGTGGGAAGGCCTGGGCCGGAGCGCCCGCCATCAGGCAAAGTAGGGCCAGAAAAAGGAGTTTTTGAATCATTACGGGAGGTGACTCCCTTAATGTCCCGGTTTTTTCCTCGGCGTTACGGACTATTTGTTTACCTCATGAAAAAAACGATCAGCCTCAGTTCCCCGAGTGGCTGTAGGTGCGCAGGAAGAGTTGCACGTCCTTCACACTCCGGACGAAGCGGTTCAGGCCTTCCTGTTCGTTATTCAGCAGGCTGTAGGCGGGGATGACGATCTTCCATTGGCTGTTCCAGACGCTGCGGCCGATGAGGCGTGTGTTGGTGAACTCGGCGGGGGCACTGCCGTAGAAGAAAGCGGCGTCGGCGACGGGGCGGAAGGCCTGGTGCTTGCGGACGATCCAGGGCTGCTCGCTGAGGGTGCCGGTGGAAGTGAAGAAGTTCGTGGTGTTGAAGTTGCTGGCTCCGAGGTTGTAGGGCAGCGGCAGGGCCTGGTCATGTACGGTCCAGGAACGGACGGTGTTGGTATCGCCGAACGGTGGGGCGAGCATGAAGTCGTCTCCGCAGGGAATGAGATAGACATACGGCGTGGCACCAAGGGCATCGGGGTGGCTGCTGGAGGGGCCGCCTGCGCCGGGGCTGCCGCTGGCGTAGGGGTCCATGCCGATGTAGCCGGGCAGGACGATGCCGATGCTGCTGATCTTCGTGCTGTAGCTGCTGGGGCTGTAGTTGTGATCTCCGGCGGCGTAAGGCAGGCCGAAGAAGTTCTTCGCGTGCTGGATGGTGGTGCTGAAGGGGATGATCAGTCCGGGGACGTTGCTACCATCGGGCTTGCGGAGGTTGTTGCAGTGGCGGGCCACGTCGGAATCACTGAGCAGATTGGTGCGGATGGCCTGCTCCAGACTCTGCTGCCAGGCGTCGTCATCGGCGGTGGAGGCGGCATCGTTGGTGATGCGGTAAAGCTCGTGACGGATGCTGAAGAGTGTGCCGTAGGGGTCGGGATTGTTGATGCCGAGACGGCCTTCAGCCACGGAGAAGTCGGCATTCATCTGGGCGAGCCTGCCTGCCAGGCCGGCATCGCCGAGGGTGCTGGTGGTGGCCTGGGGAGTATCTCCAGAGAGATCACCCAAGGAACGTGCGGACACGATGCTGGCGATGACAGCTTGGCCTGCGGGGGTGCCGAGCAGACCGGTCTCGTAGTCGTAGCTCTTCGCGGCCAGATAAGTATAACGGGAAGCCAGGTCAAAGAGGGTTCGATACTGCTCCAGCGCTTCATTGCGGAAGGTACGGAAGGTGAGGTCCTTCGTGCGGTAGCCGCTGATGACGGCGGCGGCGCGCTGGCGGTAGCTTTCACGCTCTGAGAGGATGGACTGCCCGGTGGCGATGAGGTTGGAGGTCTTTTGGCTGGCGGTTTGCAGGCTGGTGGCAAGGCGATGGAACTGGTAATGCTGGCTCACCAGATCTGCGTAGAGCTGCTCCAGTTCATAAAGAGCCTGCGCTTCCTCCTGGGTGAAACCGACGCTCATGAGGTAGCCATCCAGCTCCATGCCCAGGCCGGTGACGGTGGCATTGAGCAGGCCCGCCGCAGCTCGTGAGGCGAGACCACTGCCGATCAGCACCTTGCTGATCGTTTTTCCTGCTGCCAGAATAGCGGCACGGGCGGCTGAGGTGAGATCACCACCTGCGGCGACACCGGCGATCAGAGAATCCGGCACCGCTTCTTTGACGATGTCAGTGGCGTCACGCGCGGCCTCGGCAGCCCATTGCAGTCCATCGCCGAGTGAGTCGAGCACGGATGCTGCGGCTTCAGTGGTTGCGATGTTCACCGTGGCATTTCCCTGGCGGCGCAGGGCTTCGAGATGACTGGCGACGAGGTCTTTGGCCAGGGTGGCCTCACGCTCAAAGCGGCGCTGGAGGATCTGGAGCTGCTGATTGGCCTCCAGCAGATCGGTGCGGGCGGTTTCGATCTCCATGAGGGCATCCTGAAGCCCGCCCGTCTGGGTACGGCGGCCTAACGAGCCGTCAGGGGCGATGGTCTGGGCATACTGCGCCCATTGATTCGGGGCGATGGTGTAGGTCTTTGTCTGCACCTGCGGGATGGGGGCGCTGCTGCTGTATCGCGCCTTGATCTGATCTGCGGTGAGTGCTCCGAACTCAGGCGTGACGAGCGGAACCTGGATGCTGACGGTGGTGGCGGGGCCGGAGAGGTTCACGAGATCGCTGGGGCGGTCGATGATGAACCAGCTCTGCAAATCCGGGCCGGTGTAGCCCTGCGGGAAGGCCTTCCCTGGGCCGATGTCTCCTGCGTAGGGGCGCCCGTAGATCTCGATGAGCTGGCTTTCAAAAGCACCTTCCTGATCGACGACAGAGGTATTGGCATCAGCGACTTGGTTTTCCTGATTGCGCAGGAGGCGGGTCATCTTGGCGGCCTGGTCAAAGCTGCCTTTGGCATTCAAAACGGAGCGCAGGGCACGGGCGTAGATCTGTTCGTAATGGGACTGGCCGGCCTGCATCTCAGCGGGGGAGATGTCAAAGGCGATGGCTCCGGGGCTGAGACCGAGGGGGTTGAGATGGGCGTTGGCGTTGTCGATGCTGGTTTGGAAGGCATCGGCAGCGCTGACGAGTTCATTCAGCTCGGGGACGGTGGTGCGGTCGATCTTTTGCACGCCGGTGTTTGCGGTGTCTTCATCCAGGAGCAGGGCATTCCCCGTGACCCAGTGGAAGAAGCTGCCTTGGGCACTGCGGCTGACGGTTTCATCCATGCCCCAGGCGCGGGTTTCATCACTGTCACGGAGGTGCTGCCAGCCGAGTGCGGGATCGTCTTTGTATGCCTTACGGTGGACGAGGCCGATGACCTGCTGGGAGGTGCGGGCGAGGTTGGCGGCAGCGGCGGCGAGCTTGCGCTCGTCTTTGTAATCAATGAGCACGGTCTGACCGAGCACGGTGACGGTCTCGGCCTTTGGCACCCAGGTGAACTCGGGGTGGGTGAGCAGCTTATAATAGCCGGTCAAGGCGGTGAGGTAGTGCCCATAGGCATCGCCATGGCCCTGGGGGAACATGCGCTGGGCATCAGCCGCATTGAGGATGCCGTTGGCGGTGGGGCTGCCGGTCTTTTCCTTGATGTTGTAGTTCACGGCGTAGAGCACTTCTCCGCTGTTGATTCCACGGGTGTAGTTCCAGAAGAGGCGGTTGTAGGCCGGGGCGACTCCGGTGCCTGGGCTGGCACTGTTATCACGACCGCGGAGGAGGCCCAGCTCTTCATCCAGAGAGCTGGCGACCTGCCCTTCGAAGCTGAAGCGGCTGGTGTTCACCTCGGTGACGGTGGTCTGGTCGTCGATGGAGATGGTGGGGTTCGCGGCATCGGCATAGGCTTCGTTGCCGAGGATGGTGTAGAGATCGCTGAGATACCCGGCGGCGAGCAGGAGGGCATCGTTGGACGGGGCAAAGTCGATGCCGGAGCCGATGGTGAAGCTCTTGCCTCGGTTCAGGATGGTCTCGTAGATCTCGATGAGACCGGCGTCGTTGATGTTTTCCAGGTTGAGGGCGATGTCGCCCTCCCATCGGGTGCCTGCCTGGGTGAGCATGGAGACGTCCGTGTTCAAGGCGTTGTTGTAGAGGTCATCTGTCCGTTGGTTGAAGGGGGTAATCTTGGCGAGCACGCGCTTGATCCAGCCTTCCACGAGCTTCGGCGTCATCCAGTCGGACCAGCCTGCATCGGCAGCCTGGCCGGAGACGATCTTGCGGTAGCTCATGGTGAAGTAGGTGTCTGCCATGATGACGGCCGGCGTGCTGATGGCGGCAGATGGGGAGCCGCCGACGAGGATGCTGCCGGGCCAGGTGCCGTTGGGCTTCAGCCAGGTGCTGGTGCTGGCGGTAGTGTTGATGGTGTCGTCCGTGGAGTTCGCGGCACCAGCGGGCACGGTGGGTGGTGCACCGTTGTCCGGGTAGGCGTAGCGCCACTGGAACTCGAAGTTCTCCGGTCTGGCACCGTAGTCGCCGCTGTGGCGGAGCACGACCTGCTCATCCAGCGGATTGCTGCTGGGCAGCACCTTGAGGTCGCCCTTGTAGAGCGTGGGGCTGACTTTGATGATCTGCATGACCACGGGGTCGCCTTCATCGGTGAAGACTTCGCCATTGCCGAAAACGAGGGTCACATAGCCGGTGCCAGCGCCGGTGGAGCTGAGGGCGTAGCTGTCCACGGCGGTGTCGGGATCAGTGACCTCACTGATGTCACGCAGGGCCACGGTGCGGTTCAGGCTCGGAGCCACGGCCTTGAGGTTCGGCGGTGGGGAGACGGTGATGGTGGGCGGGCTGGCGGCATTGTAGCCTGAGCCAGGATTCGTTACGGTGACGCTGGTGACGACGCCGCCGGAAACGGTGGCCGTAGCAGTAGCCGTCACACCGCCGCCAGCAGGCGGGGAAATGGTGATGGTGGGCGGCACGGAGCTGTAACCGGAACCCGGAGAGGTAAGCGTGAGGCTGAGGATCTGCCCGACGAGGTTGGGCGGGGAGATGGTGACGCTGGGCGGGCTGGTCTGATAGTAGCGCCCATTGTCGGTGAGGCTAAAGCCGGTGACAGAGCCGCCACTCACGCTGGCCGTGGCGGTGGCGCGATCCAAAAGGAGTTCGGTCAGGAAGCTGCTGAGGCTGGGAGAAAAGACTTCCAGAGCATTGTAGGGAGTCGAAATCGTGACGGTGGGCGGGGTGAGATAGCCTTTGCCGCCATCCAGGAGCTGGATGGAGTCCACGAGATTCCCCTCCAGCACATTGAAAGTGCTCAACAGAGCCTGGGCACTGGCGGTGCTGGCCACGACGGGGGTGATTTGAGCCACCTGATACTCCCGCCATGTCTGCAAGGTTGTGGCGAGTCCGCCGATCTGCACGTTGCTGCCATTCAGCTCGGAGATGGCCTTGCTCCAGAGTGGGCTGTTCACCGAGTCCGCAGGCGGGCAGATGGCCTGGAGGGCGATGACATCGGCATTGCTGAGGGCATTGAGGTTGAAGTAGTCCTCGCCGCTGATTTCATCGATGAACTCGCCGATGAGCACGAGTCCGCCCTTCGTGCCGAGGGTGCTGTCAAAGTAGAACCTGTTTTGCAAGTGGGGCGGCAGGTTCTGGAAGTAGGTGCGCCCGGCGTAGTCCGTGGTCAGCACGGAGGGCGGGATGGACTGGAGGGTATTGGCAGCACCCAGCAGGTAGGTCTTTGCCCGTGTGGGGTCATGCAGGAGCACGGACTTCGGATTTCCCGCCACGCTGGCGATGGACTGCTGGTATAGCACTTGGGCGCTGGTTTGGCCGCGCACCTGGGGCAGGCCTGCTTTTGGCAAAGCGAGCGTCTCCGCCGTGCTCAGCACGCCGAGCTGGGTGGCCTGGGCACCAAAGGCGGCCACGTCATCCGGCCATTTCGGGATGTAGGTCACGTCTGCAGCAGTGCCGCCGACCTTGTCCACCGTGGTGGAGGCGATGAAGGGCATGATGGTGCCCACGGCAGGTTGGGGGACGGCCTTTGGCACATAGAAGCCGGGCAGGCTGTAGTAATAGAACCGCATGATGAAGGTGGGCGTGCCTGCGCCGTGCGGCCCGCGGTAGAGCCAGTGCTGGCCTTTGCGGTCCTCGAAGGTGAATTTGGCATAGTCTACCGGGGCGTTGGCGACAGGGTTGTCCGCCACGCCTGCGGCTTCTTCATTGCGCACACTCCCATCCGGCCTCAGCGGCAGTGGCAGGGCGGTGAGCGGCATGGGCGGCTGCACAGGGGTGCCTGCGGCCTTCACAAAGCTGAGCGGGTAGGTGACATTGGACCTCACCACACGCGCCACACGCATGGCAGGGCGGTTGCCAGTGTCCTTGAAAGCGATGAGGACATAGGGCTGGGAGGTGTAATCGGGTCCGGCGGTGGTGTTGTTCAGGTCATCCCGCAGGGCGTAGGCATTGCCGGTGAGCATGAGGGCGTGCTCTTCGTTCGGATTGTAGCCCACGAGGCTTTCGTTGTTCTGCACATAGATGCTGCCTGCGGCCTGCTCCGGCGTGAGGCCGGGGTTTTCAATGCCATTGCCAGAGGCAATCACGAGATCCTGCGGGCTGGCGGGGTAGCTGACGGTGTAGCGGGCTGCCACGGCGGGAATATAGAAAGGCTGAAATTTATCGGATGGCGCGGGCACCTGCTTCATCCACCAGACGACGAGAGTATTTTGCCCTGGGATAGCATTCACCGGAATGATGCCCCCGGCGGTGGAGGCGGGTACACCGGCAGTGAAGGGATTAATGTAAGCCGCAGGGCTGTAACAGCGCCCCTCCGCCACATAGCCGCCGACTTCCAATCCAGCGGCGGGCGGCTCCAAGCGTGTGCCTACGATGGCAGTGGTGGCGGCGGTGCCTGGCCCAGTCGGGCTGGTGGGTGAGTAGTCGGCGATGCCATCCGCATTCTGGTCATTGAGGGTATAGACCGCCGGTGTGCCTGTGAGCGGGCCTGCACCATCAGGATCAGGGATTTCAGGGCTGCCGAGCTTCGTGTAAGCCTGGATGTAGAGGCGCACATACCAGGGACCATCCACAGAGCCGAACTTCAGCATGGAGCGGTTGGTTTTGTCACTGGACTCGGTGAAGTCCACCAGCAGGCGCTGGGTGGTGCCGTCCATCTCCGTCTCCGTTTCAGCGGGATCATCCTGGTAGATGACCTGGGGTAGATTGTTGGCGGCAAACTGAAGCGCCGTGGCGGGGCCATTGCCGACCTGGGTGACGTTGACGGGTTGGAATTGGGAGATGCTGTCTGGCCAGACAAAGAGGTAGTTCCGCTTCAGCTTCGGCCACAGGAGGCTGAGGCCGGGTGCAGAGGGCGCGGGCAGGAAGTGGATGGCAGCGTCTTTTGGCTCATTCCAGTAGAGCGTCACGCGGTCGGGGTCCAGGTTCTCGCGCTCGGCGAAGTAGCGGCTGACGCCATCGGGTCTGAGGTGGGTGCCATGCGGCGGCTTCGTGGGGGTGATGTTGGTGCTCACGAGGTCGGGGACGAGCTGGTCATCCTCATTTTCCGGCGCTTCATTGCGGGGCCGCAGCTCGGTGCCGAGCAGGGCGGTGAGCGTCTGCACCTCGGCTACCCTTTTCACCTCCAAGATGTCTGCGCCGAGGAACTGATGCACACCGCTGGTGCCCTGGTTTTCAGAGCCGAGATACTCCACAAAAAGCCGACCCTCCGCATTGTAGGCATGCAGGGAGGCGGGCCCAAGTTCGCTCTCATACCAAATGGTTCGGGTTTCCGGTGGCAGGCCGCTGGCGCCGGGGTTCGTGCCCACGGGCGCATATTCGCTGACGACGTTGCTGGGGAAAAAGGTGTTGTACACTGGGTTCACACGCACGATGCGGCCCTCGGGCACATAGACGGGCTTGGCATCGAAGCTCTTTTCCGTCCAAAACATGGTCCGCACAGGCCGTGTGGTGCCGCTGGAGACGGCGAAGGTCTCCCGGCGGAATTTGTAGGTCGGCATGGCTCCTTCCACGCCGGAGTTCGTCGTGTCAGGCACGGCGGAGACCCAGGTGACGGTCACACGGCCCGGCTGCGTGGCAAAGACACGGTTCGCGTGAGGGCTGAAGTAGTAGGGTTGGTAGGGGGTGATGTTCACCACTGTGCTGCTGCTGATAGTCTGGTTGGCGTTCGTTTGCAGCGTCACAGTGCTGCCATTCACCGTGGTCACGGTGGAGCCGAGAAGAACCGCCCCGCTGATGAGTGTGGATGGCGCGGCACCGGAGATGGCGACCTGCTTGCTGTTCGTGGAGCTGCTGGTGACGGTGACGGTCTCAAACGGAGGCGAACCTGCAGGGCCGAGGAAGGGCAGGGCGCTGAGAGTGCCGACATTGCTGGCCCCCTGAGGTGAGAAAGTCTCCGTCGGCTGCACCGGCTGTGCCCGCCAGTAGCTCTGCGCCACCGTGACACCATCCCAGCGCACGCTGGGGCGCAGGATCTCATCTCCCAGCAGGTAAAGCGGTGCCCCGGAGGCAAAGCTGTAACCAAAGCTGGCGCGTGTGAGCACGATGGTGGTCACCGGACTGGCCGGGATGGTCATGTCCCGTGCGCGTGGGTAACGCCCTGCCGTGATGCCCAATGTATGGGAGATAGCTCCCGCTGTGGCGGAAAGCCCCGCCGCTCCGGCAAACTGCGGTGTCGTCACTGCCGGGCCGCCGCTGGGGCTCGGCGGCGGTGGGGCGATGGAGACGGCGGGGGGATTCGCCGCGCTGTAGAGCGTGCCGCCGGTGTTGACGGTGATGCTCGTGACGACACCGCCGCTGACATTGGCCGTGGCCGTGGCTGTGACACCGCCTGCCGAGGCGATCGTCACCACCGGTGCCGAGCTGTAACCCGAGCCGCCGCCACGAACCGTGATGGCCGAGACCGCGCCGCCCGTGACCGTGGCGGAGGCTCCCGCGCGGCGGGAGTCCAGGAGGTTCATGGAGGCGCTTTTGATCTCAAACTGCGCCTGCGCGGAGGCGGCCAGGAGCAGCAGGAAGAGGAGGGAAAGGAAGCGGTTCATGGGAGGGATAGAATGACGAAATCAGAATGACGAATGGCGAAGACGTTCAGGCCGTGGGCCGGGTGTGTTTGGCGCGAAGAGGCCCGCAATGAGCTCGATCCCCTTCGCCAAACTACCCGGCTGGTTTGGGAAGGTTGTGGACGGGAAGTGGCCGGAGGTCTGGTCCCTCTCCCCGCGAGTGAGGATGGAAGACTGTGAAGGGGTCGTGCGGGGAGAGGTTAGGCGAGGGGTGGGCTTTCTGGCGAATCGGGGAGACGTGCTCCCCTCACCCCAACCTTCTCCCCGGAATAAACTC
>JAGKWZ010000473.1 GCA_021151605.1 Verrucomicrobiaceae bacterium
GTCAACGCCGGGACTCATCGGCGTGGCGCGACCTTCTGAGGCCTGCTCCTTTGGGGCTGAATCGAGCCCCGCCTCGATTGCGTCGTTCCCCCGCGCACCGCTGTCCGCTTCACTTGGGTGTCGCGTCGAACGCCTCTCCTCGGTGTGTCCAAACTGAAAGGCCTCCTTGTAGCTGGCGAAAGCCATTCCGGCACATTCGAAGGTCCCATCTGACAAGCGCAATACACCATGCTGGTCGCGGGCTGATTGCTCGCCGGAGGTCTCAATGTCATCTCCAGACTGTAGCGCGACATCGTCGGTGACTGGTCAGCGACATTGATGGTGATGTGTCAGCGGTGACGTTGGGGATAGTGTCACACGAGGTTGGCCTGGATCAAGAGGCGTTGTCGCGCAGCGATGTCGCTGGCATGGTTTCGATGTCGCTGGGCGATGTCGCTGGATCAGGAGCACTGTCGCGGAGCGATGTCGCTGAGGCCAGGGCGGATCGCCTGCGATAGCTCTCGACGTTCATTTCCAGGATAGTGGCGTGGTGAACGAGCCTGTCGATGGCAGCGACAGTCATTGCCTTATCCAAAAAAATGGAATCCCAACCGCTGAATGGTTGGTTGGCGGTGATCATGATGGAGCGCCTTTCGTATCTGGCAGAGATGAGTTCGAACAGGACGCTGGTCTCTGCCTGGTCCTTGCGGACGTAGGACAGGTCATCGAGGATGAGCAGGTCGAAGCGGTCGAGCCTGGCGATCTCCTGGGTCAAGGTCAGGGACTGACGTGCGGCCTGCAAACGCTGGACGAGATCGGTGGTTCGGGTGAAGAAGACCCGGTATCCGCGCGCGACGAGCTCGTTGCCGATGGCGGCTGCGGCGTGGCTCTTGCCGGCACCGGGCGGACCAAATGCCAGAAGATTGTGGCCCGCCTTGAGCCAGGCATCTCCTTGGGTCAGAGCCATGACCTGGGCCTTGCTCAAGGTGGGAACGAGGCTGAAGTCGAAGGCATCCAGGGTCTTGCCGGGAGGCAGCCGTGCTTCTGTAAGATGGCGCTGGATCCGGCGTTGTTCGCGTTCGGCGAGTTCCAGTTCGGCCAAGGCTGCCAGCAGGCGCGAAGCCGGCCACCCCTCCTTGTCCGCTCGTGAACAGAAGTCCGGCCAGAGACGGGCAATGGTGGGCAGACGCAGCGTGCCAAGCAACATGGGCAGCTGGGCGGTGTCGACAGTGATGCTCATGCGGCCATCTCCCTGGCGGTGAGCAGATCGTCGTATGTGTCAGGCTGGGGAATATCGACGACCACATCGGCCGGCTCTTTGCCGGGGCGTTGGAAGCGCTCCTGCAGATCCCTCAGATCGGGTAAACCCTGGCCATCGAGTATGCCGGTCAGGGTCGCGGCGAGCTCAGCCTCGCAGGCCTGGTCATGCGCAAGCCACAGCAGCCCCACCATGCTGCGGCATGCGGCGGCTTTGGGAAGCGCACCCTCCAGAGCATCCCAGCAGCGGCGATATTCGCTGCGAGGGAAGAGCTTGTCGCGATAGACAAGGTTTGCCAGCGCGTGGGGCTTGGTACGCAGGCTGTGGATCACGTGCCGATAATTGACTACGTGGTCATGACCGCCCCGTCCGCGATCGGGCGCCCTCCCGCGTGGCAGGGTCTCGATGGGCTGCCCGGCCAGATAAAGGTCGATCCGGTCATCGAAGATCCTGGCTCGCAGGCTATGGCCGATGAGCCGGGAAGGCACGGTGTAGAAGACCTTGCGCAGCACGAAGCCGCCCGATGAGGTGACGAGCACCGTAGCTTCATCATAATCGCAGCTGCGGCGTGAAGGTAACGGGCGCAGGTGCTCAGCTTCGATGCGCAAGGCATCGCGCCGCCGGGCATTGTGGCGGCCCACGATCTGGGCGAGGAACGTGCGCCAGTCCTCGATGGAGGCGAAGTCACGTGTCCCGCGCAACTGGAGTGCCTGATCGAGCCGATCCTTAAGGTGACCATGACGGCTTTCTATGGACCCATTCTCATGGGCGACCCCGCGATTGTTGCGGGTGGGCTCCATCTGGTAATCGGCGCACAGGGCGGCATAGCGGGTCCGCAGATCTTCCTGGGCATCTTGCTCCAGGTTGGCGAACGCCGCGGAGAGGCTATCGGTGCGATGCTCGTGCGGCACGCCGCCAAGCTGCCACAGCGCATTCTGAAGGCCGCAGGCCAGCGCCGTGAAGCTTTCTCCTCCCAGCACGACCTCGGCATGCTCCCACCCGGAATAGACCAGCGCGAAGTGATAGATCAGGTGCGGGCTCGGATTGCCGGAGATGGTGACCTTCAGATCGCGGGCGTCAAAGAAATCCGACATGCCCTGTCGGCCTGGCGGATGGTCCTGCCGGAAGATGACCTCACGCTCTGGTCCATACTCGGCCTTCCATAGCCGTATCCGGCGTTCCAGGGTCCTGCGGGCTGGTGTTAGATCGAGACCGGGGTGGCGTTGCTCCAGCTCCCCAAGAATAGAGATGGGCTTCAGGCCCGGCGTGCTCTCGAGCAAAGGCACGATTTCTTTATCCCACAGTTCGGCGAGCGGATCTGGCCTGCCGCCGCCATGACGTCGCTCCCGGCGACGCTCCGATGGCGACCGGGGATCTTTCTCTGTCCGGTAGCCCGTGCTGGTGGAAAAGCCCGCCATGGCGGCGGCCGCTTTTTGCGGGTGTTTTTGACGAAGGGACATGTAGTACCTCTGCTGTTGGTCGGTGATGGGACGGCCAGGCATCCGATCCTCTTCTTGGCGTTGAAGATCGGACCATCCTGACCGCTGTCGCCGCCAACGGCACGGGGAAACCCGCGCCCGTGTGGGGGGAAGCTACGTCCGGGCTACGCCCGGCCTCCGCTTCCCCCCACACGTCATCTACGATGTCGCTGACCCTTCAACTGCGATGTCGCTGTGCACCAACTCTTTCCGACGCCCGTCGGGCCAATGATGGCCAGGTTCTCATGGTTGCCGATCCAGTCACCCTTGAGCAGCATTTCGAACATACGGCGGTCCAA
>JAGKWZ010000126.1 GCA_021151605.1 Verrucomicrobiaceae bacterium
CGGCGGCCATGTTCATGCTGATGTCATCGCGGATGGCGGTGTGCGGGCAGCCTCCGGTTTCCACGCCCATGACGCGATCCGCTGGCAGGATGTTTTGTCGCAGGAGGAACTCGGCATCCTCGCGGGTGTAGATGTCATTGGTGATGACGGCGAGGGAGTAGTCGTCCTTCAGCCACTGGCAGAGGCGCAGGACGCACATGGTTTTGCCGGAGCCGACGGGGCCACCGATGCCGATACGGAGAGGTCGTTGGTTGCTCATGAGATGAAGAGTCGTTCGTTCGCGCGTGCATGGCGCATGGAGGCGATTTCGAGAAGGGGATTGAACCAGCCGATGCGCTCCGGCGGTGCTGTGATCAGCGCATCAAGCTGCGGCGCGAGTACAGCCATGCTGCCGCGAATGATGAGCTGGCAGCGCTCTTGGCCCAGCCGCATCAGCTTCATCGCGCTGATGGCGTAGCCGCTGAGGGTCTGTAAAGCGAAGGCGCACATGGCTGCCGCGACTGGCAGACGCCGCAGCTCCAAAGCGCAGGCGATGAGATGATGGCATGGCGCGCCGCTTTCGACGTAGGCTTTCAGTGCAGGGTCTTCATCGAGCTTTTGCACCAGTGACAAACGCCGCGAGCCGAGCTGACGACTGGCCTGTCGCAGCTCCGCCGCGAGTTTCCACGCATCCAGTTCATCATCGAGAGCACGCAAACTTTCCTGATCATTGGCAGCGGCTAAAGCGTGAGCTTTGATCAAGTAAGGCAGCTCAAAAGCGACTAGGCTGGGGATGATCTGACGGTGCAGGAAGGTTTCCAAATCCTCCGGCTTCTTCACGACACCATGCTGCACGAGTTCCTCCAGCCCCATGGAGTGCGCGTAGGCTCCCGAGGGGAACTGGGAGTCGTTCACCTGGAGAAGCCAGGGTAGCCATTCAGGAAGCAACATCGAGATCGAAGCCAAACTCCGTGCCATCCGCAGCCACACCGCGCCAGCGTCGTTTGAGGAAAAGCCGTCGCTCGACGAGTAGCTCCACCTGCTCGGAGATAGGCCGAAGCGATGTCTCATGGAGCATTCGCTGAACGAGAATCATCAGAACAAAAAGTAGCGCTGTGCCATCGGCAGCACGCTGGCGGGTTCGCAGCGCAACTCGCGACCGTCGGCCTTCACGGTGTAGGTGTCTGGGTCCACCTCGATTTTGGGGAGGTAGTTGTTCCAGAGCATGTCGCGCTTGCTGACCTTGCGACAGTTTTTCACGGCGCTGAGTCGCTTGCAGACGCCGAGAGCTTTGACCACGCCGCTTTGGAAGGCGGCATCGCTGATGAAGGTGAGGCTGGTGTTGAACTTGGCGCGGCCATGCGCGGCGAACTGATGGCGATACATCATCGGCTGCGGCGTCGGGATGCTGGCATTGGGGTCGCCCATGTTTGCCATGGCAATAAGGCCGCCTTTGAGCACGACCTCAGGCTTCACGCCAAAGAAGGCGGGCTTCCAGACGACGAGATCGGCCAGCTTGCCGACTTCGATGCTGCCAACTTCATGGGACACGCCGTGAGTGATGGCAGGATTAATCGTGTACTTGGCGACGTAACGCAACGCGCGGTAGTTGTCGGCTGCGTTGTGCTCGGGGCCTTCGAGTTTGCCAAACTGCACCTTCATTTTGTGCGCGGTCTGCCAGGTGCGCGTGATGACTTCGCCGAGGCGGCCCATGGCCTGGCTGTCGCTCGACATCATGGAGATGGCACCGAGATCATGTAGCAAATCCTCGGCGGCGATGGTTTCGGGACGGATACGTGATTCGGCGAAGGCCACGTCTTCAGGGATATTAGAATCGAGGTGATGGCAAACCATCAGCATGTCCAGATGCTCGTCGATGGTGTTCACGGTGAAGGGACGCGTCGGATTCGTCGAGGATGGCAGCACATTCGCCTCGCCGCAGACGCGGATGATGTCCGGCGCGTGACCGCCACCGGCACCTTCGGAGTGGTAGGTGTGAATGGTGCGGCCTTTGAAGGCGGCGAGTGTGCTTTCGACGAAGCCTGCTTCGTTTAGAGTGTCGGTGTGGATCGCCACCTGCACATCGAGTTCATCGGCGACGCTGAGGCAGGTGTCGATGGCGGCGGGCGTGGTGCCCCAGTCTTCGTGGAGTTTCAAACCGATGGCACCGGCCATCACTTGCTCACGCAATGGTGCGGGCGTGGAGCAGTTGCCTTTGCCGAGGAAGCCGAGGTTCATCGGATACTCATCTGCCGCCTCCAGCATGCGGTGCATGTTCCAGACTCCGGGCGTGCAAGTCGTGGCGTAAGTGCCGTGAGCAGGGCCGGTGCCACCACCTAGCATTGTGGTGACGCCACTGGCCAGCGCGTGGTCGATCTGCTGCGGGCAAATGAAATGAATGTGCGTGTCGATGCCACCCGCCGTGATGATGCAGCCTTCGCCAGCAATGACCTCCGTGCCCGCGCCGATGACCATGTCAATGCCGTCCTGCAACAGCGGATTGCCCGCATGGCCGATGCCGACGATGCGGCCGTATTTGATGCCGATGTCCGCTTTGATAATGCCCTGCACGGCATCAATGATCGTGGCGTTCGTGATGACGAGATCGAGGCACTCCGCATCCAGCGCGAGACAGGACTGCGCCATGCCATCACGGATGACTTTGCCGCCGCCAAACTTCACCTCATTGCCATAGCCACCGCGTTCCGCGATGAGATCGCGCTCGATCTCGATGAAGAGTTCCGTGTCGGCCAGGCGCATTTGATCGCCCACGGTGGGGCCGAACATGCTTGCGTGTTGTTTGCGCGTGATCTTCATGCGGGCAGAGGTCCGTTGACGAGGTTGTTGAGGCCATAGACCTCGCGTTTTCCGGCAAAGGCGACGACCTCGACCTCGCGGGTGTCTCCCGGCTCAAAGCGCACGGCGGTGCCCGCAGGAATGTTGAGTCGGAAGCCCAACGCAGCAGCGCGATCAAAGTCGAGCGAGGTGTTCACTTCATAAAAATGGAAGTGACTGCCGACTTGGATCGGCCTGTCGCCTGTGTTTGCCACCACGACCTTTTTGGTCGCAAGACCGACGTTCGCATCCAGGTCATGCGCGTCTTTGGGATGAATGATTTCGCCGGGGATCATTTCAGCGCACGGGGTTGTGGACGGTGACGAGCTTGGTGCCGTCTGGGAAAGTGGCCTCGACTTGGACTTCGTGGATCATTTCGGGTACGCCTTCCATGACCTCTGTCCGTTTCACGATGGTGGTGCCGTAACTCATGAGGTCAGCCACGCTACGGCCATCGCGCGCGCCTTCCATGATTTCAGCGCTGATCAGGGCCACGGATTCAGGATAGTTGAGCTTCAGACCACGATCACGACGACGGCGTGCCACATCCGCAGCCACGACGATGAGCAGCTTTTCCTGTTCGCGCGGGGAGAGATGCATGGCGGGTCAATGGGAGGTCACGCGGGCATGGCGCGGCAGGCGGACGGTGCTGGAAGCCAGCCTTTGAAGGAACGCGCCGCTGATAACCAGCGCCGTCGTGGAAACGATGAGACCCGCCACATACCCTGTGCCACCTGAGTCCAGAGGCCAGGCGATGCCATGCTGGTTTCCCTGCCAAAATGCGCCGAGGCCGATCAAGAGCAACTTCAGCACTGACCAGTGCATTCGGCTGCTTGGCATGACGATCACGATCATCAAGACGGCCAGACCTGCCATGAGTGCTCCAGGGAAAATCACCGCATTCAATCCCAGCGCGGCACCGCCGATGACACCGGCGAGAAGACTGACCACAGAAGAAAGGCGAGCAAAGCGCGTCACGCCTGCTGCAGCGACAGCGCCGATGATGACGGCAAACAACCAATGATCCATGCCGAGCAGCGGATGGCGAAGTCCCACCATGAAGGCCGCGCCTTCGTCGAACTCATCCACATCCTCCATGCCTGGAGGGAGATGGTGAGCATAAAGAGGAACGGCGGTGATTAAAAACAGCAGCAGAGATGCAAAGACGCGGCTTAGAATCTGGCGGGAAGGCTGCTTCGTGAAATGAGACATGGGTGGAAGACTGGGTTGGAGAATCAAACAGTGAGGAACTCCTTCACCACGGCATCAGTGAGATCCTTCACACCTCCCTGAGCAACCACTGTGCCACGATCCATGATGTAGAAGACGTCCGCGAGTTCGCGGCAAAAGTCGAGATACTGCTCCACGAGCAGGATGCTCATCTTGTCCTCGGAGCGCAGGATTTTTAGCGCGTCGCCGATCTGGTCGATGACGTTGGGCTGGATGCCCTCGGTGGGTTCATCAAGGATGAGCACCTTCGGCTCGGTGAGCAAGGCGCGGGCGATGGCGAGCTGCTGTTGTTGGCCGCCGCTGAGCATCCCGCCTTTGCGCGGCAAGAATTCTTTGATAATGGGGAAGAGCGTGAAGATGCGGTCGAGTTTGCCGCTGGTCTTGATGCCGCGCGCCGTGGCACCTAGAAGGAGGTTTTCCTCCACGGTGAGGAAGGGGAAGATGTCCCGCCCCTGCGGCACATAGGCGAGTCCGTGACGCGCGCGTTCTTCAGGAGCGAGTCGAGTGATGTCTTTGCCCTCCAGCGTGATCTTGCCGGAGTCGGTTTTGAAGAGGCCGACGATGGAGCGCAGCGTGCTGGTCTTGCCCACGCCGTTGCGGCCCATGAGGCAGCAGAGTTGGCCGTCAGGCACGGTGAGATCGACTCCGCGCAGGATGCGGCTGCCGCCGATGGAGGCGTGGATGGAGGAGAGAGTGAGCATGGCGTTGTTAAGCGGCTTTCTTGCGTCCGAGGTACACTTCGATCACGCGCGGATCATTTTGCACAGCATCCACACTGCCCTCGCAGAGCACGCTGCCCTGGTGCAGCACGGTGACTTTGCGTCCGGTGGCGATCTGTTTCACAAAGACCATGTCGTGCTCAATGACGATGATGCTGTGCTTGCCAGCGAGCTTCAGCAGCAGCTCGCCAGTGAGCGCGGTTTCATCATCGCTCATTCCAGCGGCGGGTTCGTCGATGAGCAGCAGTTTCGAGTTTTGCGCGAGCAACATGCCTATCTCCAGCCACTGCTTTTGACCATGCGAGAGCGAGCCTGCGAGGTCGGTGCGACGTGAGCCGAGATTGATGATCTTCAAGATCTCGTCGATGCGGTCCACATCGGTGCTGGTGGTCCTGCTAAAGAGCGTCTTCCAGACTCCGCGCACGCCTTCGAGTGAGAGAAGCAGGTTTTCAAAGACGGTGTGGTCAGTGTAAACCGTCGGTGTCTGAAACTTCCGCCCGATGCCGAGACGAACGATCTCATGCTCGCTCAGCGGCACCAGCTCAGTCAGTGGGCCAAAGGTGATGGTGCCGGTGTCCGGTTTCGTGCGACCGGTGATGAGATCGAGGAAGGTTGTCTTGCCCGCGCCGTTCGGGCCGATGACGGTGCGCAGTTCTCCCTCGGCGAGATAGAAATTCAGGTCCGTGATGGCTTTGAACCCGGCGAAGGATTTGTTCACGCCTTCTGCATTGAGGATGAGGGGATTGTCCATGGCGGTGAGTTATTCAGCTTTGTCGGCAGCCTTGCTGAGCGGCACGGGATCAGGTTCCTCGGGCGGTTTTCGGCTTTGCAGCCAGTCCTTCACCATCCCCGGCACACCCACGATTCCCTTTGGCAAAAACAGCACGACGATGATGAACATGCCGCCCAGGATGATGAGCCATAGATCGGGATAAGCGCGCGTGGCCCAGCTCTTGAGCGCGTTCACGCTGATCGCGCCGACGATGGGGCCGACCAGCGTGCCGCGTCCGCCCACAGCGGTCCAGACAACGGCTTCGAGCGACTTCTCGGTGGTCATCTCGCTCGGATTGATGATGCCCACCTGCGGCACATACAACGCGCCGCCGATGGAGCCAATCAGGGCGCTCAGCACGAAGATGAAGAGCTTGAAATTGGGTGAGGAATAGCCGCTGAAGAGCACGCGGTTCTCGCTGTCGCGCACCGCCTGCTGTACGAGGCCGAAACGGCTGCGCGTGAGACAACGAAGGCCGGCGTAGGTCAACGAAAGCACGACGGCGGTGACGATGAACAGGCCGCGCTTCGTCTCAGGGCTGCGGATGTCAAAGCCGAGGATGAAGCGGAAGTCGGTGAAGCCGTTGTTGCCACCCATGAGCATGTCATTGCGGAAAAACATGAGCGATGCGCCATACGTCAGCGCCTGAGTGAGGATGGAGAAGTACACGCCACGCACCCGCGAGCGAAACGCTAGCCAGCCGAAGACATAGGCCACGATGCCAGGGATGAGCATCATCATGATCATGGCGAAGGAGAAGCTGCTAAATGGCACCCAAAAGGTCGGTAATTTCTCCCAGCCGAGGAAGACCAGGAAGTCGGGCATGTCTTTGTGATACTGCCCCATGTCCCCGATCATGCGCATGAGGTACATGCCCATCATGTAGCCGCCGAGGGAGAAGAACAGCGCCTGGCCGAGGCTCAGCAGTCCGGTGTAGCCCCAGAGCAGGTCCACGCTGATGGCGAGCATGGCATAGCAGAGATACTTGCCCCACAGGTTGATGGTGAAGTCGCTGATCCAGCCGAAGTAGTTCATCAGCGGCATCAGCACGACTAGGAAAAAGGCGATCACACCAGTGATGGCCCATTCTTTTTTCGCGATGGGGCGGACGAGCAGGGAGTGCGTCATGTGAGCGAAGTGGCGTGAAGGTTTGGCTCAGGATTCCAGGCTGCGGGTTTTCGTGGCGAAGATCCCGGCGGGCCGCCATTGCAGGAACAGGATGATGGCTCCGAGCACGAGGATCTTGCCGAGCACGGGGTTGCCTAAAATCTGCTGCAAAGACTGGTCCACCACGCCGATGCCAAGGGCGCTGGCCACGGTGCCGATGAGACTGCCCACACCGCCGACCACGACGGTCATGAAGGCGTCCACGATGTAGCTTTGACCGAGGCTAGGCCCAACGTTGCCGATTTGGGAAAGGAAGGCTCCAGCGAGTCCAGCCAGACCGCTGCCGAAGCCGAAGGTGAGCATGTTCACGCGCTCGGTGCGCACGCCGAGGCAGGCGGCCATGTTGCGGTTCTGCATCACGGCGCGGATCAGCAAACCCAGCGGTGTCTTGCTCAGCAGCGCCCAGGTGCCGAAGACGATGAGGATGGCAAAGCCGATGACGAACACACGATTCCAACCAAAGATCACGTCATTGATTGTCCAGTTATCGCTGAGCCAGGAGGGGCTGTTGACCTGCACGTTGTTGGAGCCAAAGACGAGACGGAAGATCTGTTGCAGCACGAGTGAGACACCCCAGGTGGCGAGCAGGCTTTCCAAAGGACGACGATACAAAAAGCGGATGACTCCACGCTCCAGCGCCAAGCCAACGAGCGCGGCCATGATGAAGGCCATTGGCAGCGCGATGACGAAGTACATCTCATAAACCCAGCCCGTGGTGTTCATGCCTGGCAGATGCATTTTGATGCCAAAGGGGGACAAAGCCAATCCCTCCGCGAAGATGCACTGAACCACATAAGTTGTGTAAGCACCGACGGCGATGAGTTCACCATGCGCCATGTTGATGACGCCCATCAGGCCGAAGGTGATGGAGAGGCCGATAGCCACGACAAGCAGCACCGAGCCGAGGGAAAGACCGCGAAAGAGCGTGCCAACAAAATTCACCGCCGCGCGATGACCTTCGACGGCCGCCAATGCGTTTTTGGCAGCGGCCAGTAGAGGTTTGTCTCCCGCCTTCTCAGACTCGCGGATGATGCCGATGAGCGCGTCATTGGCGCTGAGCGGATGAATTTCTTCCAGTGACTTGCAGCCTGTAAGGCGCACGGCGGCATCGGGACTGCGCAGTTGCGTGAGCGCAATGGCTTCCTGCACGGCACGCTTCACTTTGCTGTCAGTTTCCACTTTGAGGCGGCCTTCTAAAATGGGTAGCTTCGCGACATCGCGCTCCATGCCGAGCTGGGTGATGGCCATGAGGCGATCCTTGGCTTCAGGTGAGGCTATTTTTGACAGATCCGTCACCGCTTTCATCGCACGGCGGATGCTGCTGTCAGTCTCGGCGACCTCGGCGCGAGCGGGTGAAAGTCGGACCACAGCACCTGCGGCATCTTTGAGCGGTTCCTTGTTGTCTAAACGGATGGCGGTCTCTTTCTTGGTGGCGTCAGGATCACCTGCGAGTGTGACGGCGACAGGCTTGTCATCAGAGCCTTCGGCAAGGTAGATGGTTCCTTCTTTCCAGGCCGTGAGCAGTGGCTCGACCTCGGGATCGCTCATGCCAGTGAGCGACATGACGAGCTTCACCTGAGCATCGCTGTCATCCGAGAGCACAACGGCCTCGACGATGATTTGTCGTGCGCTTTTGGCCTCTTGAGCCAGGGCAGGAATGACGAAAAAAACGGCGGCCAAGATGCCAGATAGCCAAGTTTTGTGCATAGCAAAAGCGTGTTCGTTATCCATGCTCATCATCGCAACTTTGATGCCAGTGACTTTCCCAGTCTGCGATGCATGAGTCTTTTCAAAAGAGGGCGGTCCGCGACCAACGGACCGCCCAGTGACATCAATCAACCATCCCCCGACCATGAGGGAAATTTAAGGGCGAACATGCCAATCACTTCGCCTTGAAGGTGCCTTTCAGGAAGGGCTCGCCATAGACGTTGTCATAGGACTTGAGGATCTTGAACTGTCCATTTGCCTTGGTTTCACCAATGAAGACGTTCTTCGTGACATGGTGATTCTTTTGGCTGGTCACCTTTCCGCCAGGGCCGTCGAAGCTGATGCCTTTTTCCAGTTCGGCGATGACCTTGTCCACCTCGAAGCTGCCAGCTTTCTCCACGGCGGCTTTCCAGAGATAGACGCCGACATAGCTCAGCACCATCGGCGAGCAGGTGACGCGGCCTTCTTTGACGATGCCAGGAACGTCGCTCTTCGCGAGCCAGGCTTCGAAGTCGGCGATGAACTTGTCATTCGCTTCGGACTTGATGGACTGGAAGTATGTCCAGCAGCCGAGCTGACCGACGAGCTGTTTCGCAGGCAGGCCGCGGAACTCATCTTCCGAGATGGAGAAGCTGACCACTGGGCAGGTCTCGGCGGTGAGGCCTGCAGCGGCATATTCTTTGAAGAAGGGCACGTTGGTGTCGCCATTCAACGTGCTGACCACGCAGGTGTCGCCACCAGCGGCGTATTGCTTGATCTCGGAGACGATCTGCTGGTAGTCTGTGTGACCGAAGGGCGTGTATTTGCCAGCGGAGATGATCTTGCCGGACTCGTCCTTTTTGAAGCCACCACCGATGTTTTCCAGCGGCACGCCTTTGCTCAGGAGATACTCTAGCAGCACGAGGTTCGTGGTTTGCGGATACACATAGTCACTCCCAAGGAGGTAGAACTTCTTGAAGCCTTTCTCCAGCAGGTAATCGACGGCAGGTGTGGCCTGCTGGCCGACGGCCTCGGCGGTGTACATGATGTTGGGTGACATTTCTTCACCCTCATACTGCACGGGGTAGAAGAGCAGACCTTTGTTCGATTCGAAGACGGGCAGCACCGACTTGCGGCTCACCGAGGTCCAGCAGCCGAAGGTGACGGACACTTTGTCTTGTTCGAGCAATTGCTTGGCCTTCTCAGCGAAGAGCGGCCAGTTGGAGGCACCATCGACAACGACGGGCTCGATCTTCTTGCCGAGCACACCGCCCTTGGAGTTGATCTCGTCAAAGGTGAATAGCAGAACGTCGCGCAGCGATGTTTCTGAGATGGCCATCGTGCCACTGAGTGAATGGAGGACGCCGACTTTGACGGTTTCAGCCTGCGCGGTGGCGAAGGTTGCGGCGGCTCCGATGAGGAGTGCGAGACGGGTGAGTTTGCTCATAGGTTTCATCTGTTTTTTGAGTGATTTCGATCCGGGATGATTCTCCTTGGGGAGGGTGCAAAAAGGCTTCGCATCAAACATGCCAGACCGCCCTGCACACGCCGCTTCCCCAGTGTGCACAGGCTTTGCACGGCTCCGGAGGTCGTGAATCTTGGTTTGTTGTAAGTGCCATGTGTTGCGCTCTGCAACAGGCTCAACACCACGATGCAGCACACGCGGGATTCCAGCCGCTCGTATCATCTGGGAACGGCTACTCAGGGCCGCGTGGCACGCGCTGTGCTTTGCTGTGTCATGCTCTATGACCGCACCCACCATCGACGCGCTCCATGCCGCCTATCGCTCCAATGAACTGACACCGACACTGCTCGTGCAGCAGCTCCTGGATCAGTGCAACAAGGCGGATGCCGCGATCTGGATCACGCGGCTCGAACGTGAGCAGTTACAGGTTTATCTCGATGCGCTGGAAGGTCACTCTCCAGACACGAAGCCGCTTTATGGCATCCCCTTTGCCATCAAAGACAACATCGACCTCGCTGGTGTGCCGACGACGGCGGCCTGCCCGGGCTTCTCTTATGTTCCGGAGGTGTCTGCGCCAGTGGTGCAGGCGTTGATTGACGCGGGTGCCATTCCGCTGGGGAAAACGAATCTCGATCAATTCGCCACCGGTTTGGTCGGCACGCGCAGTCCGTATGGCGTGCCAGTGAACTCAATCAAAGCTGAGGACATTCCTGGCGGTTCGAGTTCAGGCTCCGCCGTCGCGGTGGCGCTGGGATTGGTGACGTTTTCGTTGGGCACAGATACGGCGGGATCAGGCCGTGTGCCCGCGTCGTTTAACAACTTGATCGGCTTCAAGCCGAGTCGTGGAGTGCTCAGCACGAAGGGCGTGGTTCCCGCGTGCAAAAGCCTCGACTGTGTATCCGTCTTCGCCTTCACCGCTGCGGATGCGGTGAAGGTGTTTGAGCTGACGCGTGGCTTCGTGGCCGATGATACGTGGGCGCGGCCTTTTGCCCGCACTGCGCCTGGTTGGAGTCCGGGCACGCCGTTTCGCTTCGGCGTGCTGCCGCAGAGTCAGCGGCATTATTTCGGTGCTCCTGAGGCCGATGTTTTGTATGAGGACTCGGTCTCCCGACTGTGTGCGATGGGCGGCACGGCGGTAGGCGTGGACTTCGAGCCGTTTCTTGAGGCGGCGCGTCTTTTGTATGGCGGCCCGTGGGTAGCGGAGCGCTATGTGGCGACGCAGTCGATGATCGAAAACGATCCCGATGGCATGTTGCCCGTGACACGCGGGATCATCGGAGGCGGCAACAAGCCTCTAGCGACGGACGCTTTCCGAGCCATCTACCGGCTGGCCGAGCTAAAGCGGGCCAGCGAGGCGCTGTGGAAGCAGGTGGACGTGATGCTAACACCCACGACCCCGCGCTGCTACACGGTCCAGGAGGTGATGGACGAGCCGGTGCAGCTCAACACGAATCTGGGCACCTACACGAACTTCATGAACCTGCTGGATCTCTGCGGCTGCGCAGTGCCTGCGGGCTTTTTACCAAACGGTCGCTCCTGGGGCGTGACGCTCATGGCTCCCGCGTTTCAAGACGAGCGCATCCTGTCACTCGCGGGTGTTTTGCACGAACTGAGCGGCGTGACCCTCGGCGCGACGGGCGCTCCTTTGCCAAAGCTGCCGACAGAGTCAGGCAAAACGCCTGGCTGGATGCCCGTGGCGGTCTGCGGCGCGCACATGGAAGGCCTGCCCCTGAACAAAGACATGTTGGCCCACGGTGCAAAGCTGAAGCTGCGAACCAAGACCGCGCCGATCTATCGCATGTATCATCTGCCTGGAGCAGGCCCACGTCCGCCACGCCCCGGACTAGTCCGCACCCCGGAAAACGGTGCCGCCATTGAACTCGAAGTCTGGGACATGCCCGAGAGCGCCCTGGGGTCGTTCTTCGCCACCATCAAGCCACCCCTTGGCCTCGGCTGGGTGGAGTTGGAGGATGGTAGCTCCGTCTGCGGCTTTGTCTGTGAAGCCGCCGCTACCGCTCCAGAAAGCGACATCACTTCCCACGGCGGCTGGCGCGCCTGGCTGGCTGGGCAGTCGTGAGCCACTGCAAAATTGATCGCGGCTTGAGAAATGCAGGCTAATGCTGGTCGACTGTGCAGGAGTTTCTCGTTACCGACCATGTATCCAAAGCCTTCGGCGCTCTGCGCGCGGTGGATGACGTGTCCCTTCAAATCGGGCAGGGTGAGGTTTTCTCACTGATCGGGCCGAGTGGCTGTGGGAAAACGACCTTGCTGAGGATGCTGGCTGGTTTTGATCTGCCGGACAGAGGCCGGATACTTCTCCATGGAAAAGACATGACCGCCCTGCCACCTGAGAAAAGGCCGGTGAACACGGTGTTTCAAAACTACGCCCTCTTTCCTCATCTGAGCGTTTGGGAAAACATCTCCTTTGGTCTCAAGATGTCGGGCAAAGGACGGGCGGAGATCAAAGCCGCCGTCGAGCGAATGCTCGGTCTCACGCGACTGGAGGAGCAGGCGCAGAAGCGACCCGCACAGCTCAGCGGCGGGCAGAAGCAGCGTGTGGCCATCGCCAGAGCGCTGGTGAATGAGCCGCAGGTGTTGCTGCTCGATGAACCGCTTGCCGCTCTGGATCTAAAGTTGCGACAGCACATGCTCAGTGAGCTGAGCGCACTGCATCGTGAGGTGGGCACGACATTCATTTATGTGACCCACGATCAGGGAGAGGCGCTGAGCCTGAGCGACCGCATCGCGGTGATGAATGAGGGGCGTGTGCAGCAGGTCGCTACGCCCGCAGAGCTTTATGAATCACCTGCCAATGCCTTCGTCGCGGGATTCATCGGCGATGCGAATTTCTTCCGCGCCAGTGTGCAGGAAATGATGCCGGGTGGGTTTGTGCGTGTGCAGATCGATGGTCTGGGACGCCCAGCGGTCATTTCGGTTCCTGATCTAAAGCCAGGTGACCTCGTGCGTGTCATGGTGCGGCCCGAGAATCTGCATCTTTCTCTAGACCGCCCACTCGCCAGTGAGCGGGTCAACTGCGCCCAAGCCGTGGTCGAGGAGGTCATCTACTTTGGTGCCCACGAGCGTGTGCGTTTGCGCGCGGGGATGCAGATTATGCATATCCAGCGCTCTGGGAATGAATGCCGCACGGCCATCAGGCCGGGCGATGCTTGGTGGGTGACCTTTCAGCCAGAGGCTGGGCGTGTGGTCGGGGCAGGGGACTGATCAGACCGGGCTAAGCGGCCACCTTTTTCCCAGCAGGCTTCTTTCCGGATGGTGTCAGATCGAGCTGAGTCTGAAGGTCCACGGCGGAGATGCCGAGGAACTTCGCGGTCTTGCCGATGTCCTCCTCGTAGTGCCTGTAGGCTAGGCGGCAGAGTTCTTTTTCCACCCAGGGGATGAGGTCGATGTCGGGCTGCGTCTGTGCCACGCTGATGAGCATGGAGAGTGCATCCTTCATGCGAGTCACTGTGCTCGCCGGATGGGTGAAACGGCTGTTGGCGATGCTGCCAAGCGGGATGTCCGAGGGCAGAAGCACGTCCGAATTGGCCAGGGCACAGGCGCGTTGGATGGTGTTCTCAAGTTCACGCACATTGCCGGGCCAGTCATAGGCCTCCAGCAAGGCTAGAGCATCCTCCGTGAAACGCATGATTGGACCGCGGCGGCGTGCGGACTGGCGTTGCAGGAAAAACTCCGCCAGCAGGCGCACATCATCCCGGCGCTCGCGCAGCGGTGGGATGTGGATACGGACCACATTAAGACGGTAGAAAAGATCTTCGCGGAAGGTGCCCTTGGAGACTTCGCTTTCGAGGTCCTTGTTTGTCGCGGCCAGGATGCGCACATCACACTTCAGTGTCTGATTGCTGCCCACGCGGCAAAATTCGCCTTCCTGGAGGACGCGCAGCAGCTTGCTCTGCACGGCCAGCGGCATGTCACCGATTTCATCAAGGAAGAGCGTGCCGCCATCGCACTGCTCAAAGCGGCCCACGCGCTGAGTCACAGCGCCAGTGAAGCTGCCTTTCTCATGCCCGAAGAGTTCACTCTCCATGAGATTGTCTGGGATGGAGGTGATGTTGATGCCCACGAATTCTTTCGGGGCACGCGGGCTGAACTTGTGCACTGCACGCGCCACGAGTTCCTTGCCGCAGCCACTCTCTCCGGTGATCATCACGGGCGCATCACTGCGGGATACGCGGCCGATCATTTTAAAGACTTCCTGAATGGGGGCCGAGCGACCGATGATCGTCTCCTGAATGGTCTCCGCCGGCACTTCGGCAGCCAGGGCACGGGTCACACGGCGGGATTCATTGGCACGCAGGGCGCTTTCCACGACGGTACGCAGCTCGTAAGGCAGCTTTTCTTTGCCTAGAACATCGTAGGCACCGAGCCGCATGGCCTCGATGACGTTGCTGTTGCTGGCGAGTCCACTGAAGAGGATGACCATCGCATTCGGGTCGTTCATGCGCAGACGCTTCAGCAGCTCGATGCCGTTTGTGCCCGGCAGGCGCACTTCTGAGAGTACGAGGTCTGCCCGGTTCTTCTGGTAGGAGGCGACGGCGTCTTCAGCTCGCTCGGATGTCGCTACAGTGACTCCAGGTGCTTTTAAATGACTGCAAGCCCAGCTCAGAAAATCTGAGTCGGCATCCACAATGAGTATGCGGGAATCCTGGGGAGATGACATTAGGCGGGAATGAGGTTCTTTTCGTAGCTGGTTGATTCTTCGGCGTCAACACTCGTTCTGAAAGAGATGTCTGCATCCGTCGAGGATATTCTCACATGGCGGATACGTGCTTGCCTGCCTTCCGAGCCACAGTGATGAAGGCTTCCTGTAAATAAAAGGGTTCCAAAGTCCGCTTACATCCCTGCCGCAGCTCCGCCTCGGGCAGGCGTGAGATGCGCTTCCCGAGCGCGACGGCGTCTGGCTGCACGAGTGTTACCGCGAGATCCAGCGGCGCGCGGGCGTCAAAGCTCTGCCATGTCCCACCGCCAGACACGAGGGCCCCGGCCTCCGTTGCCGAAATGAGCACTGGAGCCTGGATCATCCTTCCTTCGTGGACGGTTGCGTGATAAAACTGCCCGCGCCGCGCATCCCCGATCACTGAGTAGTCGGCAATTTCCGAGGTTGCGATGGATGGCCAGCCCAGCAAATCCCAGCCTCGGGACAAAGCCAGCCCCTGGGCCGCAGCGATGCTGATCCGCACTCCTGTGTAAGATCCAGGTCCTGTTCCCACCACAATGACGGCTTTTTCGTTCATCGGGATCGCTTCCAAAGCCTTCCCCAGAGGGGCAAAGACCTGGGCATTGTGCGAGCGCTCCGACTGGAACGCCGCCTCAAACAGCACCTCATCCCCACGCACCACCGCCAACACCCCTCGGGGCGAGGAGAGATCGAGGGCGAGTACGAGGCGCGAATCAGGCATGGAGGGGCTTTCCATCCCATGCCCTGCCATACCGCGCAAGCCTGGAACAGAGAAGGCTGGGGGAACTGGGCTCCCAGGCATGAGGCGAAGGATCAAGCCCATGCACCTTCTCGAGCGCTGGCAAAGGGTATTAAGCGAAGCTGCCGCCAAATTCCTGGGCTGACGGCACTCGGTTCTTTTGCGTCCCAAGACGGCCGCCGCCGAATCCCTCGCCGCCAGCAACCTGCGGAAACAATAACGGAAGCACTGCATAAAAAAACGCGATGTGCTGTAACGCGGCGACCACCGGCTGCCAGACAGGGGATGACGAGAAGCTTCCAAAACGAAGCCAACGATCAAAACAACAAACACAAACAACATTATATCC
>JAGKWZ010000127.1 GCA_021151605.1 Verrucomicrobiaceae bacterium
GCATAATTCTTAACGATACAGCACTCATGAAGCGCCAAAAATTGTCATTGCGGATCATCCTTGGCCTCATCATGCTTTGTCTGAACATAGCCTGCACACAGCCAGTGCTGAGGAAAGAGAACGATCCAGCGAATCCGGCCAAGAGCCATTTCACCCAAACTCGTATCACGACCAAAGGACAAAACCGTCAATCGGCCGAGTTCACCTGTTCATTCATTGAATTTGATCAGCATGGTGACTTCCTGATGGAGGGACTCCACACGGATGCCCAACGTAAGGGAACGCCGAAAGCACGCTATGCAACGCAATTGGAAAACGCTTTGACACAGGTGCGAAACCTTGCACGCGGGTCAAAGCCACCCTTGCTGGTGTTTTACTGCCATGGATGGCACAACAGTGCACAGTCCAATGACGTCATCCGCTTTCAGGAGTTTCTACGTCATTTGGCCGAGCTTGGTAGGGTGAACCAGCAGCATCAAGTCCATGGGGTTTACCTAGCATGGAAAGCCAATCCCCTGCCACTGAAGGCAGACCAAAAAGGCAGTGATTTCGCAGATTACATCAAGCCGCAGGTCGACCCAGTAACTGGCACACTCAACCTAGTACCTGCCTTTTTCACCTATTGGCGTGCGAAGGATACGGCTGAAAACCGTGTCTCAGGAGCAGCCCTAACTGGCACGGTCTTCCGACTGGCCTACGAAGCCAAGAAAAACAACGGGGCACGCGTCTGCGTGATGGGACATTCCTTTGGTGCGCTCGCCCTTGAAAGAGCCGTGCTACACGGATACATCGGGCTTTTGGCTGCGCGGGAAACGGGCGGTCAAAATATAACACTGCCCTTTGATCTGATGCTCTTCATTAACTCAGCAGCACATTCCACAGAGGCCAAGCAGCAGATTGATTTCCTGGATTCCATCATGAGCAAGGAAGTCAAAAAACCGCTGGTTATCTCCCTGCAATCCAGCAACGACATCGGCACAGGACTGGCCCACAAGATCGGAAACGTAGGCACCTGGTTTGTTCGGCAAAGCTGGCGCAAATATGCGGGATACAACAAGAACCCTCGTGACAAAGTTTTTCAAGGCTACTTCCGTGCACGCACTCCTGGGAATAACGGCTACCTCATCACGCACCGTGTGTTCTCTGCCGATGAAATCGCACAGATGGAGAATGACCAAGTGATCCCAAAGGGCCAAGTGCAAATGCCTGATGCATTGCCTGCGGATCGCAGCAATCATGAATGCGTTATGCTGAAGAATATGCTGGATGGCACGACCGCACATCTGCATACATCCAGCAAAAATCCAGACCAACCGAAAAAGGCAGACCGCTGGACCACGGTGCATTACACAGCCGAAGCACAACATTTCACCAGCCTTTCTGGACGGAACACTTCCAAGAATGCAGTCACGCCAAAACTCACGCCCTACTGGATCATCAGTGTGCCGGATGCCATCATCAACGGCCACACGGATATCTGGAACAACCAAGCAGTCGAACTGTATGTGAAATGCTTCGCCTGGTCACAGGCAGGCAGTGAAGTGACGACTAAAAGGGCAGGAGTGAAAGCGGATCCAGCCATACAGTCACACCTAAAGGACAATCACATCATTGCACCGATGCGCGCTGGCGGACTGTTTTAATCCATCTCTTCGACCATGAATCAGCCACTTTTCCGCCTAGCTTTACTCATGTCACTGCTCGCCCTTTTAAACTCGTGCAAGAGCACCTGCTGTAGCCTGCGCAAGACTGAGAAATCAAGAACCGCAGTCGCCGAACAGACATCCAAGGAAATCCAGCAGAGCGGCCGCTTTATAAAAATTCGCTCCAAACCTGAAAGCATCCCCAAGGAACTGCCACCATTTGAAGTCTGGAGTTTTGCCAAAGCAGGCGAAACAAAGCCTGACAGAACAAAGCCGCCTTTGATCCTGCTGCACGAAGCACTCGGTCTCAGTCCGGAGAACTTGGTCTTCGGCAATCACCTGTCTGATCACTTCACCGTTTACATGCCCGTCTTTTTTGGTGCTTCACCTGAAAAGGGTGTGTCACGCACCCAATCCTGGATGGTTAAATCTTTCTTGCCTCTGCCTACCCGAAGTTTCCTGCGCAATGAAAAGAGCTTCAATGCTATTATCTCTTGGCTTGGTGAATTTAGCAATGAACTCAGCCAAATCCACCATGGTAAAAAAGTGGGTATCATCGGTCAGTGCGCCACAGGCGCAATGCCTCTCTATGCCATGCAGTTCCCACAGGTCGGCGCGGGCGTGATTTGTCAACCGACCTATCCTGCACGACTGCTGTTTAACAAAGAGGACATGCACAGGTTGAATTTAGAACCCTCAAGAGCAGCGGCTCTCAAGGCAGCCGTGATAGATAAGAATGCAAAATTGATGGGAGTTCGTTTTGAGAATGATCCGTACTCTCCGCCGCAGGCCTTTACACATTTGAAATGTCTCTTTCGAGATCGATTCATAGCTCATCAAATCAATCAAAATGTCTACAAAGCCGCAACAGGAGATGATCGCCCAGACATTCCAAAACTTTCCCACTCAGTGTTTGCAGAAGCCGTGTGGAGCAAACCCACACATCCGACGATGACCGCCTACAATGATGTCGTGAGCTATCTAAAAGCATCCTTGGAATAGACCCACCTTCTGGATTCATCAGCATGTGGCAACCAACGGCAACACAAGGCGTCCCGTTTCAAATTCGCAGTCAAACAAGCTCCTCGATACTTCACGGTCCACTCAACGTGGATCAGCTTTTCCTTAAACGCGATACGCTTCAACACACGGGCCCGCCACATCCAGTGCTGTCCTCGGCAACCTCGGGAGATGCCATCTCCCTGCGAAACGGGTTAGGATCGCGACTTGCTTGACGATGTCGTGAGGCCCTTGCCACAAGGCCTCTTATCTGGCAAATGAAGAGCCACTGCCTGCATGACGATTGCCCTGAGCCCACGCCAACGCCTCGCTGGCTGGATTTGCGTGCTGAGCTATGCGTGGGCCTTGGCAGCTCCGCTCGCCCATGCGGGCCGGGTTCTACCCCTGGAAGGGACGGGGAGCTATTAGGCAGACCGTAGCTTTGCCAGCCAGGGCGTGGTCTGGAGCGGGACGAACACGTCAGCCTCTGGCCCCAATCCCCACCTGCTAACGCAGGCGGCTACCGTAGCGGCGGGCGTCAGCACGCCGACCTCGACCGACAGCTACCATTACCGAACTCGGCGGGTGGCACGGCGCAGGCGGCGCTCGGCGGCCTCACGGCGAAGCATACCGCGGTGGTGTTTAGCGGGGGGCTGAGTGTGGCGGAGTTTGAGCGGGCGACGAACGCCGCTATCACCACGAGTGTGGTCCCAGCGGTGCAGTATGTGCGCGGGCCGGACATGGGCGGCGGTGTGGGCGGGCTGCTCTTCACGGTGCGCAGCCCCCTGGGCAGCACCGGCTGGCCGGCTCCCGCCACCACGGCGAAACCACTGACCCTGCGCCACAACCTATCCAACGGACGCGGAGACATCGTGGCGCAGAGCGACAGCAGCGGAGCCCTGACTTGGACCGCCAGCTACGAAGCCTACGGCAAGCGCACGAAGGAAACCGGCACGAACGCCGACAAACAACGCGCGAACACGAAGGACGAAGACCCGACAGGCCTGCTGAATGAAGGGTTCCGGTATCGCGACATCGAGACGGGTGTGTGGCTCAGCCGTGACCCGGCGGGCTTTGTCGATGGCCCAAACCTCTATGCCTATGTCATGCAGAATCCGTGGACGGCATGGGACCCGGATGGGTTGGCTGCACGGGTCTACATTCACGACCCGAAAGAGTATGATCGTGTGAAAAAGTTGGAAGGCAAAGGGCTGTACCAAGGTGCTGAAATTCGCAAAGGCTTCAGAACCAAATCCGATGGCTCTGTTGTTAAGTGGCGACCAACAGGAGTGGTTGCCGAAAGTAATAAAAATGGCGGATTTCACCTTTTCGATATTCAGCAAAACTATGATTCTGCCACCTGGATGTTTGATAACAAAGAACACGCGCAAGCTATCAAAGGTTGGCATGATTATTTGGGGCTGGCGAGTGCCTTGACCGGGTTTAGCGGACTAGGAAGAGGCATGCTAAGTCGTGTGCCAACGGCACCATCTACGATACTGCGGCCTCCTCCGACTAAAAAGCCAGGTTCCTTGTCACCTGTCTCGACAGCCGCCGAAACTGCGGACGATGGCTTTGCACAAGTTTCTGCGGAGCTGCAGCCCCCTCCACCTTCAGTCGAAATGGCAAAACAAGGGAAACATATCCCTGACCATAAAAACTACATTCCAGGAAAGAGTCCTTTCACTCATACGGACCCCCAAGGTCTCGTCGATAAGTTTTCAGGGAAGGGACAGCCAGTTGGAAAAATTCCCAGAGGACAGCCATCTTTCAAAGAAAGAGTAGATTTTGGAGAAGTAATTGGGGAGTTCGAAGGAAAAGAAACAACAAGAGGCATTATTCACTATTCTAAAAACGGTGTACATATTGTGCCTTCAAACCCCAACTAAAATGAATATCAGAAGGTACATCGTGCTTGTTGGCATCCAACAAGCTTTGCTAGGCGAAATTGATGGCACGATCAGAGCCGTGACCGTCTCTTATACCGAGAATAACATTCATTTTTCGTGCTATTTGGACGGAAGCGTTTCTGAAGATCATGTTGAGGCGATGTCTTGCGCTGAGACGGAGCTAATCGCAATGTTTCCTTCCAACCACAAAGTCACGCACGAATTGATTCGGTTAGATTACCCTGCGCAGATACCAAAAACTTGTGAGTGGGTATATTATCGAAAGGAGGGCTAGTGTATTCTCACGAGAAGTGGGAGAACGTGGGGGCAGGTGTTTCAAATTGCAGGATTCCAGTTTTTGAGTCATGCCCAGACAGGTTCGCATACAGTATCCGGGAGCGCTTTATCATGTGATGGCGCGGGGGGATCGACGGTTGGAGATTTACCGGGATGATGAGGACCGGCGGATGGAGGCACTGGGGGAGGCCTGCGTCCGAGGGTAGGAGAGGGAGTCGCTGATCGCGTTGACAGCGAAACTTGAGACGACGTCGGTGCTGGACTGGATCTCACAGCGGCTGCACATGGGGGCGCGGAGCACGGTAAGCCGGGAGACAGGAGCGCTGGGGAAGGTCTTGCCGGAATGCAAGAAGCTGCTCAAACTGCAGCGAGAGATCCTGGAAGCGAGCGTCTGAATTTCTGGAATTACGCAAAATGAAACACCTGACTCCTTTTAGTCCAATTTAATAAGTAGTTATGAAAATCATTCTATTACTTCTCTGCTCCTCGTTCCTTCATATTTCATGCTGCGGGCAGGAGCGTTCCTCAATGGCGGGTGCTTGGCATGACTCGGAGAGTGAAACAATTTTTGTTCTCTTTCCTGACGGAACCATGCTGTTCACTTTCTTAAAGCCACCCCTAGATGAACCAGTAAACGATTGGCACAACAAAGGTAAGTGGGAACTTGTCACAGACGGAGATGTGAAATTTACTTTTGGAAAAATGTCTGGTGTAACCATGCCTCAAGTCTTTCGTCTGGATAAGGGACGGCTGATTTCTCCACACGGTCCTGTTTATAAAAGAATACGGTGAAAGGGGTGCGGGAGGGCGTGGAACCTTTTTTTGCGCCGCTGTGGTTTCAGTGTCTGCGCTTTGGCCATCCCTGAGGGAGTTTTGCCATCAAGCCGTGCTTTGCCAGTGAGTAAAGGCTTGAGCCAGCGTGAAAAGCTCCTACGATGGGTCACCCCCACTCAATCTCCTGTTCATGAAGAAAGTCGCCCTCACCCTCCTCGCTGCCGCCGCTCTCATCTCCTTTGGCCCTTCCTGCGCCAAGCACAGTTGGGAAGAAACTCAGGTCCTGCACGAAGGCATGCACAAGGGCCACGGTGATGCTCACGCGGAAGGCCATGGTGAAGTCAAACATGATGACCATGCCAAGCCTGCTGCTGGTCACGAAGAGAAAAAGGCCGCTCACTAAGCGCCCGCTCTCCACGAACCGTCTTGCCGTGCTGCGGCGTTTCCGCTTGGATCGAGGCCAGTCCGCCTGTCATGCGTGTCCTCCACTTCCTCCTCGCCCGGCGCAAAGAATCCGCCATCGCCCTCGCGATGCTGATGACTTTGCTCGGGCCCTTTGTCCTGAAGCCCCGAAACAGCACGGCACCGGCGCATTTCGACCGGCGGTTGGTGATCATCACCCCGCACCACGAGCGCATCCGCGAGGAGTTTGGCCGAGCCTTTGCCCGCGACTGGAAAGCACGCACGGGGCAGACTGTCTTCATCGACTGGCGCGTGCCGGGTGGCACCTCGGAGATCGCCATGATGCTGAAGTCTGAGTACACCGCCGCCTTTCAGCATCATTGGGAGCAGTCCCTTAAACGCACCTGGGCCGCTGACACCGCCCAGGCCTGCCTGAACCCGAAAGCCCCTGCGAATGATCCTGCTCGGGCTGAGTTCTTAAAATCCAAGGTCGGCATCGGCATCGACCTCTTCTTTGGCGGAGGCGGCTTTGATTTCCAGCTCCAGTCAGAGGCGGGCACCCTCGTGGCCGAGAGTGGGCCGAATACCGGACTTGCTGCCCTGCGGATCAAACATCTCGATTGGTTCACGGATGCCATCATCCCCGAAAACCTGAGCGGCGAGCCCTTCCGCGATGCCAAGGACCGCTGGTGCGGCACCTGCCTTTCCAGCTTTGGCATCGTCTTCAATCGCGATGTCCTGCGCCGTCTCGGCATCGAAAAAGATCCCGCCCAGTGGCGCGACCTCGCCGATCCGCGCTTGCAAGGCATGATCGCCCTGGCTGATCCGGGCCGCAGCAGCTCGGTGACGAAGGCTTTTGAAATGCTCATCCAGCAGGAGATGCAGACGGAACTGGCCCGCCTGACCCAAGAGCCTGGCCATCTGAAGGCGGCGGAGATCGAGCCCGAAGCGATCCGGCGCGGCTGGGTGGCGGGTCTCTCCCTCATCCAGCGCATCAGCGCCAATGCCCGCTACTTCAGCGATACCTCGACGAAGATCCCCCTGGATGTCCTGCGTGGGGATGCGGCGGCGGGCATGTGCATCGACTTCTACGGGCGCTCTGCCGAGGAGTCCGTGCGCGGGGCCGATGGCACCTCGCGGGTCGGATTCATCATGCCCGTGGGCGGCACCTCCATCAGCGTCGATCCCATCGCCATGATGCGCGGTGCGCCTGATCCCGAACTCGCCACCGCCTTCATGGAATTCGTCCTCAGTGAGCCCGGCCAGAAGCTCTGGGGCTATCGCGCGGGCACTCCCGGCGGCCCGGAGAAGCTGGCTCTCCGTCGCCTGCCTGTGCGGCGGGATTTCTACACGCCCGAGCATGTCGCGGCCATGAGTGACGGAGGCGAGATGCCCTACGAGAAAGCTGGGGCGTTCGTCTATCACGCGCCGTGGACGGGTCCCGCCTTCAGCTCCCTGCGCTTCCTGCTCCGTGTGCTCTGTGTGGACACGCACGAGGAGCAGAAGCTCGCCTGGAAGGATCTCGCCCTCGGTGGATTTCCCGCCCGCGCCACCACCGTCTTTCACGACCTCACCCTCGTGCGCTACGACTTCGCCCTCGGAGACATCAGCAAGACCGTCCGCTCTCGTGACAAGGTGGCTGAGACCCGACTTTCCCGACAGCTCGGGGACCATGTGCGGCGTAATTATTTACTGTCCGCCAAACTCGCCCGTCAGGGGAAATAAACCGCCCATTCTCGTTCGCACTCAGATCTGATGACTGCCCGACTCCTGCTCGCCCTCGCTCTTCTATTGACCTGTGTCTCCTGCCGCTCGGCCCAGCGCCTGGTCAAAGCATTCCCTGCCACGCCTTCACCGTTCCTCCAGCACGGTTCGGAACTGAAAAAGACAGACGCAGAGAAGTCGCCCTTCCTGCACGACTGGAAGAACACGAATGCCAAGGCCTGGACGGAGGCTGAGAAACGCCCGCACATCCACATCGCCCCGGTTTCCATCGAGCATCTGCGCCCCATGACGCGCACGCTTTCGAAGATCGAAGTGGGTGAAAAGTCTCGCCAGAAGAACGTGCGCAAGCTCGCCGACTACTTCCAGGGCGAGGTGGCCAAAGCCTTTCGAACCGCGCCGGAGGACCGCCGCGAGGTCGTCGATCCTGCCGATAAAGACAGCCTTGTGCTCGAGCTAGCCATTGTCGAATTTAACCCCAATCCAGTCCTCGGAGGCCTGGCTCGCAAAGGTATCAACATCCTTCTTTGGCCCGGAGCTGAGACCGCCGTGTCCCACAAGCTGAAAGGGAACATGGCGATTGAGGGAAGGCTGCGGGATGAAAAGACTGGCCAGGTGCTCTACGAGTTCGCCGATGCGGAGCAAAACCGCTCTGGAATCATCCTCTACGTCCACGATTACACGACCTACACCTACTTCCGCAAAGCCTGCCGCGAGTGGGCGAAACAGATCGAAGCAGTGATCCGCACCGAGGCGAAAGCCCCCGTGAAAGACAGCCCGGCCGCCACGCTCCTGCTCTGGTAGTGTGGGCCAAATTCAGCTTTCAGGCTCAGGAAGGCAAAAAAATGGGTGTCAAACCTGCTACGTTCGCTATTTCTCCGTCTCCCTCGACTTCCCCTCAATGAACACCCCTCAGACCTTCACCACCGGCTCCGGCTCATCTGGCAAATTTTACTCCCTGCCCGCACTCGAACAGGCTGGTATTGGCAACGTCTCGAAGCTGCCGGTTTCCATCCGCATCGTGCTGGAGTCCCTGCTGCGCAATCTGGACGGCAAGAAGGTCACTGAGGCCGATGTCAAAAACCTGGCGAACTGGAATGCGAAGAATCCCGGCGAGTATGAAATCCCGTTCACCGTCGCCCGCATCGTGCTGCAGGACTTCACGGGCGTGCCGCTGCTGGTCGATCTGGCTGCGATGCGCTCGAAGGTGAAGCAGCTCGGCAAGAATCCGAAGATGGTCGAGCCGCTGGTGCCGGTCGATCTCGTGGTGGACCACTCGGTGCAGGTCGATTTCGCCGGCACGCAGCAGGCGCTCAATCAAAACCTCGCGCTGGAGTTTGAGCGCAACAAGGAACGCTACCAGTTCCTGAAATGGGGCGAGCAGGCCTTTGATACGTTCAAAGTGGTGCCTCCCGGCATCGGCATTGTGCATCAGGTGAATCTCGAATACCTCGCGAAGGGTGTTTTGGAGAAAGATGGCGTGTATTACCCGGATTCGCTCGTCGGCACCGATTCGCACACGACGATGATCAATGGTCTTGGCGTCGTCGGTTGGGGCGTGGGCGGCATCGAAGCTGAAGCGGGCATGCTCGGCCAACCGGTGACCTTCCTGGTGCCGGAAGTCGTCGGCGTTTATCTCACGGGTGCTCTCAAAGAAGGCGTCACCGCCACCGACCTCGTGCTCGAAGTGACGCAGAAGCTGCGCAAGCTCGGCGTCGTCGGTAAATTCGTCGAATTCTACGGCCCCGGCGCGGTCAGCCTGCCGGTCACCGATCGTGCGACCATCGCGAACATGGCACCCGAGTATGGCGCGACGATGGGCTTCTTCGGCGTGGACGAAGAAACCGTCGCCTACCTGCGCGGCACCGGCCGCAGCGAGGAACTCTGCAAGACCGTCGAGGCCTACTACAAGGCGCAGGGCATGTGGGGCATCCCCACCGAGAAGGGCAGCATCGAATTCACCACCGAGATGGAGATCGACCTCAGCGGCGTGGTGCCCTGCGTGTCCGGTCCGAAGCGTCCGCAGGACCGCATCGAAGTGCCCGCTTTGAAGACGAAGTTCCGCGACCTCCTCGGCGCGGATGTCAAAGCCGGTGGATTCGGCAAAGCGGAGTCCTTCAAGCCCGCCGAAGTCGTCGTGAACAGCAAAGCCGACACGAAAGACACCATCACCGACGGCTCCGTGCTAATCGCCGCCATCACGAGCTGCACGAACACCTCGAACCCGAGCGTCATGCTCGCCGCCGGTCTGCTCGCGAAGAAAGCGAACGCGAAGGGCCTCACCGTGAAGCCTTCCGTCAAAACCAGCCTCGGGCCAGGCAGCCGCGTCGTGACCGATTACCTCACCAAGACCGGCCTCCAGGTCGAGCTCGACAAGCTCGGCTTCCAGACCGTCGGCTACGGCTGCACCACCTGCATCGGCAACTCCGGCCCGCTCGACGCTGGCATTGAAGATGTCGTCAAAGGCCAGGACGTCGTCGCCGCCTCCGTGCTCTCCGGGAACCGAAACTTTGAGGCCCGCGTGCATCAGAGCATCAAGGCAAACTTCCTCATGTCGCCCCCGCTCGTCGTCGCCTACGCCATCGCTGGCACCGTCGATATTGATTTGAGCAAGGACGAGCTCGTCGCCGGCAGCGGTGTCTATTTGAAGGACATCTGGCCCACGCTCAAAGAAGTGCGCGATGCCATGGAGTCCGCCCTTTCGCCTGACGTCTTCCGCAAGCTCTACACCGACTTTGCCTCGCAGAATCCGAAGTGGAACGAGATCCAAGGCAGCATCGGCGAGGTCTTCGAGTGGGACGGCAAATCCACCTACATCCAGCATCCGCCCTTCTTCGCCGACTTCAGCATGACCCCCGGCGACATCGTGGAAATCAAAGGCGCCCGCCCGCTCGGCATCTTCGGTGACTCGGTCACCACCGACCACATCAGCCCCGCCGGAGCCATCAAGAAAGCCAGCCCCGCCGGCCGATTCCTCACCGACCACGGCGTCACGCAGGCTGATTTCAACAGCTACGGCAGCCGTCGCGGCAATGACCTCGTCATGACCCGCGGCACCTTCGCCAACGTCCGCATCAAGAACCTCATGCTCGGCGGCAAAGAAGGCGGCGACACCTTGTTGCAGCCCGCAGGCACTGAAATGAGCATCTACGACGCGGCCGAGGCCTACAAAGCCGCTGGCACCCCGAGCATCATCCTCGGCGGTGAAGACTACGGCATGGGCTCCAGCCGCGACTGGGCCGCCAAAGGCACTCGTCTTCTCGGTGTGAAAGCCGTCATCACGAAGTCCTTCGAGCGCATCCACCGCAGCAATCTCGTCGGCATGGGCGTACTGCCCTGCAACTTCAAGAACAAGGCCGACTACGACAAGGTCAAAGACCTCGCCGATGCCACCTTCGACCTCCTCGGCCTGTCCAACGACTTCAAGCCCATGAGCGAAGCCACCCTCCGCGTCCACAAAGCCGACGGAAGCACCTTCGACATCCCGCTCGTCGTCCGCATCGACACCCCCGTCGAAATCGACTACTACCGCGCCGGCGGCATCCTCCCCTACGTCCTCGCGCAGATCCTGCGTGCGAACGGCTAAGCCGTAGAACGAACTTCCAAGTTCGTTTCTCGAACGACTCCAACGCCCCAAGCGGCCCTCGGCAAACCCCTTGCCGAACTCGCCCTTGGGGCGTTACTCTTTCCAGCACTGACTTTCACCGCTTCACGCGGCTCCGCCATGATCCACAAGCTCTCCATCCGAAACTTCAAATCCATCCGCGAACTCGATCTCGACTGCCGCCGGGTGAACGTCTTCATCGGTGAGCCGAACGCGGGGAAGACCAATCTCCTTGAGGTGCTTTCACTCTTTGGAGACCTGAAGTTCCAGAATTCAGGTCTTCTTATGAAGACCTGCAGAGCAACGCATCCTTCGGAGCTTTTTTCGAACAATGACTTCAAGCTCGGGACATCTGTTGAACTCGACAACTTCAAGATCGGTTTGATGCCTGGTGGTCATGGTTATGAATTTAGATTCAGTGTTGATGGTAGCCCAAGGGGGAATGGTTTTGTAACCGACAAAGGCTTTATCGGAACCATTGCTGGTAGCGAAACATGGCCTACATGTTCCTACTACACCTTTAGCAATGACGTTGGTGAGGGGCATAGTGTCGAAGATCGACTGCTGCCGCCATTTGGCCAAAATCTCCTAGGGGTGCTCTACTCAAGTCGTGATGCTAGGCAGCTAGTCTCAAGTTTCTATCAGGCGACAGGCTATCGGCTACACTTGGATGGTAATTCCAGAAAAATTTTGGTGAGTCGTGAGGTTGATGACACACTAATTTCCTTCCCATATTCGGCCACGTCCGAAACATTGAGGCGAATGGTTTTCTACTCACTGGCTCTGGAGACAAACAGAAATGCTGTTTTAGCTTTCGACGAGCCCGAAGCCCACTCTTTCCCGCCCTATACCAAGACCCTCGCCGAACGCATCGCACTCGATGAGCGCGGCAATCAGTTCTTCCTGACGACTCACAGCCCCTACATGCTGGATTCTCTGCTCTCGAAGACTCCGGTCAGCGACCTCAACGTTGTCCTCTGCCGCATGGAAAATTTCGAGACGAAGGCCTATCCGCTCAATCAGGAGCAGATCGACCAGATCAAAGAGTGGAGCATGGATGCCTTCTTCAACTTCGACCGGCTGCTGCCAGATGTGAAATGATTCATCTCGAATGTGATAACGACGAAGCTCTCATACTGGCGATGGGGAAACCCATTCGCCAGATTTCCCATCACGCAGGCAAAGGGCGTGTTTCCAAAGCACTTTCTGAATCTAAAAGATCTAATGACCTCGGCTTGATCGATCAAGATCCCGGACAGCCTCCGCCACTCTACCTGCGCCAATACAAGATTATCGAAGAGCGTCTCGACCTAGGGCTCGTGCTCTCCAAGCACCCAACCGAGGGCAAACACCTCATCGAAATTCAACCCGATCTTGAACCCTGGCTCTACCGCATCGGCAAAACTGTTGGCGTTAAGCCCACCGATCACCGTTTGCCCGAAAAGCCCTCTGGCCTCCACCAAGAAGCCAAAAAACACCGTCAGCACCTCATCGCTTACCTTCAAGCCTGCCTAGCCGAAAACAGCCCGCACCTGACCAAACTCTCTGAATGGCTAAGCTTTGCTTGAACAGATTTTACCCCAGGTTGGCTCCCATAACATTGACTAGGTGGAGCAAGCGTCGGGCATGGCGCTACAGAGGTCTCGGACTTCATGAAATGCTGCCACTCTAGCTTTTCCATGCCTTTTCGAGTATCTCAGCCCACCCATGCCCGCCAAGAAAAAGCCCAACGCCAAACCGCTGACCGGTGAAGCTCTGATCAAAGAGACGGTGCGCCGTATCCGAGTGGCACGGAGCTATTGGGATGCGCACAACAACCGCGCCTGCCGTGGCGAACGTGAGAAGGCGCTGGCGCTCTATGAATCTCTGACTGAGGCAGAACGCGAGAAGGTGCCGCAGGTGCTGCGTGTGTGGCTGCGCTACCGCAGCGAGAAGTACTTCGGCGATGACCGCACGCCGCCCGGAGGTGGGAAGGCAGTAGAACGAACTTCCAAGCTCGTTCAAAAGCCGAACTCGGAAGTTCGGCCTACGATGCATCCGCTGAATCGCTTCCGCAGCGGCTATGACTTCGAGCGGTTGGTGTCCTCTAGCGCGGAACTGGGGCCGTTTGTGAAACCAAACGGGCATGGGCAGGTGAGCATCGACTTTGCTGATCCACACGCGGTGAAGGCGCTGAACCAGGCGCTGCTGAAGGACGCCTATGGCCTGGAGCACTGGGATCTGCCGCCGGGTTACCTTTGTCCGCCGATTCCTGGGCGCTGCGATTACCTGCATCACCTGGCGGATCTGATCGAACGGAAGCAAGGGCCGCAGGTGCGGGTGCTGGATGTGGGCACTGGGGCGAACTGCATTTATCCGCTGATCGGTGCCTGCGAGTTTGGCTGGAGCTTCGTGGGGGCCGAGCTGGATGAGGAGGCGTTTCAATGGGCACGGAAGCTGGCGGCTGGTCATGCACGCGTGGCGGGGTTGATCGAGCTGAGGCTGCAAAGTCATGCTTCACGCTGCTTTCATGGCATGATCGGAAGGGTTGAGCACTATGACTTCACCATGTGCAATCCACCTTTTCATGCCTCCGTGGCGGAAGCTGCGGCAGGCACGGAACGGAAGCTGCGAAACCTCGGCGTGAAGAAGGCGGCGCTGAACTTCGGCGGCAGGGCAGGGGAGCTGTGCTGCGAGGGCGGAGAGCTGGGCTTCATCCAGCGCATGATTCAGGAAAGTGCTGTTTATGCGGCACAGGTCGGCTGGTTCACCACACTGGTTTCGAAGAGCGAGCATCTCACTGCTTTGGAGAAGGCTCTGCGCCGTGCGCGGGCAGCAGAGGTGCGGATCATCGACATGGCACAGGGGCAGAAGCGAAGTCGTGTCCTGGCGTGGAGGTTTGGCGTTGCTCCTTTTTCAAACAGACGCTAGAACATCGACCATGCCGCACCGAGAGGTCGGTAAACCCAAACCCGTGACATCCCCATGAAAGCTCAAGACGCCAAAAAAGAGAAGAAAAAGGCTCCCCAGAAAACCATGAAGGAGAAGAAGCTCGCCAAGCAGGAGAAGAAGGCCAAGCGCGACTAATCCCGCGAGGTCTCCACACCCGGCACTGAAGTGTCGTAGTCATCACTATTGAGTGCATCAAAGAACGCGGCTATGGGCGCGTGGTCCACCACGCGCCGTTCCCGATCTCGGCGACTAGAGGACCAACCGCCCCACCTTTCCAGCCGCAGCGCACTATCGAGCACGATTCTACGCAGCAAGCTGTGATGCTCGATTTGCAGAGGCCTTTTGCCTGCTTCGAAGCTCCGGGAGCCCCTCGATAAATAAGAGGTCGTCATGGCTCTCTTTGAGAGACTTTTCAGATCTCCCGAGCGGCAGAAACTTTGTAAAACAGCGCGAGGAAAGGTGCCCTCAAGCAATCATTACCTAGCTGATCTCGAAATAAGCAAGCTTGAAGCGCAGCCGAAAAAGTTGGGCATGGGCGGGAATAGCAAGGGTGGAGCGCCATCTTCAGAACTAAGGAAGTAGGAATAATTCTCTTTTATCAGTTTTGAAACACAAAGGTGATTGTTATTGCGTAATTGATATTTAACATTTATTATTGTTTTTATTGATGCGATTGATTTTTCTATTATTTTCAGAATGTGTTATCTA
>JAGKWZ010000474.1 GCA_021151605.1 Verrucomicrobiaceae bacterium
GTGGCGGCGGTGGCGGCGGCAAAAAGTGGGAGCGAGATGATCGCCGTAAGGGTGGCTACGAAGGTGGCGGCGGTGGCGAAGACCGCTGGTAAACAACCCAAAATAATTTAACTTTTCGAAGCGGAACCTATTTTAGGTTCCGCTTTTTCATGCGTGTGAGAGGTGAATGCACTGGTTCTATGCTTGGTAAGTGTGGAATTTTAAAAAAACCCTCACTTGATTCCAAAGTGCTGCTGCCAAGCCGATAAAAAAACTTGTCGCAGAACCATTCATCGTTGATAATTCGGTGTAATTAATTTCTCGTAGTTGAGAGTTTAATTCAATATGATTGAGATGTTTTACAGTTTCTATGGTTTTAGCTTGAACTTAAATTCTGAACTTTGTATATTACGTCACATTCTGAAAATTCTCGATAACCATAAGCCCCTGACATGCCCACCATGACACCAGCCACCCCCCAGAGCAAAGACCACGCAAAGCTGGCGGATTTCATTCTGTTCAGCCAGCGCGAATTCTTGCTCAACCTGTCACGGGAGCTAAATCGTGATAACATTTCCTTCGCTCAGTTCTTCCTTCTTAGTTATTTGGCTTCGTCGAAGGAACTCACGATGACAGATATTGCCAAGAAGATGGGACATTCCACGGCCGCCGCGACAGGCTTGGTGGATCGCCTTGAAAAACTTGGCTATATGGAACGCACACACGCAATTGATGATCGCCGCAAGGTCATGGTGCGTGTCACGGCAAAAGGTCTCGACCTCGTCAGCCGCCTGCGCGATGAACTTCAGAGTCAGATCGCCGATGCAATGCATGAATCCTCCGCCACAGATGCCGCAGGTTTTCTCACCTCATATCATTCGAGGGATGCCGCATTAGTTCGCTAATCTTTGGTTTCGTTTGTTTGTGAATTGGTTGAAGGGCGTATGGGATCATCCCATGCGCCCTTCGATTTTTGTCCCATCCCCCGTATATGACTGAGCCGCTTTGGATGACCTTTCCTTTGCTGGAGGCGCAACCTGCCTTCGCCCACCGATTTATCCTTCGCCACCCTACGATTCCCGTTGATGCTGAGCGCTCAGAGGTTGTTGAGCGGCTATGGAGCTGGCATCGTGAGCAGGCTAGCGAAATGGGCTACTCAGCAGACCAGCTTTGCATCGCCGAACAGGTACACGGAAAAGGTGTCGCCGTCCTCCATCAGCCTTCCAGTCATCCCTTTCCTCAGGTGGATGGCATTATTTCGGCAAGCCGAGATCTTTTGATCGGAATTTACGTCGCCGACTGTGGGGCGATTTTCCTCACCGACCCTCAAAGCGGAGCCTTTGGCGTACTGCATTCGGGCAAAAAAGGCTCTGAATTGGGCATCGCCGCAGAGGGAATCCGACTTATGCGCGAGCACTTTGGCACGAAGCCCGAAGACATCCGTGTGCAACTCGCCCCATGCATACGCCCACCGGCTTACGAGATCGATTTCGCCTCCCAGATTCGCGAAAGCTGCCTCAGCGCGGGCATCCTCCCGGAGCACTATGCTGATTGCGGCATTTGCACATCCTCCGATCCGAGCCGCTATTACTCCTATCGGCTGGAAAAAGGCCGCACTGGGCGAATGTTGGCACTCCTTGGGCGAAACTCTTGATCCGAGGCCTTATTCTTTTGAGGGTAAAAAGCGGGGAATCAAGATGGCCAGCACTACGAGGACGACCAGGAGCCCTATCTGCCATAGCTTCGAGCCTGTAGCTGAAGAAGGCTCGGGTGAGCTAGCGACCACAGAGCCCGCTGCCGGAGTTTTCGAGACTGTCGCAGGTGTGACCGGCAGCAGGTCATCAGCGGAGATTTTGCGAATGCTGACGTTACGAATACGAGCTTTTCCCCCAATGGGCAGGCGATAGCTGCCAAAACCCAGCAGTCCGGACTCGGTCTCTAAACCCAGCTTCTTCATCTCATGTTTCTCGGTCATGTTGAGCCCATTGACATCGTAACTCAGATAGCCGTCGGCGGCTCGGATGCTGAAGCTATTCCACTCCTTGGACTGGAAATGAATGTCTGCCGTACTGTTATTCATGCTCTCACACCATGCCTTCGTGCAGCCGTGCGTGGCATCTAGATGAAAAAGCATCGCGCGCACTCCGCTCGTGCAGTCTGGGAGCCAGTGTAGCATCGGGCCGACTCCCGTCCCAAATTGGCTCTCCACCACTGATTGGGGAATATCAAAGGAGATCTCTCCCTTCATTTCGACATTCGGCCCCATCGGTACACGCAGGATCAGACGTGCGCGCGGATGATCCGTACCATGGGCCACCAGAGATCCATCAGGGTCCACGGTCCATTCTCCGCCATCAGTTTGGTAAAAGCTGGCCAGATGTCGGTGAAAGTGCAGTGATACCCAGCCGCCTGACTCGATTTTCTTTTGGAGGCTGGTCAGTTCACGCATTTCTTCCAGATAAGCGAGTGCCTCGGACGCGAGCCCATTTTCTTCAATCTTGTTGAGAGTTTCGTGAATTGTTTGGAGTGGCGTTTTCGGTGGAGGATTGGCTGCAGATTTGATGGCCTCTCCATAATCGCCGACATCTGCCGCTACTTCAGCCCGCATCATGGCTTCATGCATGAGTAGATCATTCAGCATTTGGCGCGTACTTAGGTTAAGCTTCGGACCGACAGACTGGAGGGCTTTCTTGGCCAGCTGGTCATCATCCGCAAGCCAGGCGCACATTGCGGCATTCGACTGCCTGAGGTGCCGAGTCTGGGATGTCGCAGTAGTCGATGCTACCAGATAGCGCTGGCTCATCTCCACCAGCGCCGACTTCACCCGTTCATCACGAAAAACGGCTAGAGCGTCATAGACCTCTCCAGCGACATCTGCCGCTGCCACCATGAGACGCGAGGGGACTAAAGTGTCATAGCGCCCCGTGGCGACGCAGGCTTTGCCAAAAGCCAGCATCAGCTCATGACTGCCACCCCAGCGGGGGCGGTAGGCCCAAAGCAGTGATGTGT
>JAGKWZ010000475.1 GCA_021151605.1 Verrucomicrobiaceae bacterium
CCGATTCCCAGTTCGAGGACGCGCATTCCCGTTTCGAGGTTGGTTGTTCGCGTTTCGAGGGCGGGCATTGCGGGCTCAAGGTCGATTGTTCTCGCGGCGATGAGGGCTGTTCGCGGATGAACCCGAACTGCGCCCTTTCCCATGTCGCGACGACATGCCATGTCTGGATGTGGCCTCTCCGTTTTTCACTTTTGACCAACTGCACAACTTCCCCGCACTGACTCCGCCCGCACGTCTCGCCGTCATTGGCGATCCGATCTCGCACTCGAAGTCTCCCCAGATGCATAATCCGGCGCTGCAAGCCTGCGGCATCGACGCGCAATACGTGCGTGTTCAGGTGCCTGTGGGAAAGGTGAAGGAGGCATTCGCGCTCTTCGCCGCGCAGGGATTCCTTGGCGTGAACATCACCATCCCACATAAGTTTGAGGCTCTGGACGCCGTGGATGTCGTCGATCCTCTGGCACGCCAGCTAGGCGCGGTGAATACGCTGGCGATCCGGGACGGGCGGCTGTTTGGCTACAACACGGATGGTCCGGGCTTTCTCCGCAGTGTGAAGGAGGCCTTTGGGGTGGAGGTGAAGGATCTGCGGGTGCTCATTCTGGGTGCCGGTGGTGGTGCTGGACGCGCTGTTGCCGTGCAAAGTGTGCTCGCCGGATGTCGCCATCTCCTTCTGGCCAATCGCACAGAATCGAAGCTGAGCCCTCTGATGGCCGAACTGCGCTCACTGACCCAGGATGCCGTCGATTTGCAAACCTGCACGCTGGAGCACGCCGCCATCGCCAGCCATCTGTCTGAGATCGATCTCATCGTGAACGCCACCTCCGTCGGCATGAAGGTGGAAGATGCGCCCCTTTTGCCGGCCAGTTCACTGGAAAGCCGCCACCTCGTCTATGACATGGTCTATCGTGCCAGCGGTCCGACGGATCTCATCCAGCAGGCCACCGCCGCTGGAGCACGGCACGCCGACGGTATGTGCCTGCTTCTACACCAGGGAGCGATCTCATTTGAGCACTGGTTCGGAGGTAGCGCGCCGCTGGAGGCGATGCGTCAGGGATTGCTGGCTGCCGCACGCTCCAGTTAGAGTCCACTCAGGGCTTGGCTTTCTTCTCATCAAATTTCCAAGTCGTTTTGAAGTCAGCGCTCAGAGGTTGTTTCAGCAGGCTGGCGCGGACCAGCTCGATGGGAATGGGGCCGAGCTGAAGGATGGCATCGTGGAACTGCTTTTCGCTCATCTTGCCAGCGGCGACGACCTCCTGGTGCAGGGCAATGAGCTGGAGCCCGCCGAGCATGTAACCGCACTGGTAGAGAGGGGAATAGTCGCCTTTGATGAAGCGGCGGACCTCACTGGTGGCACCGAATTTCTCATGGCCGACACGCTCGACCAGGAACTTGACCATTTCGTCCGGCTTCATTTGGCCGAGGTGGAATTTCAGCGTGACGATGATGCGAGCGCAGCGGTGCATTCTCCAAAACAGCGCGCCGATACGGTCCTCAGGGGTGGTTTGATAGCCCAGATCCCACAAGCGCATCTCCCAGTAGAGCGCCCAGCCTTCGACGTAAAAGGGGGTGCTAAAGCCCTGTCTGTAAGGGCGGTGGCGGTCGGCCATGTAACGCTGGAGGTGATGGCCGGGAATGAGTTCATGGGGAACGACGTTGCGCATGAAGGGGCGGTTGTTCCCTCGCATGGACATCATTTTGTCCTCATGCTTCATCGCTTCATTGGCGTAGGCGACGAGGATGTCGTGCCCGCTGTAGGCGGCATACGGGATCTGTTTTTGCTCCTGTGGGCCGAGCATGTGTGTGCCCCACCATTCAGCGCAGTCGGCGGGGACAGTGACGAGGTCGTGCTTCGTGACGAAGTCGATGGCCCTTTTACCCTCGGCGCGGACGAAGGATTCCTGCTCGCCGGGTCGGACATACTGGAGCTTTACCCGGAGGAGAGCCTTTTTCCAATCATCGCCAAGCTTCATGTCCTGGGCGGCTTTTTTCATCTCGGTCTCACACCAGGCGAACTCGCGCTCGGCGATCTGGATGAGTTCATCGGGCGTGTAGGGGATGAATTCATGGCTGAGTTGGTCCTGGAGATTGCTGGCCCCTTGAGTTTTGCCCAGCAGCGGGGCGTCGTCCTTGTTCTTGATCCCTGCCAGCTCTTCGCGGAGAAATTTGGCGTAGTCTTCGAGAGCTTTGGTCGCTTCCTGATAGGGCTGTTTCATCCACCAGGAGAAGTCTGGCAGAAAGCCATCGTAGTTACTGAACCAGGTTTTGAGGGACTCGCGAAGCCCATCGGTAGCCTCGGCAGCTCGGAGCGCCTGATAAGCCGTGGGCAGGACGATGGCTTCGGGCTTTTTCGTGGGATCGGCAGGTTTTGATTCTGCGGGCTTTTTATCTTTGGCGGTTTTGAGCTTGGATTGGAGGTCGGACACTGTTTTGGCGAGCGGAGCCAGGCTGGTGGCAGCTTTCTCGGGATTTAGTGGATCGCCATGGACGCGCTGATCGGTGAGTCCGCCGATGATAGGGCGGAAAGGCAGCCATGGTGCGAACTCCTGCGCTTCGTCACGTCGGTCACCCAGGCGCATGAGGCTGGCCTCCAGGTCATTGCGCAGGAGGATGAAGTCGATCTGCTCCGCTGGGAGGAGCTTGGGGAATTCGAGCTTTTCCAGACGTGCGAGCCAGCCCTGAAGCATCTGCTGCTCGCGGTCCATGGACTTTATCGAGTCCCCCGTGATGGCCCAGTGACGCTGGAGGAGGCTGGCATCGGCGGTGTATTGCTCAATGAGATCGCGAGGGGTCTGGGCAGCGACGGTAGCGGCGAAAAAAAGAAAGGTGAGAAGGCGCATCAAGGTCCGATTGGACTGGGGAAGTGTCGCGAATGCAAGCTGGGAAGGCAGAAGCCGAGTCTGAGGATCAATAAGGCCACTTTTTGCACGGTTCACCCGGCCTGGCGCCTGCATATTCGTGGGAGTTAAATCAGGCGCTCGAAATA
>JAGKWZ010000476.1 GCA_021151605.1 Verrucomicrobiaceae bacterium
CCACCGCTCTCCAGGCAGCAGTTGCCAAGACAGGCGCTCGCGGCCACGCCAAACTGACCGATATGCTCGCGCAGACCTCCGCAGACTGTGTCATCCTGACCACGCCGAGCGGATTGCATCCCATGCAGGCTGTCGAGGTGGCCGAGGCCGGCAAGCACGTCATGACGGAAAAGCCCATGGCGACCCGCTGGCAGGACGGGCTCAAAATGGTCGAGGCTTGCGACAAGGCAGGCGTCCGCCTGTTTGTCGTCAAACAAAATCGTCGTAATGCGACTCTGCAGTTGTTGAAGCGCGCAGTGGAGCAAAAGCGTTTCGGCAAGATATATGCCGTATCCGTCAATGTCTTCTGGACGCGTCCGCAGGATTATTACGACAGCGCCAAGTGGCGGGGCACCTGGGAGTTTGACGGCGGCGCTTTCATGAATCAGGCCAGTCATTACATCGATTTGCTCGATTGGCTCATCGGTCCGGTCGAGTCCGTTATGGCCTACACCGCCACGCTCGCGCGCAGCATTGAGGTCGAGGACTCCGGGGTTGCCGCCATCCGCTGGCGAAGCGGCGCCATGGGTACGCTGAATGTCACCATGCTGGCCTACCCCAAGAATCTGGAGGGAAGTATCACCATCCTTGGGGAAAAGGGGACGGTGCGAATTGGCGGCGTCGCGGTGAACGAGATCCAGCACTGGGAATTCGACCGGATGCTTCCCGAAGATGAAAAGATCAAGGAGGCCAGTTACGCCACGACCAGCGTTTACGGGTTCGGCCACCCGCTGTATTACGACAACGTGATCAAGACACTGCAGGGCGAGGCTGAAGCTGAAACCGACGGGCGGGAAGGCCTCAAAAGCCTGGAGTTGCTCATTGCCATGTATTTGTCCGCGCGCGATGGTCGCCGTGTAGCCCTGCCGCTGGAGTACTAACATCATGTCCGTCAGCATTCATCCTAGCGCCATTGTCGATGAGGGAGCTCTGATCGGTGAGGGCTCGCGAGTCTGGCACTTCGCGCATGTTTGTGGCGGTGCCCGCGTCGGCAGGGGCGTCTCGCTCGGCCAGAACGTCTTTGTCGGGAACAGGGTTGTCATTGGCGACAAATGCAAGATTCAGAACAATGTGTCGGTGTATGACAATGTCACTCTGGAAGAGGGCGTGTTCTGCGGTCCCAGCATGGTTTTTACCAATGTCTATAATCCCCGCGCGCTTATCGAGCGTAAAAGTGAATACCGCGACACCCTGGTCAAGCGTGGCGCCACTCTCGGAGCCAACTGCACGATTGTGTGCGGGACCGTTATTGGCGAGTACGCCTTTGTCGGCGCCGGGGCGGTGATTAACAAGGACGTTAAACCCTATGCGCTCATGGTTGGTGTGCCGGCCCGTCAGGTCGGATGGATGAGCGAATATGGCGAGCAAATCCCGTTGCCCGTGAGCGGGCATGGCGAATATGTCTGCCCGCACACCGGCAGCCGCTATCTTCTGGATGGTGATAATCTGAAGCGATCGGAAGACAGGTGAGAGCGATGGAATTTTGTGACCTGAAAACCCAGCAAGCCCGTCTCAAGGATCGGATAGATGCCGGCATAGCCCGCGTTCTGGCCCATGGCCAGTATATTCTGGGTCCGGAAGTTGCCGAACTGGAAGAAAAGCTGGCGGCCTACACCGGCGCCAGCTACTGCATTAGCTGCGCCAATGGAACCGATGCCTTGCAGATTGCACTGATGGCGTTGGGCGTGGGTCACGGCGATGAAGTGATAACGCCGGGCTTTACGTACATTGCCACTGCGGAGGCTGCCGCGGTATTGGGCGCCAAGCCGGTGTATGTGGATATTGATCCGCGTACATATAACCTGGATCCTGCTTTGCTGGAAGCTGCCATTACGCCTCGGACCAAGGCCATTATTCCGGTCAGCCTCTATGGGCAGTGCGCAGACTTCGACGCCATTAACGCCATTGCCGCGAGGCATGGCCTGCCGGTGATCGAGGATGCGGCGCAGAGCTTGGGCGCCACATACAAGGGACGCAAGAGCGGCAACCTGACCACGATTGCCACCACCAGCTTTTTCCCCAGCAAGCCGTTGGGCTGCTATGGCGACGGCGGCGCCATCTTTACCAGCGACGATGCGCTGGCCAAGGTGTTGCGCCAGATCGCCCGACATGGCCAGGAAAAGCGATACCATCATGTCCGCGTCGGCATGAACAGTCGCCTGGATACCTTGCAGGCCGCCATCCTGTTGCCGAAGCTGGAAATTCTTGATGATGAGTTGCTGGCTCGGCAGCGCGTGGCGGATGAGTACGCGAAACTGTTGCGCGAGGCCGGCCTTGAGCCTCCGTGTATCGAACCTCACAATCAAAGCGCATGGGCTCAATATACGATTCGGGTCCAGGGACGATCGCAGGTCCAGAAGGTGCTACATGAGGCAGGGATTCCGACGGCCATTCATTATCCGCTGCCGCTGAACAAGCAGCCGGCCGTTGGGGATCTGTCGGCGACGCTCCCCAATGGCGACCTGGCGGCTGAGCAGGTCATCAGCTTGCCGATGCACCCGTATCTGGATGGCGCCAGCCAGCGCCATGTTTCTCAAACGATTTCAGTATGCCTTCAGGGAGGGAGGGAATGAGGCTGGATTTCCGAACCCTCCTTGCCAATCTCCTTTTGTCCTTGCGCTTTGCGCTCGGTGCGCGGCTGGGCTGGCTAAGCGCCAGCCTCCAGGGGGTCAGGCTCGCGCCGGGTGCCCGTATCAGCCGGAAGGCGAATATCAAGGGTGTCGCCTTCCTGGGGAGCGTTGAGGTGCGGGAGGGGGTAACCATTGGCAAGGGAACCTATGTCAATTCCGGATGGCTGCATAGCGGCGTGATCGGCGAGTATTGCTCCATCGCCTACGGCGTTCTGATCGGTCCGACCGAACATCGGCTGGATTACTGGACCATGTCCCCGTTTGAAGCCCGGGACGCCGGTGAAGATCCGCAAACGACCACCCG